>CASBRD010000438.1 GCA_949128025.1 Oscillatoriales cyanobacterium PMM_0008 | reverse complement strand
AGCCCCTAGCCCCCTCCCCAGATTTATGGCTTAACCGACGAAAGCGGTTGCTATATTTGGGCGATTTTTCTAGCCCTTCCGGGCGACTTCGCCAAGGTCGCCGCTTCGCTAACGGCGATGATAGAATCTTCCTTGTCCTGCTTGTCCCCCTTTTGACTTTTGACTTTTGTACGGGCGGGTTTAGCCCCTTGTACTGAGCGAAGCCGAAGTAACACATCTCATTACCAACAGAATATTTTACAAAACCCGCCCCTACTAACTTTTGACTTTTTCTAGGGGCTAGGTGTTTGCTGCATTTCGTCTGGGAGGGGGAATGGCAAAGGACTGAGGTTTGGTTCGGGGATAGTTGGGGGACTCTCACTGGGCGTAGGTTGTACGGGGTTCGTCAACATGACGTCCAGCTTGTAGTCACTATCGGTAGCTCCTGCGATCGAACTTAGTTCAATATAGTAATCTCCAGGCAAAGGGAGCAAGCCTTCCCATCGCTGCACTTGCTTAGCTTGAAAATCGATCGGTATTCGATTGGGTGCTAACACTGTTATCGAAACATTTCCTCTAACCACAGCAACACTTAATTGCTGACCTTGCTGGGCAGAAATAATGTAGGTAATGGTTTGGTTGGTTTTGAGATTTCCCTCTTTGGAGGTTGTTTGTCCAAATACTGGGCTGAGGGTTTCGCTGGTGCTAATTGGTTCGGGAGTGGGGGTGGGTGCGATGCTGGGTGTTGGCACAGGTGTGGAAGATACATCGCCGGTTGTTGGCGTTGGTACAGGTGTGGGAGTGCTTGCTACTTGATTCAAGGTTTTTACCGATTTAGTCGGAACCATTAAACCGAACAAGATGAAAAAGCCAAAGATAACTAATAAAGCTATCGCTGCACCGATCAGCGGTAAATTTGATAGGTTATTGGCGATCGCAGAAATTTTGCGCGTGGGAGGATGGGGTGTAGTCCGCTTCACCTGTGATTTTTTGGCAGTTATGACTGAAGCCGCAGTTGTTATACCACCCCAAGCTCGCAAAGCTTGGCTAACTTCGATCGCTGACTGATAGCGATTATAAGGTCTGGGAGCCATCATTTTCTTGAGCAGGTTGAAAATGCCAAGGCTGATGGTGGGAGGCAAAAGTTCCCAACGCCAAGTCATGCTTGATTGTTCCAATAATTCCTGCGGTTTGCGCCCAGTCATCAACACCACTGCCGTCACCCCTAAAGCGTAGATGTCGCTGTTTGGGTAAACTTCCCCTGTCTGGAGTTGTTCGGGAGGTGCGTAGCCGAGTTTACCTACGGTAGTTGCTGGGGGAATATTTCCCGTTGTGTCCAACTGCGCGGCTTTTTCTTTGACTGCGCCAAAGTCGATCAGTACGGGCAGGCGATCGCTCTCTCTGAAAATGATATTGTCTGGTGAAATATCGCGATGAATAATCCCCTTCTCGTGAATATGAGCTAAAACGGGCAACATTTGCTGCAAAAACTCCACAATTTCGCTTTCTGACAAGGTACGCCCTTCCTGTCGGCGTTCTTGCAGCAGCGTGCTGTAGCTCTTTCCATAAGCATAATCCTGCACTAAAAACAAGCGTTTGCCCTGCTCAAAAGTGCCCCGAAACTTAGGAATTTGGGGATGGTGGGTTTTATAGAGAACCTCTCCTTCCCTTTGGAAAAGTTCCTTTGACTTCTCTAAGGCGTAATCGGTCGTCAAGCGTGGGGTATATTCTTTGAGGACGCAAAGTTCGTTAAATCGGGATTGGTCTTCTGCTAAGTAAGTACGGCCAAATCCCCCTTGACCGAGAACTTTGGTCAGGCGATAGTGGTTTTGGAGGATAGTCCCCAGAGGCAGGGGTGGTTGCATGGCAGGCTCATTCCCTCTCTTATACTGCGAATAAGTCGATCGCTTTTCAAATTTAAACCTACAGCGGCTTGCAGGTGAATGAGGTAAAGGGCGAAGCATTGCGGAATGTGTGTTAACTTAAGACCGAAACGTTTATTCCGCAATGCTAATGCCTACGGCACGCAATGCTTCGCCCCTACAATCTGTACTTCACTCAATTGCAAAGCGGTGTATAAGTGCAATACTCTCATAATTCCCTATTACAGACCTTTAGCAGTCAACTTATTTCAAATATTTACCCACATCCTCTTTAAAGTGGGGCATTTAAGATAGAAGTTTAATCTAAAATCTAAAATCTAAAATTTCCTATGTCCCATGCCTTGCTTATGCGAATTCTTCTAGTTGATGATGAAGTTGAACTAACTGAACCGCTCAAAGCTGTGTTAAGTCGCGAAGGTTACAGCGTCGATGTGGCTTATAATGGAAATTCTGGAAGTCAGTTAGCGGCCCAAGGCGATTATGACTTGTTGATTCTGGATTGGATGCTGCCGCAAATAAGTGGGTTGGAAATTTGCCAGCAATTGCGACGTACCGGACTCACGACACCAGTATTATTTCTTACCGCCAAAGATACTTTGGACGATCGCGTGCAGGGATTGGACGCCGGTGCAGATGATTATCTGGTAAAACCTTTTGAATTGCGAGAGTTACTAGCACGGGTTCGGGCTTTGCTCAGGCGATCGACTGTGCTAGAATCTACCTCAACAACCCAGCGGTTGCGAGTAGGCGATTTAGAGTTAGATGGCGAGAACCAAGTAGCTTATCGTCGCGGACGCACAATAGATTTATCGGAAAAAGAGAATGATTTATTGGCATATTTTATGCGCCATCCCGGTCAATTGCTGACTCACGCACAACTTCATCAAGAACTTTGGGCAGAAAGCGATCTACCTAGCAGCAATGTATTAGCCGCTTTAATTCGTCTGCTGCGTCGCAAGATTGAGGCTGTTGGTGAAACTCAGTTGATTCACACCGTCTACGGTAAAGGCTATCGTTTTGGAGAAATTGGTGATTAGACTCTGATTTGCAGCTAAATTTAGGAAAAATCCCGATCGTTTTAGCTTTATCTTGAAAGAAGTTGGCGATCGGCTAAAGCTCAAAGCAAACACTACGGAGTTTAAAATTAACTGCATGGATACTAATTTTACCCCCAGCGCCGAGCAGATCGCTCAAACTAAGCAGAAGATTGATGCGTATATCCACAGCATCGACGCTAACCCAGACCATCGATCTGGGGCTTATCCTTACTACCAGTTCCACGAAGCGGGAGAAGCAATTCGCGGTACGGTGCTGATATTCCACGGCTTCAGTAATAAGCCTCACCAGATGTGGCGGTTGGCGGATTACTTGTTCTATAATGGGTTTAATGTTTATCAAGCAAATGTCGCCGGTCACGCTTTTATACCGGCGGACAAATACTGGCCGCAAGTCGATCTCAAGCCTGAAATTGCTAATCCGCTGCGGGAAAAGGTGCAGAATGACCCGGTTTTGCAGAACTTTTTTGCCAATTTGGCGGCAGATCCGGGCACATTTCGTCGTCCCGGTTATCGCCAACAGATTGCTTTGGTGTCTCGGTTGGTGACAATCGAGCCTCGGTTATTAGATATTATGAAGGCGATCGAGCTTGACGACGATCCGGACTTTGAGGAGTATTTTATCTCTTCTGACCGAAAAACGCGCCCGCAAGCCCCTATCTTTTAAGTACGGGGTAAGGGCGCTTGTGGCTTTAGCCACAGTCAAATATTCTTCATACCAAACAATCGCAATAAAACTTAATAACAATATATAGCTAAGTGCTGTATATTAAATGATCTGGATAAAAAATTCAAGTCAAATCACAATGTCGTCTATTCTTGCTGCTACCATGTCGTTTGGTGTCCTAAGTATCGGCGCAAAGTTTTGATTAACGGAGTAGATATTCGACTTAAACAAATATTACAGTCGGTAGCATCGGAATTTGGGGCGAATATTCGGGAAATGGAAATTATGCCAGATCATGTTCATGTTTTGGTAGAGATAGATCCACAATTCGGAATCGCCAAACTTTTAAGATATATGAAAGGTCGCTCATCACGACTGCTGAGGCAAGAATTTTCTTGGCTAAAAAGTAGACTTCCGACATTGTGGACTAACAGCTATTTCTGTGCTACGGTAGGCGTAGCACCATTGGAAATTATTAAACAATATATTCAAAACCAAAAAAATATTTAATGCTTTTAGCTTATAACTACCGACTCGACCCTTCTTTGTCTCAAGAAAAAGAGATGGAACAGCACGTGGAAATGTTGCGGTTGCAATACAATTTTAGGGTGCGAGAAAGAGAACAAGCTTATAGACAAGCTGTATTTCCCGTCATGGGTGATTACTGTGATATTTATACTGGCGCTGAATGTACTCCACTCACTTGTTCAGTTTCTAAAAATGCTCTTTATGGGAATCCTTGGGCAACAGATAAAAAAGGAGTGAGCAAAAAGCGGAATGCTTTAGCCCAACAAGATGCAGATTTACCTAATCTAAAATGTGAGCGGACTTGGTATAAACGCATTCAACACCATGTCTTGCAACAAATGTTAAGGCGGGTTGATGACGCATTTAAAAGATTTTTTCAAGGGTTGGGAAAATTTCCTAAACCTAAGCGTAGAGGACAATATCATTCATTTAGTTATCCCCCAGGTGATGTCAGATTCACAGGAAATAAAGTGAGATTACCGGGAATTGGTTGGATGCGTTTTTATCAATCTCGATTATTCCCATACGGGTTTAAAATCAGAACTGTTACAGTGAAACTTAAGTCGGATGGATGGTATATTTCAGTACGATTAGAAGATGAGTCAGTACCGAATATGCCATTGCCATCTGAAATTACATCAGCGATTGGTATAGATTTAGGTATTAATAAAATTCTCTCCATTAGTACGGGGGAAATTGTCAATAATCCTAAATTTTATACCCAACAAGAACGACGACGAAATATCAGAAGCCGTGCAGCTAGTCGAAAAATAAAAGGCTCTAAAAATCGGCGTAAGGCTTATAAATATCTAGCACTGATTGAAAATAAAGTTGCTAATCAGCGGCAGGATTTTCAATGGAAATTAGCCCATAAATTAAACTCAAAGACTAAGTGTTGTATGATCTTTGAAGACTTAAACGTTAAAGGGATGATGAAAAGATGTTCACCTAAAATTGATGAAGAAACAGGCAAGTATGTAGAAAATGGACAATCAGCAAAAACGGGCTTAAATAGAGCTATTTGGGATGCGTCTTGGGCTTCATTGAAAGAGAAAGTTAAAGTAATAGCTGCAAAGCTAGGCAATCTATTTCACGAAACCAATCCTAGATATTCATCTCAAGAATGTTCGGTCTGTGGTTATATCAGCCCCACAAATAGAGACAAAGAAAAATTTGTTTGTGAGTCATGTGGTCATATAGCAGATGCCGATGTAGATGCGGCTGTAGTTATTAGGCAACGCGGACTTGCTGAATTAGGAATTAAGTTACAAGTACGGGAGGTCATCCCGGAATTAACGCCCAAGGATTTGCCCAATATGAATTGTGAGCAAGAGCATCAACAGCAGTATGTTGAGCCTGGGAAGCCTCTAGAAATCAAACACTGAGCCTGTCGAAGTGCGGGATTTTTGGAGCGCGTGGACTCTCAGCGATGAGGGTCAGAATCCCCCGCATTCTATGCGTGGGGTTCTTCAAATGAATTATCTCAAAGACGCACGCGATCGGCTTGCAGAATTGGACGCTATGCCTGGGCCTATTTATACGATCGGGTTGTCGGTGGGTGGGTCTGTGGCGCTTGGTTTGGCCGCAGACAAACCAGAACGTATTAAACGGGTGGTAGCTTATGCACCCCTGCTAAAGGTTTATGGGGTGGAACGGCGGCAGTATGTCATGTTGGCTGGGCCACTGGATATCAGCGAATCAGGCTGGGACCCTGCATTGCGTTTCCCTGTAGGCTGTTTGACTGGGGCCGATCGCTTTGGCAGCTTTGTACGCAATCCCAATAACATAACTACTTTAAGGGATATTCCTACATTTCTAGTGCTGACACAAAATGAGGATGCCGCCGATATCGATACTAACCAAGAATTTTTTGAAGATATAGGAGGCGATCGCAAGGGACACCGCTGCTATGTTTATTCTTCGGGCGATATGGTGCCGCACCCGATGGTAGATCCTACTGAAGTCAGTCAGCAAATGAGCAATCGTTTTTGGCAGAGTCTCTATCAGGAAACTTTCCATTTCTTGACCGCTGGTGAGATCGATTCTGGCAATATGAGTAACGTCGATCAAGATCCAAATTTACCCCAAGTTCCACCACTTGAGAGGAAGTAAACTCTTAGAAACCCGGTTTCTCCAAGAAACCGGGTTTCTAAGGGCCTGACAGTTTTACGTTTAATTATTGACTTTTGACTTTTGACTTTTGACTTTTCTTGCCCCTAGCCCTTAGCTATATGTCCCATCAGCGCTGCAACTACGGTAGCTAACTTAGCTGGTTCGACTGGCTTAGCTACGTGCATT
>CASBRD010000437.1 GCA_949128025.1 Oscillatoriales cyanobacterium PMM_0008 | reverse complement strand
TACTTCGACTTCGCTCAGTAGCCGGGGGGAGTGGGGGAGTGGGGGACCAATGACCAATGACCAGTGACCAATGACCAATGACCAATGACTAATGACCAATGACCAATGACCAATTAGAAATTTTCACCCTATTGGGGGAACCATAGGGAGGAGGTTAGCAGTCAGTAATAAAAGGCAATATAAATAGAAGATGGGAACACTTTTGAGAAGTGCTTCTGCCAAGGTAGAGCGCTAAAGCGCAACTACATACCTATTACTGGCTTCCTCTCCCAAAATATAGATCTGATATGTGGTTGACACGCTCATAAAGCGAATTAAATTCTCTCATTAAAAAACATACCAATGATTTGAGGTGCATAAAATGAAACGTGGAATTTTTTTAACCACCGCATTAATCCTGACTTTTGGCGTAGCAGCTCCTTTGCACGCGGCAAATCGCGATGACATCAGACGGCTGCTGGATACTAATGAGTGTCGCAGATGTGACCTCAGAAGTGCCAATTTGAGGAATGCTGACCTACAGAATGCTGACCTACAGAATGCTGACCTGGAGAATGCTAACCTCCAAGGTGCTAACTTGAGGAGTGCTAATCTGGAGGAGGCTGACCTCCGGGGTGCTGATTTGAGGGGTGTCGATTTCACCAGCGCTAGATTGAGAAGGGCTAACATCAGAAATGCCAATCTGGATAATGCCAATCTGCGGAATGCGAACTTGGAAAATGCTTACCTGGATGGTGCGAACCTGGGAAATACCACTCTGGATGGTGCTTACCTGAGTGGAGTGTATGGGTATGACAATAGGCGGAACGATCGCAACTACAACGATCGCAATTACAACGATCGCAACTATAACGATCGCAATTACAACGATCGCAATTACAACGATCGCAACTATAACGATCGCAATTACAACGATCGCAACTACAACGATCGCGATTATCGGTATAGAGAAAACGATATTAGGCAGATTTATCGCGAAGTTTTAGGCCGCGAACCCGATTATAGTGGCTTGCGAACCTGGACTGATGCGATCGGAAGGGGCCGATCGCTCCGCGATGTCCGCAATGAAATAGCTCGCAGCGCCGAAGCTCAAACAGCAGTTAACCAGATTTATCGAGAAATTTTGGGGCGCGATGCCGATTCACGCGGAATCCGGACTTGGACTAATCAGTTAGCATCAGGAAGCTCCCTGTCGCGAATCCGCCGCGACATAGAACAGAGTGAAGAAGCCCGCAACCGCAGAACCCAACCGATCCGAATCCAGCCCCCCGCTCCACTTCCAGGCGCGATTAACCCAGTCCAGCCGTCCTATCCAATTTACAGACAAACGACCCCTCCTACTGCGCCCACTCCTCCCCCCGCTCCACCAGTCCGAGTCCAGCCGAACCGAATTCAGCAATCCTCACCTGGTGGAACATCCCAGCAGTACCGAATTCAGCAGTCGGCTCCACCCTCTTATACACCAACCCGAATTCAGCCGACCCGAATTCAGCAGTCCGCTCCCCCAGCAGCACCATCAGCCCCAGTCCAGCCCGCTCTCCCAGCAGCAACCCCAGTTCAGCAGTCCACTCCTGCTCCTGGCGTAATTCGCATCCAGCCGAGAAACTAAAGTCAAAAGTCAAAAGTCAAAAGTCAAAAGAAGGATTTTTTTGACTTTTGACTCATATAGCAACCGCCAAGGCGGTTAAGCCATAAATCTGGGGTAGGGGCGAAGCATTCGGGTAGTAAATCTTCGGTTTTAACCAATAAATTATATGCCCGAATGCTTCGCCCCTACCCCAGATTTATGGCTTAACCGCCTTGGCGGTTGCTATAAGTAAACTTTTGTAAAGTTATCTCTCATCTTACAATAAGTTTACAGAGCTTTACCCACTGTGAACTTGGGAACGCACAGTTCGGGTTTCCTCTAATTCAAGCGACAACACAACGTATTTAATTTGTCAAACCAGTCTTTGAAGAGGCTGGTATTTTTTTATCCTAAAATAGCGGTTCTTCCGTACTTAGTGTGCTAAAATTTTATTGCCAATTAGCCAGGTTTAGAATTGAATTAGTATTTATTTCAAATCAAAAAGCGTCCAGATTTTCAAGTCGGCATAATGTCATCGAGGCGCAGTTGTAAATTGGGAAACAGGTAAGAAGAAATAGGATCTCCCAAGCGATATTGTTGCTGTTGGTACACACCATTAACTAACTGGCAGATTGTGAAAGTAGGTTGCTTGGGATTGCCGATAAATTGCAAACCACCCAAGCCCCGAAAGTCTACAATCCAATATTCTGGGATATTCAAAAAAGCGTATTCTTCCACTTTTCTGGCATAATCATCTTGCCAATTGGTGCTGACCACTTCAGCAACAAGCTTAATGGTACTACCGTTACATATCACGGGTTCTTTTTGCCAAAGGGGTTCAGTACTAAGTTCGGTTCGATCTAAAACAACTACGTCAGGACGCAGCACTGTGGCTTCAGCATATAGTGGTTTGATCAAACAAGTTTTTGGCACCAACCAGTTAAAATTAGCACGAAAAATTTCGACATAGATTCTACCCGCAATACTCCCGGCAACAGCTTCGTGGGGGCCAGTAGGTTCCATGTCTCTAAGTTCTCCGTCAATTAGTTCATAGCGTGTATTATCCCCGTATTGGGCGATAAACTCCTCGAAGCTAAGTAGTTTGAGTGGGGTGTAGGTCATTATGTTCCAAGGGAACGTAGCTTAATTGTAAGTTTAGTTAAAATCGGCTATCTGGCAAAAAACAAAGGTATAGTCGATGGTCATTAGCCATTGGTTCTTTGCCAATGACTAATGACTATTGACCAATGACTATTGACTAGAAACTAAACGTTGTTCGGATCGTACCGATGACAATATCATCGTTGTTCTTGTTGTGGTCTGGAGCAGTGAGCCAGATAACCCCAGGTGTAATAGAGATATTATCGCTCACTTGGATTTGGTAAAATGCCTCGACGTGGTATGAAGGGTCGTCATCGTCGCCACCTAAACCAGCATTAAATAAATCGTTGGATAGATTAGCACTGGCGTCAGCGATCGGCTCAATACCCACGATGATACCTCCAAGGTTGCCTTTCTTACCCAGGTCTGGAAAACCAAGGGTAACGGCACCATTAAAGATATCGATATTGCCACGGTTAATTTGTCCGCCCAGGGTAGAAAGAGTGCGAGTATTCGTGTAACCAGCCCAACCGCCGATCACAAAATTACGGGCTAGTTGCCACGATAGCTCGACACCATAGGAATTGCTGGAAACGGGGAGATTGTTATCACCAGCAAACGGCTGGAAAGCTTCTAAAGTTGATCGCAAATTAGCAACCCGACTGCCAGTTCCCATGTCTCTGTTGTAGGAGTGAACGTAAGTCAAACCCAGTTGTAAACCAGCACCTGGCTTAAACACGACCTGTGCCAGGGCACCGTAAGGGCCACCAAACAAACCGCTGCCATCATTCGGATCGTTGACCGAGGTACCTTGATAGCCCAAACTGATTTCAATATTATCGTTGAACTCGTGCCTGAGTCCTATGCCAGCGCCATCCGCCAGATAATAAATCCCGTGGCGCGTGCCAAAGCGAGACAAAGCACCGCTTCCACCATCTCCATCCAGGACGTTTAAGGTATTGGCAAAGCTATCCGACCCGGTAGCATTTGCGCCGATCACGACCTCAGTACGTTTGCCGAGGGGGAAAGTGTAGGACAACTCATCCAGGACGATATCATTATTGCCCGATTCCTCAAAAGCGCCACCACCAAAGGATAAATCGCCTTCTGGGGTGAAGGTGGAAGTCGCAGAGAAGGCACCCAGGTTGCTTGCTTGCAGTCGCGTTCTCAACCGATCTCTGCCGGTAAAGCTGGTTTCAAAGTTGAGGCGAACGCGATCGGCAAAAATAGGTTGGTTGTCTATCTCGCCGCCAAAAGCATCATCTCCTTTGGCGATCGCTGCCACCGCAAAAATCGCTTCTCCGGCAAGTTTCGTCGTCGTGGAAAATTGCTGTGCTTCCAGTCGCGTTGCGCGTGCTTCCAGTGCGTCTACGCGACCCCGCAGGGTGGTGAGTTCAGCCCTAAATTCTTCTTGCAATCGCCGGAGGGTGGCTATTTCCTCTGCGCTTATGCCGCCGCCGCCTGCTGCCGCAATCAATTCTTGTATCCGGTTTAAGCAAGAATTTAAGCCAGCGGCAAATTCATAGCGGGTCAAGGCGCGGTTGCCGCGATAAGTGCGATCGGGATAACCTTCAATACAACCGTAGCGCTCAACAAGAGATTGTAGGGCTTGAAATGCCCAGTCTGTCGGTTGAACGTCCCGCAGTTGGGAAACCGAGGTGACTTGAGACAGAGAGTTTTTAGGTTTTTGGTTGTTGTAGCGGTTGATTTGATCTAAAGTGCTTGCCGCATCGGGAGAGGCGGTCACCCCCACTTGAGGTGTGGCTGGGATTTCTTCTGCGTAGGACGCTGGCATTGTTGCTGCTGCGATCGCTAGGGCCGCACCCAGTACGGCTGGGCTCATTAGCAGATAATTGCGTTTTAACATATTGAACCTTTTACTCCTCACACCGATTCCAGATTATCAGCATTCCTTTGAAAACGCCCTCAAGGCCGATCGTATCGCCGTATCCAGACAAAAGGTCTTTTTCGTAAGACTCAATGATATCTGATTTCCATAGCCTAGTGCCAATACGAGGCTATGGCAGTCCTTGGCGAAGCAGAACCCTGTAGTAGAATGAGATTTATTCTCGTATTTAGTTTAGAATTTAGATTGATTCTCATTACATCTCTGCCAAGGTCAATCCAAAATCCTAGAATCCAAAATCGATTGACCTCTGGCTGGCCTTCCCAGGAGAAAAACCGTGATTCGTCCTAATTTGCAAGGATTGCTAATGGCCTTGCTGCTGCCTGTGTTAGCTACCACTGGCTGTAACCAATCCAATTCGGCACCCGTGTCCCCGAAAGCTGAGTCTTCGCCACAGTCGCGACAACTCAAAGTTGTGGCGACATTTTTGCCCATGTACTGGTTCACCAAGGCAGTTTCTGGGGATTTAGCCAACGTAGAAGTTTTGGTGCCACCGGGTACGGAAGTGCATGAGTACCAGGCAACGCCAAAGGATGTGCAGGCTTTAGCGCAAGCTGATGTGCTGGTCAAAAATGGCTTCGGTTTGGAAGAATTTATCGAAAATACCGTGAAAAACGCCCAAAACACCAAGCTAAAAGAGATTGAAGCGTCGAATGGCATTAAACCTTTGCAGGAAATCTCGCCCGTCGTTAAAAGGGCCGAAAAAGTAGACAACGACCATAACCACAAAGCTGGCAATCCTCATGTTTGGCTAGATCCGGTATTGGCAATTAAACAGGTGGAAAATATTCGGGATGGTTTAATGGCAGCCGATCCAGCCAATAAAGGAGCCTATCAAGCTAATGCTATCGCCTATATCCAGCAACTGCAAGAGATCGATCGCCAGTTTAAGCAGAGTTTGCAGCGATATCCCAATTGCACCTTTGTTACCTTCCACGATGCTTATCCTTATCTGGCACAGCGATATCAACTCAAACAGGTTGCAGTAGTTGAAATTCCCGAAGATCAACTTTCACCAACAGATATCCAAAAGACGATCGCAGCCGTAAAACAGTATAAAGTTAAGGCTTTGTTTGGGGAACCTGGGGTAGACAACAAATTGCTCAAAAGTCTTTCCCAAGATTTGAATTTGACCCTCCGTCCCCTGGATTCTATGGAAATTGGGCCATTAGATCCGCAGCATTACTTCACGGCGATGAAAACCAATCTGCAAACCCTTGAATCTGCTTGTCGGTAGATTAAAAAGTTTTGAGCTTTTAATTAATAAAGTTAAATTGGATGAAATGAATTTTGAGTCACTCCCCGTTTTGAAGGTAGAAGGCTTAACAGTGTACCGAGGCACTTACCCAGCTGTTCGTGATGTCTCTTTTGAACTGCTACCAGGAACGGATACGGCTGTAATCGGCCCGAACGGTTCTGGTAAAAGTACGCTTGTGCAAGCAATTCTAGACCTGATGCCGCACACTGCCGGGAAAGTAGAGATTTTTGGTCGGCCAGTCAAACAGCTAGGGCGTCGGCAGCGTCAGATTGGCTACATTCCTCAACATTTTATCTTCGATCGCAGTTTTCCCATTTCTGTTGCTGAATTGGTAGGACTGGGATGGGAGAATGAAAGACAAAAGGGCGTAACCAGGGGTGAAGGCGATCCCCCCCTACCCCCCCTTAAAAAGGGGGGGAGGAAGAAGAAAGGTTTTTCCTTTTTTCCTTTTTCTTTGGGCTGGGAGAATCCGGAAAAAGCAGATGCGATCGCACAAGCATTGCACCGTGTCAATGCCTATCACCTACGCTTTCAAGCGATCGGCACTCTCAGCGGTGGCGAACTAAAGCGGGTATTGTTAGCTTACTGCTTGGTGAGTCCCCGGCGGCTATTGGTGCTAGATGAGGCGTTTGCGGGATTGGACGTTTCCGGGGAAGCAGATTTTTACACTTTGTTGAATGAACTGAAGAATGAACAGCGTTGGACAGTCCTACAAATTTCTCACGATTTAGATATGGTGAATCGCCACTGCGATCGCGTCCTCTGTCTCAATCAAACATTAGTTTGTTCTGGAACGCCAGATACTATTCTTTCCCCCGAAAACCTATTGGCCACCTACGGCCCAGTTTTCAGTCGCTATCAACACAGACACTGATTTGGGATTTGGGATTTGGGATTTGGGATTTGAAATCTTATAGCAACCGCCAAGGCGATTAGGGCAGTAGGGGCGTTCGCGTAGCGTGCCGGAGGCATTAGCATTCGGGCATATAATTTATTGGTTAAAACCGAAGATTTACTACCCGAATGCTTCGCCCCCTCCCCAGATTTATGGCTTAACCGCCTTGGCGGTTGCTATATAATCTAAAACTCAAGCCGTTTCATCCAAATGTTCTGCAACCGATCGATAAAGTTCTAATACATGATGATCTAGGAGACGATAAAAAACATTTCGTCCTTGTTTCCGGTAACTCACTAATCGCATTGTCCGTAAAACGCGCATTTGATGGGAAACTGCTGATTCACTCATTTCTAGCGCTACTGCCAAATCGCAAACGCAGAGTTCTTTTACTGCTAAAATTGAGAGAATTCGCAGGCGATTGGCATCTCCCAATAAACTAAAAAACTCTGCCATGCGTTGAGATTTTTCTGTATTAAGGATTTCCTGCTGAAGATCTTGAACATCTTCAATCTCAACGCATGGCGGATGACAGGTGAGGCTTTCTTGCTGTTTAACGAGATTAGTTACGACACCATTAAAGCTTGGTTGAATTGACATATTAAAGTTACAAGTGAAATTAATTTTTATGTCTTTTGTATTGGAATAGGTGTTTCGATAATGATTTCCCTGAACGAACTTGCTTACTATCATGCTAGCTTATTGGCCGTGACTGATGGCGGTAACTTGATGGAACTGCTACAGTTTCCTTTTATGCAGCGTGCGATCGCAGGCGGCGTCTTGATGGGATTGCTGGGAGGCTTACTCGGTTGCTTCGTCACCCTGCGACAATTGTCTTTTTTCAGCCACGCGGTCGGTCACTCAGCTTTGGTGGGAATTGTTTTAGGTGTCTTGCTACAATTAAACCCCACCTGGATGCTGTTGCCTTTCACTCTCGCTTTTGGTTTAGCGGTACTCTATCTAATCGACCAAACGGATTTAGCCAGCGACAACATCCTCAACGTTGTACTATCGGGAACTTTGGCAGTCGGTATTATCCTCAGTGGCTTGATTAAAGGTTATCGCGGCGGCTTGATGAATGTCCTGTTCGGGGATATTCTGGCGATCGACCAGATTGACATCATACTCACACTGATGTTAGTCCTGGCTGCTGCAATCTATCTGCTATCAACGCTACAGCAGCAAATCTTGTTGACGCTTAATCCCGCTGTAGCCAAAGTTCAAGGCATCCCAGTCCAGTTACACCGCTACTTGTTTGTCGTACTGCTGTCTCTAACAGTCGCCTTGGCAACCAAAGCGATCGGCATTTTACTGGTGAATGCTTTTCTAGTCATCCCAGCCTCTGCTGCCAAATTGCTGAGTAATCAATTTAACCGCTTTCTAGCACTCTCTGCGATTATAGGTGTCCTCAGCAGCATTATCGGCATACTGTTGTCCGGTATTTTCAACTGGGCTTCTGGGCCTAGCATTGTTTTAGTTCAGTTTTTCGTGTTTTTAGCCGTTACTGCCTTGATTAAGCTAAAAATATGGGCTACCTAAAACTGCTTAGTAGGGTGGACAATGCCCACCCTACTTTCTTTTACAGGACTTACGCAAAATCACGAAAAATCAAGCATTGTAGGGGCGGGTTTTGTATTAGGGATATCTGTGAAATGCTTAATTTATCGGCTAAACCCGCCCCTACGCAAAAAATGGGTG
>CASBRD010000436.1 GCA_949128025.1 Oscillatoriales cyanobacterium PMM_0008 | reverse complement strand
TCTTATACTGACATTTTTAATTGTAGCACAAATTGGATTCACTACAATGCACCTAATGGTGCTTCCGCTTACCCACCCCGTCCATTTGGTGGGCTTGCGCTCCTTTAATAATCTGTCAATCCGTCTGCAATTGGGACGAGTGCTGGCGTTGGGATTGGAATTTACTATTGCTAGCGATATCTTACGCACGGCAGTTGCGCCGACTCGCCAGGATATTTTAAATCTGGGTGCGATCGTTCTTTTAAGGACTCTACTAAATTATTTCTTAGAGCGTGAGATTAGGGAGGGAGAAGAAAGGCGCTATAGCGATCGCGAATCTAAGTAGGTGGGCGTAAATAAACTGAACACCCAGAAACCCGGTTTCTCTAGCCCGCAGTTTTACGTTTAATTATGCCCACCTCCTTAGTTAAAAACAGGTTAACTCTAATTCATGTCTTTAGAGATCTAAAATCTGCTTCCTTTGGCTATTCACTTGACTAACCACATTTTCGGCGCTCATAATTGGCCTAGTGTCGGAGTTAGTGTCGGAGTTTAATATGTCCAACCAGACCCCAGAAGTTACCCCTGAACTTTTTTTCAATACGGTCACCGCCTACCAGCGTACAGGTGCTATCAAAGGGGCGATCGAATTGGATGTTTTTACTGCCATTAGCGAAGGCAATCAGACAGTTTCGTCACTAGCGCAAAGGTGTTCGGCGTCAGAACGAGGGATGCGGATCTTGTGCGACTATTTGGTAACGATCGACTTTCTGACTAAGGAAGCAGAATGCTACGGACTGACTCCAGATGCAGCGATGTTCCTTGTCAAGCACAGTCCTGGGTATATAGGTAGTGTGGTGGAATTCTTCGTCTCCCAGACGATGGTGGATGGATTCAAAGATGTTGCCGCTGCTGTCCGAAAAGGCGGTACGGCGATACCAGACGCGGGAACGGTGGCACCCGATCATCCCGTATGGGTAAACTTTGCTAAGGCTATGGCTCCCTTGATGCCGTTTCCAGCACAATTGATGGCGCAGCTGGTAGACGGCGATGCCAGTAAGCCGTTGAAAGTGCTTGATATTGCAGCAGGTCACGGTTTGTTTGGCATTGCGATCGCAAAGCGCAATCCCCATGCCCAAATCGTAGCTGTAGATTGGTCTGGAGTACTGGAGCTAGCAAAAGAAAACGCTCAAGGGGCGGGGGTTGGCGATCGCTACAGTACCATCCCTGGCAGCGCTTTTGATGTTGATTGGGGCACTGGCTACGATTTAGCTTTGCTAACTAACTTTTTGCATCATTTCGATGTAGCAACCTGTGAAACGCTACTTAAGAAAATTCATGCAGCGATCGCTCCCGACGGTAGGGTGGTAACATTGGCACAAGTTCCCAACTCAGACCGGGTTACTCCCCCCGAAGCCGCACGTTTCAGTTTGGTGATGCTTGCTACAACCCCTCACGGCGATGCTTATACTTTTGCGGAATACGAACAGATGTTTAGCAATGCGGGTTTTGCGCGAAGCGAACTCCACCCCCTGCCTCCTTCCTTGGCCCAGGTAGTGATTTCATACAAGTAGGCTGATTGCGATCGCAACTGCGGCAGTTCATTCTTCACCAGATTGAAATACCAGCGTCACAACATCGTCATCTTGGTTGAGCAGTATAGATATAGCTTCTAATTGCTCCTTACATCAACAAAGAAAACCTAGAGCTAATCTGCTCTAGGTTTTTTTCTTAGGAAAAACTGACTTCGTAGAGAGCAAACATTTCTCCATCATGCTGTTTCTCCACCTTAGCACCTGCATCTTTTATGGCTTTTTCCCATGCGGCGATCGACTCTAAAAACACTTCGGCACCCAAATACATTTCTAAAACTGCCCAATCTTCAGCCAAAGGTTTAGTAGGGTCGAGAACGTTAAATATAAACCGACCATCTGGTTTCAAAACCCGCTTGACTTCTGCCATAACAGCTTGCCAGTAGTTGATTGGAAAATAGCAACTACAACCAGTAGCGATCGCTAGATCGAAAAAAGCGTCTTCATATTTTAACTCGTGAGCTGCTCCTAGTTGAACTGCCTTAAATAACTTCGAGTTAAGTTGGGAACCGCGAGAATTGAGTGCATCCCGCGCCACTGTGCTGATTTCCTGACCGTAGAAATACGCTCCCCAATCTCGCCAAGGGTAAATTAAGAAGCTGACGCCACAGCCAATATCTAAACAACGCTGGTTCTTTTTAGGTTGTGTCATTTCCCAAAAAGCAGAGGTAATTTTCCCATTGAGCTTTCCACCAGCCCATTCCCTAAAAATTGGCATCGCTTCGACTTCTGCTGGTAGTTCAAAAGCTTCACCTCGGTACTCTTTGTTAAACCGATGTGCCACTTGGGCAATCATGGTTTCCTGGATTTTTTCTAATTGATATGCGTCAAAGCCTTCAATCCCAGATGAAGGCGTTTTCCGTTGAGCGGATGACTGCGAATCTTGTTTAGACATCAGGCAGATTTTGCTCCAATAATGCTACATTTTTATTATTTAAATTGTAGATTCATGCGATCGATTGCAATTTCGATCTTAAAGATCTAGCTATAAAGTTGCAAACTTGTCCGTTGCTTCAATCAAAGCATTGCGAATTCCCGGTTCGCTCATCGAATGTCCAGCATCGGGGACAACGATAAATTCGGCTTCTGGCCAAGCAGTATGCAATTCCCAAGCTGATATCATCGGACAGACGACATCGTATCGTCCCTGAACAATTACTGCTGGAAGTTTGCGGATGCGATCGATATTCAAAAGCAATTGTTCTTCGGTTTCTAGAAAGCCTTTATTAATGAAGTAATGACACTCAATTCTGGCAAAGGCATCTGCGAATTGACTATCACCAAATTTGTGCTTTAAATCTGGGTCTACTAATAATCTACTCGTGCTACCTTCCCAGATTGACCAAGCGCGGGCAGCTGCCAATCTGATTTGAGTATCTGGACTGGTCAAACGTTTATAATAAGCTACGATCATATCATCCCGTTCATCGGGAGGAATTGGTTTTATATACTCCTCCCAAGCATCGGGAAAGAGATAGCTAGTACCTTCTTGATAGAACCAGCGCAATTCTTTTTGTCTCAACATGAAGATGCCGCGCAGGATTAGTCCTTTGCAGCGTTCGGGATGAGTTTGACTGTACGCCAAGGACAGGGTACTTCCCCAACTGCCGCCGAAGACAACCCATTTGTCGATGCCTAAATGCGATCGCAATTTTTCAATGTCACTGACCAAATCCCAAGTCGTATTTTCCCGCAGTTCGGCGTGAGGCGTACTTTTTCCGCAACCGCGTTGGTCAAACATCACCAATCGCCATTTTTCGGGGTGAAAATATTGTCGATAAAAGGGCGGACAACCACCACCCGGCCCACCGTGCAGTAAAACTATTGGCTTTCCTTGCGGGTTGCCCGATTCTTCAAAATGAATGGTGTGAAGGTCAGAAACTTCTAAAGTTCCTTGTCTGTAAGGAATGATAAAAGGGTAAAGTTCTCTCATTCCAATATTTTAGCACTGCTAAAGCAGTAATATCAAATCCGCAACGATTACCCCCTTTATGTCGATCACCTGTAGAGACGTTTCATGAAACGTCTCTACAATGTTTAGCCATTTCTTTGTAGGTTGGGTTGAGCTAGAGCGAAACCCAACGCATTTGTTGGGTTTCGTGCCTCAACCCAACCTACAAAGCTACTGACTGTGAAATTAGATACGTAGCAGCTTATCAAATGTCCTACAACACCGATTCAGTAATACTTGGCGGTGCGTTTTTAGCTTGTAGGGGCGAAGCATTCAGGCAGGAAATCTATCGCTCTTACCTTAGATTTCCTGCCCGAATGCTTCGCCCCTACCATTACTACAAGTATTTTAGTGGTGGGCAATGTACACCCTACAAAAATCGCTAAAAGTTAATTGTGCAAGTGCTTGTCATATTCTACTTTACCGTAATCGAGTTTGACAATGCGATCGCATGAGTGAAAATATCGGTCATCGTGACTGATAACCAGCACAGTTTTACCTCGTTTCTTAAGTTCTGGCAATAGTTGAGTATAAAAAATCTCCTTGAACACTGGGTCTTGATCTGATGCCCACTCATCAAATAAATAGATAGGACGGTCTTCCAAATAGGCAGTGAGTAAACCCAAACGCTTGCGCTGTCCTTGGGATAAAGCAGTAGTTGAAAGCACACCATCTTTTACTTGCACTTTGTGGTCTAGTTCTAGTTTAATCAGGTAATCTTGCGTTTGAGTCTCAAGATTGGAATTACCCAAACCCAACAAGCTTTCAAACAAATAAAAGTCCGAAAAAACTACCGCAAATTGCTGGCGATACCATTCTCTAGTGTCCTTGTCAATTAGCTTACCATCGACCATAATTTCTCCCCTTTCAGGGATATAAAGTCCGGTAATGAGTTTAGCGAGAGTAGATTTACCGCTGCCATTACCTCCGACTAAAAACACCAGTTCTCCTGGCTGGAAAACGAGATCGATCGGGCCAAGAATAAAATTATGTTTCTCATTTTGTCCGCTATAAGCATGAGTAACTCCCATCAGTTCTAAGCGCTGCCAGTCGGACTTTAAGTTAGGCTGAACAATTGCGTTTTCGTTAGACTCGGATTCACTAGCTAATGATAAGCCCAAAGTTTCTATTTTTCTTAAAGCAACGCTGGCTCTGCTCAAGTTGGGAAGCATATCCATGATGTTCTTCACGGGCATCATTAAGTAAGTGAGCGTTAAAATATAGCCCGATAAAACCGACGTGCTAATATTTGCCAATTTGGGAAGACCAAAAATCAACAGCGCGACAGCAAAGAAAAAGAGAATTTGACCTCCATTAGAGGCAATAGAGAAGATATTCAAACTGACAACTTTGTAATCTCGCGCCGCAGCGGCGGTGGGTTGAAGTTCGCTTGATAGGAAAGCTTCGCGGCGCTGTTGGTGCAGCTTTAATTCTTTAATACCTTCCGTGATGGCGCGAAAGTGTTTAAACAATTTATCTTGTTCTTCGCGAGCGAGGGTAAAGAAGTGAGTCCCTTTCTTTAACAGAAATTGAATAATGACTATGGCTGCAATTATGAAGCAGATCATCACCAGCAATGCTTGCCAGGAAAGCCAGCCTAAATAAATCATGCAGCCAATTACTATGGCAACGTCAATGCAGAGAAAGGGAATAGCAAAAACACTGGTAGAAAGCGCTTGAACATCTTCTGTGAGAGTTGCTAAAAGACGAGGGGCACCCAGTTGTTCCAGGTGACGCAAAGAGGTGGATAAAATCCGGCGGCTCAAGCGTATTTGTAAGTCGAAGATCACTCCTTGGGAAAGGCGGATCAACAAAATCTGGGAAACGAGTCCAGAGATGAGTACCACCGCAGCTAGACCGACAAAGCTCAAGATTGAGGTGGTTGTCTGGGTTCCGCCGTTGGCGGCGTTGTTGATCAGGGCAATTAGTCGAGCGCTGCAAGCTCCGCTGAGCAAACCTGTGAAGACAGCGATCGCCACAAGGCTCCAAGAAGCGCGTAGAAGAAGATAGATGACGTTCATTCAAACCTGCTGAGTGTCATTATTGCAGTTCCCAAAATCGCCTACGAGAGGCGAATCGATCGCATAAAGTGTGAGGGTCGGGGCTATTCGTATTTTAAGTAACAACAATCATCCTTTGGACAGAGGGATAAATCAGCCATCACTAGCTGCCAGAAAGAGGCAATTACCAGGGTAAGTTGATTAAGATGATTCTTGACTGAGGTTTTTGGCAGTAATTGAGAAAAGGCTGATGTTACAGGAAAAATATGCCTAGTTTAATTGAATTCAAATTCTTGGCTCCCAATAATAAAAAGGCTACATTGATGGGTTCTTTTTCCAACTGGAAAGAAATTCCTATGGAAAAAACCGATGATGGTAATTTTAGCACGAAAAGTGAATTAGAGGACGGTGTTTATCAATATAAATTCCGAGTCCAGCGCCCAAGCAAAGCAGATGAACCAGAAAAATGGGTAGAAGTCAATGACCCCTATGTTACTGAAATCGATCTGGCTACAGGAAACGGAGTCGTGCGGATTAAAGGGGGTGAAAGGATTGTTGATACTTATGTTTGGCAGCACGACGACAAGCCTTTGCCTGCGGATAGTGAGTTAGTCATCTATGAGTTATTTATTACAGATTTTTCTGGCGGTGATGATGACCCAAAAGGGCAAGGACAGTACAAGGATGTAATCGAAAAATTGGATTATTTGTGCGAGTTGGGAATAAATGCGATCGAGTTAATGCCAGTCAACGAAAATCCGGGCGATTACGGCTGGGGTTATACTCCCAGATACTACTTAGCCCCACAGCCTAACTACGGTTCAACGGAAGATTTGAAGCGGTTAATTGATGAGTGCCATGCTAGAGGCATCCGCGTCATTTTCGACCAGCTTTATAACCACTCATCAGAAGAATGTCCGCTTGCACAAATTGACCGGGATTACTGGTACTATCACGATCGCCACCATCCTGAAGACGAATATTATTGGGGGCCAGAGTTTAACTACGAATATTGGGACGAAAAGCGCAACACCTGTCCTGCAAAAGATTTTATGGGAGATGTGGTACGGTTCTGGATTCAAGAATACCATATTGACGGGATTCGCTACGACGCATTAAAACAATTAGATAACCTCGACTTTCTGCACTGGCTTATCCAAGAAGCCAAAAATGCAGCCGGATCGAAGCCTTTCTACAATATTGGCGAGCACGTTCCAGAAAATGTTGATATCGTAACTCCCAAGGGGCCGATCGATGCTTGCTGGCACGACAGTTTCTTCCACTTTTTGATACCGCATCTTTTTGGCGATAATTTCGATCTAGAAGAACTCAAGCGAGTGCTAGATCCCAAGCGCCAGGAATATCCAGAAGGCGTTACAAAGGTGGTTAATTACATCAGCAATCACGACCAAAAGCGCTTGTTGGTAAACTTAGGCGATCGCAACATTGTTGGGGAAGCGGCATTTAAGCGGGTTAAGTTGGGGGTTGCTGTGTTAATGACAGCAGCAGGAATACCCATGATCTGGATGGGCGAAGAGTTTGGCGATTGCACTTCCCTGAGTCTAGACTATAGCAACCCGCTAAAATGGTCATTATTAAAGAATGACCATAATAGCAATTTATTTGAGTATTTCAAGGGTGCGATCGCACTTCGCAAACAAAATCCAGCCTTGCAAACTGCCAACATCAATTTCTTCCATGAAAATCCAGATAACAAAGTTTTTGCCTACGTTCGCTGGAATGATGAAGGTTCGAGAGTTGTTGTTGTTGTCAACTTTTCAGATCGACATCTAGCTGACTACCGAATTCCCAACTTTCCCGCCAACGGAACTTGGCACGAATGGACAGGTAACTATGATGTGAATGTGGAAAATAACAAATTAATGATTGATTTGCCTGAATACGAAGCCAAAGTTTTTGTCTGAGATTAATTCTACTAACAAAAGCTTGAAGAAACCTCACCCCCCTGCCCCCCTCTCCGCCTGCGGAGAGGGGGGAGTTTTGCTCCCCCTCTGGGGGGAGTTTTGCTCCCCCAGAGGGGGAGCAAAACTC
>CASBRD010000435.1 GCA_949128025.1 Oscillatoriales cyanobacterium PMM_0008 | reverse complement strand
CTCAGAGCAGAGGAGCAGAGAGGCAGAGGGGCAGAGGGGCAGAGGAGCAGAATCTTCCCTCTGCCCCTCTGCCCCTTTTTGACTTTTGACTCTTAGCGCCTCCTGCTGCCGAAACCACTGCTACGACTCCTGCCACCGCTGCCAAAACTAGACGATGGATTGCGACTGGGTTGAGATCTGCCAGATTGGCGCAGGGTACTGGAGCCAAAACCAGAACCTGTGGGGCGATTGGTAGTAGATGGGCGCGAAGGACTGGTGTAGCTTGGCCGAGAAGAAGGATTTCTGATATTACCCGTAGTACGTAAAGTGGATTGTCGATTTCTTACCGCCGGTGGAGGCGTTTGGTAACGAGTTTGGTACTGTCCCACCGCTTGGTTATAGGTGCTGCCATACCCGCCATAGCCAGTCATGACGCTGACTCCAGGCTGATATACTGGCGGCACGTAGTACTGGGGTCTAAATAACAGGCCGCTCACCAAATTCCCCGCTACAGCACCGGCAAAGGGTGCCCAGAAGCCGCTGCTTTGCTGACGCACGATTACGGTTTGGGGTTGTCCGGTTTGCGGGTCTGTCCGAGTTTCGGTGACTGCGTGGATATATTCAATTTTGAAGTCTTCCTTTAGGTGCAAGGAGGTTTGACCGTTTTCCACCTTCAGATAACTCTTTTTGCCAGCGGATACCTCTTCTGGTGTCAGACTTGCCATCTGTAAGTCTGTGGTGCGAAAGGTAGAGGGCGTACCGGGCTGGGTGTTGAGCAAAAACAAGCTGTATTCCCCATTGGCATCGTTATAGCTAGCCTGCTGCACGGGATACTCCCCTGGATTGATTTTGGTGGGAGCCGATCGCACCGGGACGTTTTGATTGTATGGTCTGTTTGAGGTAGAATTGCCGCCGCAAGCGACGGTTGTCCAGCACAAGGTCAGAGCCAGAAAGACGACAGTAAATTTACGAAATACGGTTTGGTGACTGGCCATGATAATTTCACAACTAGCTTGGTTTGAGGGGAACCTGCTCACGAGGGTGTCAAGCAGCAATCTATTTCTGCTACCAGTTAGAGAGGGATTAATTCTGGAAAATGCTCCAACAGTTGATCGGAAGTTAATTCATCGCCCAATTGAGCGGGTGACCAGTGAATTTGGATGGCCCGCAAGGTTCCTTTATAGTGTAGGTTAATCAATGCTTTCAGACCAGCTTTGAGGGCGCTTAGGTTGGAGAGATCCCCTTCCAATTCGGGAACTTCGCCTTCATAAGCGATCGTAATCATCACGATCAGGTGACGAGTCACCGGCAGATACAAAGGTTCGTTTGCTCCTGGTGCGGGGCGTGAGAGGTCTGGTTCGCCGCTTAAGTACCGCTGGGCGGAGTCGGTAAATAAATTGTTGAATTCGTCACCAGCTTCGCCTTCTTCCCAAAAGACGTTGCCTTCATTGGCGGCGGATTGCCAGTAGGTGTCGTACTGCAATAGGCTTTGGCAGATATTTACCAGTCCTTCGCCCAAAACTTCCATATCGCCTTCTGCATCAATTGCCTGCCGTGCAGCCCGATTGAGGACGCCCAGCAGTGGGGCGATTTGTTCACCACCTAGATGGATAAATAGACGACAGACCACAAAACGTTTACGGCCCATCATCTGCCCGAAGCGATCGCGCCATGCGTTCATCCCTTTACCTCTCTACTCCAGGCCAATTTTACCAACTTTCGTCTTTACTTATTATAATATTTTTTCAACTAGAAGACTTATTTGTCCAAGGCCGGAAAATTTTTGATAAAATCAAAAACTACGCTAGCAGAAGGCGGAGTATATTTGACTGGCTCTATTGAAGTTATTTGGTCTGGATTGGCGAAGCTGGATGGTTTAACAAAACGTTTCCCAAACTGGGGATGATGATATATATTCAAAGTTTGATCGCTAGAATTAGTTAAAACGATCTGGGTAGGAGATTGAAAAAATTTAGAATCTTCCTTGATTGCGAAACCACTTTTCAATAACTTGATGGAAAAAATTTTGCTCAATCCTTGAATAAGGGCATTACTCAACTTATGTAGGCGCTGGGGTTCTTTGATATTTAAATTGTCCATCTCTGGCGATTGCAGCATCTGCATTAAGATGATGATATTTTTATGAGTAGCTTCACTATCTGTAAAGGGAAGAATAGCAAGGTAAGCAGTGGAAAATAATTGGTTATCGTTATCTATCACAAATGTGAGCAGAGTGCGGCGACGGCCTACTTTAATGCTGGGTGGTAGGTAGAAAACTGAGTGTTGCTGAGCGATTTGATGGTAACAGGAAGCTAAGGTAAAATGAGATTCGTGGTCTAAGGGTGCGTCGATAATAATCTGGACGGTAGGTAAAGTTTGATGAAAAAACTTTCTCGCTTCTTCAGAACTGAGGCGGTAAATCTGGGTCCGATCGCCATCCGGGCTTAAATCTACCCACTCACAAATTAAGCCTTCAGTTTTCAAACCGAAGCGCGACACCGCATAAAGTTTTGCCCCAGTTAAAGTAGCTCCCGATAAGTCCGCACCAGTCCAATCTGCGCGGATCAATCTTGCTTGCGTGAGATCGGCGTGAACAAGGCTGGCATTTAATAAATTGGCATTGCTTAAGTCTGCCCCAATTAAGTTAGCCCCACTCAATTTGGCATCGCTGAGATCGGCCCATCTCAAATTCGCGCCACTTAAGTCAACCCATCTCAGATTTGCCCCACTCAAATTGGCTCCGCTCAAGTTGGCGCAACTGAGGTTAGCTTGTCTCAGTTCGGCATCTCTCAGGTTAGCGCCGGTAAGATCGGCTCGACTCAGATCGCTCCCATGCAAATTTGCCCCCTCCAAGTTGGCTGCTGTCAGAGAAGCACCCCTGAGATTAGCCCCAGAAAGGTTAGCGCGACTGAGGTTAGCTTGTCTAAGTTTTGCTTCTCGGAGATCCGCGCTGGTGAGGTTAGCGCCAGTAAGGTTCGCCCTGCTGAGTTCGGCTCGAATCAGTTCGGCTCTGATTAAGGCTGCTTGGATGAGTTCCGCTCCACCCAGATCTGCTCGAATCAAGTTAGCCACGTTGAGAACAGCTCTGTTCAAGTTAGCCTTGGTGAGATTAGCACCGCTCAGTCTCGCGACGTTGAGTTTGGCATGGCTTAAGTTTGCTGAATAGAGATTTGCGCCACTCAGGTTAGCCACACTCAGGTTAGCCCCACTTAAATTAGCACCGCTCAGGTTGACGCCACTCAGGTTAGCCTCGGTCAGGTTGGCAGCAGCAAAGTTTCTTTCTCCTGCTTCATATTTAGTTATAAATTCTTCGACTTCCATGATTGGCTACCTTATCCATAATCCTGTTAGTTTAAACAACATTTGACTTTTTTGTTGTTGTTGTTAAAATAAGTTATTTATCATTTTCCTCCCAGCAGAATGCGATTTATACGAAAACCAAGACTCACTCTTCGTTCAAGGAAATTTTTTGATAAAATCACAGATTACATTCAAAGCAGGTAATGCTAGCTTATTGGGATTTGCCGCTATTTTAACCGAAGGTTCTCTCTTCACTGGCGTAATAATCTTTTTGCCAAAAGTAGGATGATTATAAAGATTCAAAACTCTGTCGTTGGAATTGTTTAAAATTGTTTGAGTTGGATATTTAAAAAAGCTACCCTTTTTTAAATTTTTAGGGAAATATTTCAAAATCTTACTTTTGTCGAGTTTAGTAATTAAGTGAATTAGGTCGCCACTTATTTGCTGAAGTTGATTTTTTTCTTGAGCGTTCAAAGTTTCTATATCTTCTTGTTGAACCATTTGGAGCAAAGTCATGATATTTTCCTGAGTGGCAGAGGCATCGTCAAAGGGGGAAATAGCGACATAAGCAGTCGGAAATAATTGCTCGTCACTATCAATCCTAAGTGTAATAGTAGTTCTCCGATCGCCCACTTCAATACTGGGTGGGCGATTTAGGCTCGGATATTCTTGAGCGAAGTGATAATAAGTAGCAGCTAAGGCAAAGTTAGCGTCTTGGTCTAAAGGGGCATCGACGATGATGCGGATCGTAGGTAATGTTTGATGAAAAAACCTTCTCGCTTCTTCGACGCTAAGACGGTAGATCGCAGAGCGATCGCCATCCGGGCTTAAATCCATCCACTCGCAGGTCATGCCTTCCGTCTTCAGACCGAAGCGGGAAACAGCATAGAGCTTAGCTCCGGTTAAAGTTGCACCCGTTAGATCGGCACCAACCCAATCTGCCCGGATCAAATTGGCTTGGCTTAAATCCGCATGAACCAGACTAGCATTTAATAAGTTCGCATTGCTCAAATCCGCCCCACTTAAGTTTGCCCCACTCAACTTTGCCTCACTCAGGTTAGCCCATCTGAGATTCACCCCACTCAAATCGGCCCATCTCAGATTCGCCCCACTCAAATCAGCGCCGCTAAGATCGGCTAGACCGAGATTGGTTTGTCTGAGTTCTGCACCTCTGAGGTCGGCTCCGCTGAGGTCAGCCCGACTCAGGTCAGATCCGTGCAAGTTAGCCCCATCCAAGCTAGCTTCTGTCAGGCAGGTTCCCCTGAGATTGGCCTCGCTCAGGTTAGCTCCGCTCAAGTTAGCTAACCTAAGTCTTGCCTCTGCTAAATCGGCTCCTGTCAAGTTAGCACCGCTGAGGTTAGCCCCGCTGAGTTCGGCCCGAATCAGTTCGGCTCTGATCAGGGAAGCTTGCACGAGTTCGGCTCCACCCAGGTCAGCGCGAACCAAATTGGCTACGTTAAGGATAGCTCCGCTTAAATTGGCATTAGTGAGATTGGCTCCACTGAGCCTAGCAACGTTGAGTTTTGCCTGACTTAGATTGGCTTCGCTCAGGTTAGCGCCGCTGAGGTTTGATATGCTCAGATTGGCCCGGCTCAAATTGGCCCCGCTCAGGTTAACGCCACTTAAATTGGCCTCGCTGAGGTTAACACCAGTAAAATCTCTGGCTCCTGCTGCGTATTTTTTTAGAAATTCTTCTACTTGCATTAGGCTACCTGGCAAACATACTTACTAGATTGATGGAACAGACGGCGCGGGAGTACCAATACCATTTCACTTTTAGTTTGCTACATCTGGGAGACAGAAGAGGCTCTTGGAGGCAGGGGAAGCTCTTGGAGTTATCCCTATTCCAATTGTTAACGCTGATATGCTAATAGCGCTAACCCTACTGTATAGGTTGGGCTTTATACTTTAACGAGTAAACCCAGTCTCCTAGACTAGATAGCAGCGATCGTATCGGTGGACTCTCTATGTCCTTTTATTCTCAAGTCAAACGATTTCTGGTCGGTGAATCGTTACCGACGAGCGCCCATGCAGAAGAACGGTTGACTAAAGCGGCTGCATTGGCTGTTCTTTCCTCTGATGCGCTCTCATCGGTTGCTTACGCCACAGAAGAAATCTTACTGGTTCTAGTAGCTGCCGGAAGTGCTGCTCTGGGTTGGTCTGTACCAATTTCTGTCGCGATCGTCCTGCTGCTGGGAATCGTCGTTTTTTCTTATCGGCAGACCATTCGAGCCTACCCTATGGGCGGTGGCTCCTACATCGTTGCTCGCGAGAACCTGGGCCTAATTCCGGGACTGGTCGCAGGTGGTTCGCTGATGATCGACTACATCCTGACGGTGACAGTGAGCGTTTCTGCTGGAACAGCCGCTCTAACCTCAGCAATTCCAGAATTACAAAAGTGGACAGTAGAACTTTGCTTAGTTTTTGTTTTCCTGTTGATGGTAGCAAATTTGCGGGGGGTAAGAGAATCAGGTCAGCTGTTTATGATTCCCACTTATACGTTTGTTGTCAGCATTTTTATCCTAATTGGCATTGGTTTTTATCAACAGGCTACCGGACATATCCCTGAGAATTACCCCGATCTTCCAGTTAAAGAATCGGTCAGTTTATTTTTCGTTTTGAATGCCTTTTCTAGAGGTTGTACGGCGCTTACCGGAGTGGAAGCCATATCGGATGGTGTTCTAGCCTTTAAGAAACCTGAGTCTAAAAATGCCCGCACTACATTGCTGTTTATGGGCGAAATTCTGGGAATTATGTTCCTGGGAATTACTCTGTTAACCAATGCTTACCATATTGTTCCAGAAGAGGGACAAACAGTAGTTTCCCTGTTGGGTCGCCAGATTTTGGGGGAAAATAACCCATTTTACTACTTTATCCAAGTTGCCACGCTGTTAATCTTACTTTTAGCTGCCAATACTAGCTTTGCGGACTTTCCCAGACTTTGTTACTTTTTGGCTCGTGATGGATTTTTGCCCCGACAATTAGCTCTATTAGGCGATCGTCTAGTCTATTCCAACGGCGTTATTTTCTTGAGCGTATGTGCTGGTGTTTTGATCGTTATCTTCGGAGGTCAAGTTAACGCAGTTATTCCCCTGTATGCGGTGGGTGTGTTCACTTCATTTACTCTCTCCCAAGCTGGGATGGTACGCCGCTGGTTCAAAGAACGAACATCCGGTTGGAGAACAAGCGCTTTGATGAACGGTATAGGAGCTATTGCTACAACAGTGGTTCTAGGAGTGATCGTAGCGACAAAATTCCTGGAGGGAGCTTGGTTAGTTGTGGTGGCAATTCCTTTGCTTGTGACCCTATTTCTAGCCATTCGCCGTCACTATAAATATGTGGCAGAACGTCTGAGTCTTGAGGGAATAGCGCCTCGGAGTTCTATTCCCAGACCAAAAACGGATATTGTTACTCACCCAGCAGTGGTTGTGGTAGGTCAATTGAACCGAGGGACTCTAGAAGCATTAGATTATGCACGCAGCATAGCCGATGAAATTGTGGCGATTAGTGTCGATATCGGTACAACAGATCGAGAGAAGCTACAAAAACGATGGCAACAACTAGAGGCAGATATTCCTTTAGTAATTCTGGACTCGCCCTATCGATCGGTAATTACTCCTATTGTCGATTTTGTGAGCGAGTTTGAAGAGCGGCACCCTGGTATTTTATCGACAGTAATCATTCCGGCTTTTGTAACGCGGAATTGGTGGGAAGGGATTTTGCATAACCAAACGGCTGTGTTCTTGAAAGCGAAGTTACGCGCTCGCAAAAGTCGGGTTGTTACTACTGTTCGGTATTACCTTTAATCCTAGAAGAGATGAACATTGGTATTGTCGGACTGGGATTAATTGGTGGTTCGTTAGGGTTAGATTTGCGTAGCCTCGGTCACCAAATCTTGGGCGTCAGCCGTCGCTCTAGCACTTGTCAGGAGGCTCTAGCACGCGGCATTGTGGATGATGCTGGCGTCAATCTGTCAATGCTGGCTGCGGCTGATGTCGTGTTTATTTGCACTCCTTTGGGGGCAATTATTCCCACAGTTGAGGAACTGATTCCCCACCTTTCTGCGAATACAATTGTGACGGATGTTGGTTCGGTGAAGACGCCGATTGTTAAAGCTGCTGCTGCTATTTGGCCTAATTTTGTGGGGGGACATCCGATGGCTGGAACCGCAGAAAGCGGTTTGGATGCGGCTATATCCAATTTATTTGCTGGCAATCCTTATGTGCTGACGCCTGTGGAAACGACGCCTGCAAATGCTGTGAAGGTAGTAGAAGAAATTGTGCGATCGCTCGCCTGCAAATTTTATCTCTGCTCTCCAGAAAACCACGATAAAGCTGTGGCTTGGATTTCCCATTTGCCAGTGATTGTGAGTGCTGGTTTGATTGACGCTTGTATGCACGAAACTGACCCAAATGTGTTGGAATTAGCACAACAATTGGCTAGTTCCGGTTTCCGCGATACCAGTCGGGTTGGCGGCGGAAATCCAGAGTTAGGAGTAATGATGGCGCGGTATAATAAAGGCGAATTGCTGCGAAGTCTCCAACAATATCGCCACAGGGTTGACGAATTGATTGCCCATATCGAACAGTCAGATTGGCACGCTTTGGAGGAAAAACTTAAACATACTCAGCACTCACGACCTGAATTTTTGGCGTCTAAAAATTTCTAGCTGTAGGGGGGAAGCATTCGGGCTATAATATCGTGTCCGGTTGCATCGTTAGTACATGAGTGAAATCGTCCAATTGTCTGTTGTCATCGTTGGTTAAATTTTTACCGCAGATGTAGGCGAAGCCTTCCCGTAGGGTAGACAGATACACGCAGATTAACGCAGATAAGAATAATCACACGATTTTTTTAGGTAACCGATGCTACCGGACATAATATAATTTATCGATCGAATCCGTTAGGACTTACGAAGAGATCCCCCCAACCCCCCTTTTTAAGGGGGGCTAAAGATTCCCACCTTTTACAGCCCTTTTCAGGTGAGTAGGTACGCGAAACCGGGTTTCTTGAAGAAACCGGGTTTCTGGGGTTTACTTAATGCAACTGAAACTCGCTGTAAGATGTGGATAAAGGAGATTTTGCGATGTTAGAAAATCGTTGGGATACTGGTCTTTACGAGAAAAAACATTCATTTGTTTGGCAATATGGGGAAGAATTACTTAATTTGCTGGCTGTACAACCGGGGGAGCGAATTCTTGACCTTGGCTGCGGGACGGGACAATTGACCGAAAAGATTGCTCAGGCTGGAGCTATTGTGATGGGAATTGACTATGCTCCGGCGATGATTGAGAAGGCGAAAGAAAACTATCCTCATCTTGAGTTTGCGGTTGCAGATGGGAAGGATTTTAAGGTCGATCGATCTTTTGATGCTGTCTTTTCTAATGCGGCGCTGCATTGGATTCAAGAACCGGATGCTGTAATCCGTTGTATTCGAGACGCACTCAAGCCAGAAGGTCGCTTTGTGGCAGAATTTGGTGGTAAGGGGAATATCAATGCGATCGCCAAAACGCTCTACAGTGTCTTGGAAGACCTTGGCTATCCGTCCCCCGAAAAAATGAATCCTTGGTATTTTCCCAGCATCGGTGAGTACGCTACACTGCTAGAGCAACAAGGCTTTGACGTAAAGTATGCCGTTTTATTCGATCGGCCCACTCCTCTAGAAGATGGAGATGCAGGCGTAGCGAACTGGATTCAAATGTTCGCAAGTCATTTTCTCTCAGGAATTTCTGCCGAACAACAAGCAAGTGCAATTCGAGAAATTGAGCGTCGTTTGAAGCCAACGCTGTATCGAGATGGAACCTGGATAGCCGACTACCGCAGAATTCGAGTAGTTGCGATTAAAGCATAAGTTATATCGGTAAATTGTCTGTTGTCATCGTTGGTTAAATTTTTACCGCAGATGAATACAGATGAACGCAGATGAACGCAGATAAGAGAGATAAGCTGCTTTGTATCTAAATTTTACAGTCAACTTTGATTAAGATTATTGTGGGATGGGCATCTTGCCCGTCCCAGCGTAAAATTTAAATGCGCGACAGCTTAAGAGCGCGAATTTTTTAGGCAATCGATGCGTAAGGACATAATATTAATAGGGACTATAAAAATCAAAAGTCAAATCAGATCCAATCGCATTTCATTAGTTTGGGAAAAACCCAAGCTGGAGTAGACAGGTTTTCCTGGTGGTGAGGCGTGTAAGATAACCCTCGTACAACCGATCGATTTCAGATGTTCGACTGCCGTGCTGGTGAGTTTCTTGGCAATTCCCTGTCCTCGATAGTGAGGCTCGACATAAACTCCCCAGATATATCCATATTTCCGATATTCCCCTTTTGAGGATATGTGGATAAAGTCCTGCAAAAATCTGGCAACTGGTAGAACCAATGACTCGGTTATCAACTTCGGCCACAAACGCTTTATAGAATAGTTGTTGACGTGCCTCTTCGATGAATTGGAGCGTAATATTAAGCCAATCAGGTTCGATAGAATCAGCAGTAACCTCATTGTCCAGCCACATTTGATAAAAGTGTTCCGCAATCAGAGCGTCTTCCTGTGAACTTGCCTCTCTCACGTAAATATTTGGTTTCATCAGCATTCTTTGGCTTTGTCAATATCGATCGCATCTTCGGATCTGGGACAGATTTCATCAGTTCCTGCCTCCAACCCATGACCCAGGGCAATGCGTTGGTCAAAGACAAAACATTCGCCTTGCCACAAACTCTCTTGTGCTGGAACTTCCGACAAATACTTGAGGATGCCGCCTTTGAGGTGATAAACCTCTGAAAACCCTTGGGCCTTCATGAAGGATGTTGCTTTTTCGCAGCGAATGCCGCCAGTGCAGAATAGGGCAACTTTTTTGTGTTTGGTGGGGTCGAGGCTTGAGCGAACGTAGTCTGGAAATTGCCGAAATGAGGCCGTTTGGGGATTTTGCGCTCCTTTAAAGGTGCCGATACCCACTTCATAATCGTTGCGGGTGTCAATGACGATCACCTCTGGATCGGAGATTAGCGCATTCCAGTCTTGAGGATTGACATAGGTGCCAACTTGCTCAAGGGGATCGATTTCGGGTAATCCCAAGGTGACGATTTCTTTCTTGAGGCGCACCTTCATGCGATCGAATGGTGTCCCCTCTGCGTTGGACTCTTTGTGTTCCAGGTCTACTAGGCGGGGGTCAAAGCGCAAAAAGGATAGCACGGAGTCAATTCCCTCGCGAGAACCTGCGATCGTCCCGTTGATGCCTTCTGCTGCCAGCAGAATCGTCCCTCTGACGCCCTGTGCTTGACAGTGTGACAGCAAGGAGTCTCGTTTGTCGGCAAAATCCGGCAACCTAACGAATTTATAGAAAGTTACGACAACTTGGGCCATTTCCCCTAACGGAACTTGTCAAAATTTTTTGCTCTACTTTACAAGTTAACGTAGCAGAGGTATTGTAGATAAGGTGTGCTTCAAAAAAATTCTTGCTCTTACCCCTTGCAAAAGTGAAATAAAGAGCTAAGATAACAGAGGTGACTAAAAAAAGTCCCAAGTTCGGGGGTATAACTCAGTTGGTAGAGTGCCTGCTTTGCAAGCAGGATGTCAGCGGTTCGAGTCCGCTTACCTCCATATTTTACGCGGTCAGAAATTGACATTTATCACTTAGAGTCGTTCATAGTTGATGATTCATGACCATGAACCATCAATTATACTGTTCACGGTCATAGAGCGAGCTTTTTTAACCCTACAAATCAAAAAGAACAGTTTGTGCCTGTGCGGAGTATATGAACAATCGATCGAAGAACATGGCTATGAGTAGTAAGTTGGAAGGGCTTTCAGACTCCCGTGCTACTTTAGGTAATAGTCTACTGGTGATTTTTCCCAGTTCGGGCCAAACCCGCTCTACAGACAAGGTAGTTCCTATGAAGCGCAAGCATCCTTACCTTTTCGCGTTGGTATCGCAAGGCAGTGTCGTTCTTTCGACTGTGCTGTTGTCTGTTAGTCTTGCTTTAGCTCAACCCACTTCCTCTACAAAAGAAGGGACTGCTACTCTGGCGATTTCCTCTAGCGAGCGGCAAGAACTGGAGCAATTGAGAGAGCAGAGGCGCATTCAAGAGCAAGTTCAAGCTCAGGCGAATCGGGCTTTTAGTCGGACAACGACCCTGTTTAATGTATTGCTTGTTACTCTAGCACTGCTTTTGGCAGCTGCGATCGTTGCCTTGTGGCTATTGCGGCGATCTGTGATGAGAGAGGTTGCAGAGATCGTCACAAAGCACCTCAATCAACTGGATGACTTGCAGAGTAAGGTTACCAGCGCCAATCAAAAAGTGCAAACCTTGCTGGCAAAAGCTGAGGATATGGGAGATGAGTTAAGCGATCGGGCCGAAGATTTCCACCAAGAGATAGATGTCAGACTAGATAATATCTCTCAACTCCTATCCCAAGTCTCTCAATCTAAGCAACAAGCATTAACGGCATTAGAGACGCAAATAAAAGATGCTCAAAGATCGCTGGAAAAATTAGAGCATGAGTTTACATCTCAACTCTCCGAACTCGGATCGGATGCTCAACAACACAAAGGTTTAATCGTTCAAAATCTAGAAAAATTAAGCTCGGAATTTGCGCCTCAGCTAGAGGAAATGCAAGCTGCTGTCGAAGCACAGAAGAAAGTTGTGTTGCACTATCTAGAAACTTCGGAAACAGCGTTAGCGACTCAGCTTTTAGATGTTCATAAGAAGGTAGAGAAGCAACGTAATTTAGTTCTACAAAACATCGAAAAATTAGCCTCCGACTTTGTTCCTCAGCTTTCCGAAATACAGACCGATATAAAAGTGCAAAAAGAGGCTGTATGGCAGAACATAAAACAATCGCAAACTGATTTTTCCAAACAACTTTCTGCACTTAATCTAGATACGCAAAAGCAACGTGATTTAATATTGCAAAACCTGAAAAAACTAGAAGCTGAGGTAGCCCCGAAGCTATCTGGAGTTCAGACGAGTGCTGAAGAAAAAATTAAACAGCTTTATCAAGATGCAATTCAGAATTTAGATCGATTGGGGAGTGAAATGGGGAGTCAGGTTTCAGAGTCGCAGTCGCAGATTCAAGGACAAATGACTCAGATACTCCAGAATATCAAAAATATGGAAACTGAATTTGCCACTCAGGTTTCAACTTCGCAATTGGGTATTCAAGAAAAGAGAAAACAAACTATTCAGAGCCTGGAGAAATTAGAAAGCTCGGCCAAAACCCAATTTTCCAAATTAGATTCGGAAATTCAAGGCAGAAAAAATCTGAACTTAGAGAATCTGGAAAAGTTGAACGCAGAGATTATCGATCGCGTATCCCAACTACAGACAGAAATTCAGACGCGAAAGGATGTAACTCTTCAGAATATAGAAAAATTGGAGACGGCATTTGCTCAAAATCTTTCGGAAGTGATAGGACAAGCTCAAACTCAGAAGGATCTAATCATACAGCAACTAGCTGCAAATACGCCCACATCGATGGTAGAGGCTATCATCCCGGAAGTGGCACAGAAAATGCAAGCTTTGAGCGAACAACTTGAGCGGCTGAAATATAATCATCCTGAGTTTTTCTTGACTGCGGATGATTATATCGATCGCGGAAATGGGCTATTCTCGGAAGGGCGGTATGAAGAAGCGATCGCTTATTACGAACGAGCCATTGAAATAAAGCCGGATGACCCGATTGTTTTATATCAGCGGGGTCTGGCTTTCTGGGAGTTACAGCAGTATGAAAACGCGATCGCCTCGTTGGACAAAGCACTTGAACTTAAACAAGACGATCCTAACACTTGGTATCACCGAGGTCTGGCTCTCAAAGAGTTACAGCGGTATGAAATAGCGCTCGCCGCTTTTAACAAAACCGTTCAAATTCAACCAGATGACAGCAAAGCTTGGTTGCAAAGGGCCATGACTCTGGGAAGGTTGAAACAATATGAAGATGCGATCGCCTCATTGGATAAAGCGCTGGAAATCAAGCCGGATTATCATGAAGCATGGGTGAATAGAGGTGTGGTGTTAGGAACATTGCAACAGCATGAAGAAGCTTTTAACTCTTTTGACAAAGCTGTGAATGTTCAGCCGGATGATGGGGTAGCCTGGTTAAATAGAGGTTTGGCTTTGAGCGTTTTAGAACGATATGAAGAAGCTGTTGATTCTTTTGACAAAGCGATCGAATTGAATCCTGATTCCCATAAAGCGTGGAATTATAAAGGTGAGATGCTAGTCAAACTAGAGCGCGACAAAGAAGCGCTTGAAAGCTTCGATCGCGCTTTGGCTCTCGAACCAAAATATGCCAATGCCTATTACAATAAGGCAGTCTGTTATGCCTTGCAGGAGCGAGTGAAATCAGCGGTAGAAAACCTACAGCAGGCGATCGCTCTCAATCCCAAATATCGCGCCCAAGCAAAAACTGACCCCGATTTTGACGCAATTCTAGAAGATAAGCGATTCTGGCTATTAATTGAGGGTTAAAATGGCATCTTTTCTGGAATTACCCAATAGTAAAGGGTGACTGATGAACAATCCAATTTCCCATCAGTTTTGGCAAAATCCGATTCTTAGAAAAGTCGGTCAAATAACCTGCGTTTTGTTGTTGCTGGGGATAACAGTGCGAAGTATCCCCTATCTAGCTCCTATTCATACTAAAGATTTGATTCAGGATCGGCAAGCGATCGAATTTAGCGATCGCAACGGCTTACCATTAGGAACATTACTCAGCCGTAACCAAGAACATACCGCAGTTGTCCCCTTAAATGAAGTTTCGCCCCACTTCAAAAACGCCATCATCGCCGCCGAAGATAAGGGATTTTACCAGCATGGGGCGCTGGATATAAAAGCGATCGCACGGGCGTTTCAGCAAGCAATTCAAGCCAAAAGAATTGTTTCAGGCGCTTCCACCATTACCATGCAACTGGCGCGGATGATAGACCCCGTTCCGCGCACTTTTCGCGGAAAAATACAAGAAATTTGGTTATCTTGGCGGTTAGCCGCAGGTATGACCAAAAATGAAATCCTTTCTGCCTATATCAACCGCTTACCAATGGGAGGAAATATTTATGGTGTAGAAGCAGCTGCCCGTGTTTATTTTGGCATTCCTGCGAGTGATTTGAACTTGGCGCAAGCGACGCTTCTCGCCGCCTTACCCAACGATCCTACTAATCTGAATCCTTACCATAATTTGCCAGCGCTGAAACGGCGACAAATTTATGTTTTAAACCGCATGGTGAAAGAGGGATATATTACTTCCGTTAATAGCGATCGGGCCTACACCGAAGAAATTGCCCTTCAACCTCGGAAGCAAGGTATTCTCGCCGCACCCCATTTCTTATTTTGGGTAGTCAATGAATTGGACAAAGAGAATTTAAAAGTAACAAATCCTTCCCACATACGAACCACCATAGATCGTCCTTTGCAGCAATTTGTAGAAGCGCAAGTGCAGGAAGTAGTCCGCATCCTCGCGCCTAACAATGTACATCATGCTGCGGCTTTAGTTATTAACAACCACACTGGCGAAGTGTTAGCTTATGTCGGTTCTCCCAATTATTTTAATGAAGCAGAAATAGGTCGCAATGACGGCGTGCAAGCATTGCGTCAACCCGGTTCAACTCTGAAACCTTTTTTATATGAATTAGCGTTAGAAAATCGGATAATTCACCCCAATACCGTATTAGCCGATGTGCCAACTCATTACGCGATTCCAGGCGCAAAACTGTATAGCCCTCAAGATTATAACGAAACTTTTCAGGGCCCCGTGCGAGTCCGCATTGCTTTAGCCAATTCTCTCAATATTCCGGCGGTGCGAGTGTTGGAAAAAGTTGGCGTACCCACTTTTCTAGAACGTCTGCATCAACTGGGGTTTTCCCATCTCAATCATCCCCCACAATATTACGGTTTGGGGTTAACTTTGGGCAGTGGCGAAGTTAGTCTCTGGGAATTAGCTCGCAGCTATGTCACTATGGCAAGACAAGGAGATGCAATACCGTTTGTAACTACATTTTATCATCCCCCAATCCCAAATCCTAGTTCTAATTCCTCAATCCAAAATCCAAAATCCAAAATCCAAAATTCCACAGAATGGGCATTAATTACCGATATGCTCAGCGATGCTCATGCTCGTGCGAAAGGATTTGGTGTAGAATCAGTGCTGGCTTTACCATTTCCAGCAGCGGTAAAAACAGGTACTTCTTCTAATTTTAGGGATACTTGGACGGTGGGTTTTACTAGAGATTATACTGTGGCTACTTGGGTGGGAAATTTTGATGGCGATCGCATGGCAAAAGTCTCCGGCGTCATGGGTGCAGCGCCTTTGTGGAATCGCATCATGTTACACTTACACGAAGATGGAGAACCTGCTGCTTTTTCCCCTCCAAAAGGTTTGGTGCAAAAACCTATTTGTGCAATTTCCGGTTTGCGTCCAACCCCTGCTTGTCCTTCGGTTGTACAAGAATACTTTTACCCCGAAGATATCAGCTATTATGAAAGTCATCCAGATACTTTTTATCAGATAGTATCGAGCGATGGAAAATCACCGCAGTACCGCCTCAATTTCCCCCCGGAATACAACGAGTGGTTAGCAATGCAACCGCAACCTAATTTAGCACCCAGCGGATTGAAAATATTATCTCCTCGTAACGGGGATGTGTTTCTGCTATATCCTGCTGAGCAAAGGTTACAATTTAAACTGGCTACAGCATCAAATCAGCCTATAGAGTGGTGGTTGAATGGTGAAAAAGTGGCAACCCAGTCATCAAATTCTTTTTTCTGGCAACTCCGTCCTGGGAATTGGACGTTAGAGGTGCGAAGTGGGGAAATGAGCGATCGGGTTAGTTTTCAGGTGGAGTTAGCAGATAACAAACGTATTCGCCGAGGTTTTTCTGTTGCGGGTCATTAGGGGAATGAGCGATCGCGATCTTAAAAAGCGATCGCACTTTTTCTGCAAATAGCCTACTTAACCATAATTATGACCGGCAATGATTATAACAATATTGACGATCGCATACGACGCAACAAACCCAATCTCGCAGATGTGTTCGATTTTCGTCATATGTATGCTCCATTCGGATTGGTGACCTAGAAAAAACAGCGTCTCCATTGCCATTGCCATTAAGATGTAGAACATTGTGATGATATGAATTTGGTCGATCATAGTCAGCGTTTCGGCTGTCCCAAGAGTCGCTCCGGCTGCCTGTAGATTAACGAAAACCGCAAAGAGGGCTCCAACCAGTAAACCTAACATTCCCGTATAAAGTTCGCTATTGGAAGCATCCAATAGGAAGCATACGGCGCAAACAGCAAAAGCAATATAGACGCCTCCAACTAGCTTAATAAAGCTTAAGTTACTGGTTCGTTCGATCTCAATTGTCATATTCACGTTGGCTTGAGCGATTTTGTCAACCGTTGCTCTGGGGTCGGCGAAGTTAGTTTGATATTGAGTTATACCGGCATCGACACTGTAGCTGGCAATCCGCCAACCATCTTGTAGCAGGATAGCGTCATGTATGCCTGAATTCTTCTTATCCGCTTCAAATAGAAACTGCGTTGCATCGGGATAACTCACTAGAAAAGGGATGTTCAGTGTGTGACGATCGAAGGGAAAATTTTGCATATCCCAGTTCTTGCGAAAGGTGCCTCGTAAGTTCGCATACCAATAGCTTCCCTCTCCCACCCCTTTAACAGTCTCTTTTATAGGCATTTCGTAACTTTTTGCGGTCGGAAAGTAAAGAGCATCAGTAGAAGGAGCATCCGGTTTATTGCAGTTACCACTTAACCAGACAACAGCATAAAACGTGCCTTCCACAAAGTCAAAATCAGTGAGAGCGGTCAGATAGTAATTGACTCGGCATCGAGTTAGGGTGGCAGAAGTTTCGGGAACGGGAGTTGAGGTTTGGTCAACTGCCGCAGGGGGAGTTTGGGCCGCAACAACGGTGGGACGATCGCTCAAACCAATCAGAAGGATAAGGATAATCGCCAACCCACCGCAGAGAGTATAAACCAACGCACGGAATCTCTGTTTATCAAAAAGCTGCACGCATTGCGACTGTAGCGATCGCCAAAACCCTATCTTCTTTCCTTGACGCGGTACTGTTGCGCCATCGGGTACAGTTGTTTGTCCATCATTAGCCGACAGTTTTCTTGTTGTTTTTTCGTTCATTGCCAGAGAGCTGATATTTCAACCGGGTACAGGGAACTATGTACTAGAGCTCGTCCATCAGTTGTACTCTTCCAGTCAGCCGTGGAAATAATTCTTGCCGATTTATTTGTCCGCTTCTGTCAAAGTCAACTGATTTGAAACTACCATCAGCAAATTTACCACTATTTGTGTTTTTTAGCGCATGATAATTTATATTTTATTATTTCAACAATAACAACTTAATGAGAATTCTTTATTTGCCTACTGTTCGTCGTGAGGGTTTACAAGAAGCTCCGGGTGCGAGAGCCCACTTTTGAATAAAGATTAAAACTTTATAACAGGGAGACTCACGCACCATACAAACTGATAATTTGAACTACCAACTTACGTTACATAGCAAACCTATCTAACAACTCATCACGAGATAATTGCAGCAACAACACAGTAAACTCCTCTGGTGACAACTCCAACAAAGGCTCAATAATTCCTGAGAGTTGCTCATCTAACAAACCAAACCGGACTCGCAGCAAATTTTCTATGTTGGCGCGGCGTTCTGTCCTTATACCTTGCTGCATACCTTGCTGCATACCTTGCTGCATACCTTGCTGCATACCTCGCTGTACAGCTTCTTCCTGCCATTGTAAAAGTAGTGGTGATAATTCCATAACTAACTCCCGGTCTTCTCGATCTATAGTTTGACTCGCTTGTAAAGTTGCCTGCAAATTAGACAATAACAAGAGAGCGTTTGAACGTAATGGATGATTGGGTGGAAGTGTGCCTATTTCGTTAATCGCTTGTTTTTGCACATTTCCTTTACCCAAAATTCTCAACCATAGTGTTTCTTCAGTGCGCGGTAACTGGTGAATTACCACAAGCGCCGTTTTCAGATATTCTCCCAGAAAGTAGACTCCTGTAGGCCAGTTATCTGCATCGTGGTCTGCTTTAAACCCATTTAAAATGGTTGCCGAAACAGTAGGCGAAAGAATCCACAACCCAGGTAAATCTGCCTCATCGAGACGACTGCTGTCCCGCTGACGCTGACGCTGGAGATTGGCGTGTATATCAAATAGTTTACCATACAACCGCGAATTTGGCTGGGCGCTACTGCATTGCGGAAGGGTTCAAAGATAGATG
>CASBRD010000434.1 GCA_949128025.1 Oscillatoriales cyanobacterium PMM_0008 | reverse complement strand
GTCGATCATCGCATCTGCTTCCGCAATGAATTCTTCAAGCAGAAATAAATAAGCATACCACTTGAGTTTCGTTTCCGTACTACCTGGAGTTTTAACAAGCGATCGCATTGTGTTTTTTGCAGTTTATTACATAGCTATAATATCATATTAAATGAGATACCTTAGAAGATTAAAAAAGATCACTGGTTAAACAAGGTTCCACTCCTATCATACCCCAAAAACACACGCGGTTACTGTTCTCACCTACACCAATCCAAATTGCGCCCAATTAGCAACTCTGTCATCTTGGCATGATGGGTATTTCTCATCGCCACAAATTGCGTATCAAATCCGTGTTGCTGTGCCAGTTCTATCACCTCTTGAGTATTATCATAAGTCATTAGGAAATCACCTGCGATCGCGCTTTCTTTAGCCACAGTTGCCAGCAACTTTACATTTTACAATCAACATTGTCAACAAAATTATTCTATGCTATGTTAAGTAACACTTTCTATTTACTGTAGTAACTATGTTCAAGCAGCTTTCACTATTTGGAGAAATAGATAACAATATTGCAAGATGTTTTTATAGTAATATTGAGAAATCAGGTTTTAATTACCAGGAAGTAGATATAGGGGATATTACATTCAAAGCAGGGCAGGTCGAGTCAGTGCATAGATGGTATCGCTTGACACCAAGTTATGCCCCAAGTTTAGTACGTTTTTTACTCAAAGATTTTGGAATTACTAAAAAAGATTTTGTCGTAGATCCATTTAGTGGTAGGGGAACAACAATTATTGAATGTCAAAAGCATCAAATTATGTCTCTTGGAACTGAGCTTAATCCACTACTTCAACAAGTTGGGGATAAATCATTAATATGGGATACAAGTCATCTTAATTTAGTCCATACTTATCTTCAAGAAGTATTAGCTCTCTTGACCAAACATCAAGACTCTTCACTTGATTTGGTTATTGAGGAATTCAGAACAACAATTCCCATTATTCACAATGTATTTCGTTGGTGGAAAACAAACGTTCTAAAATATCTCATTATATGCCGTGAGGTAATGAAAGAAAAAAAATACTCTCCTATATATCATTATCTATGGCTAGCTATCAATAAAGCATCTTTAGATTGTGCAAATATTCATAGAAATCATCCAACTATTACTTTTGATGACAATCATCAAAGAAACATCAATGTTTATTTTGAAATTCAAAATAATCTAAATATCATTTGTAATGATTTAACAAATCTTAAGGAACAAGAAATTTGTTTTTCCAAAAATAACTCTGTTATTTTAGGTGATTCAACTTGTGATTTCAAATCCAAAATAAACCGTCCTATTGACTTTGTAATTACATCACCCCCTTATCCAAATCGATATAGCTATGTACATCAGACTAGACCACAATTATATTTTATGGAATTACTACAAAATGCACAACAAGCTACCGAAATAGATTTGCAGGCAATTGGTGGAACATGGGGTAGAGCCACTTCAATTTTACAAAACGAATTGATGAGAGTTCCTGATGAGATCAAACCCTATCTTTGCTATTATAACGAACTAAGAGATCAAAATATTTTGATGTGTAACTATGCAACAAAATATTTTATTGATTTATGGAGACATATAAAAATTTTGAAACAGGTAGTTTCTCATAACTTTCGAGGTGTTTATATTGTAGGTAATTCCAGACTTTCAAATGTAGAGATATTTACTGAAGTAATTTTAAGTAAAATTTTTGAACATGAAGGTTTTAAGGTAGAAAAAATAATTCTTTTCAGAAAGAGAGGAGGAAAAAAACACCTTTATGAAACCGCTGTATGTATCAAAAGTTAGAAAAGATATTATCTATTTCTTGTTGAAAAAGTTGAGAATGGTTTTGTAAAAAATCATAGAGATCAAACCCAGTAATAGATTGAACTAGATTGAAACTTTGTATTCCTTCATAAAGTTCCCAACTCTTGGATAATCTTGCTAAAGGACTTCTCAAAGAAGTATTACAGAATACTAGCATAACAGGCAAAATGTGGTTAGCCTTCAGAGCTAATGACATATCATAATCAGCCTGAATTCTTTTTGAGTCACCAATTTGATAGCAAGAACGAACCTCAAATCCTATTCCTTCATATTCCACCCAAGCCTGGGGAATATTTGTATTGAACTTATCTTTTCTCAATAATCCGTCAGTAGATCGGCTCTGAGTACGCTCACCAATTTGCACTTCTACACTGAAATGAAGTTCATTTTCACTCAAATCAAAACTTTTCATTAGCAAGTAAGTAAACAAAGCTTCATACATATCACCTATTTTACGATGTAAGGAAGTTACAAGATTTCCTCCTACTCTCGCAATAACGTATCTCTCATTATATAATCCCAGTACACCGAACGCTGGATCTTGTGCTAATAATTGCTGAAACTCTGCTCTGTTTGTTATTCCAGTATAACTTTTATAAGGATTAAAATCTAAAACTTTTTTCAGATTTGCCAAAGCTAAATTAAGCAGTTCAACTTCATCTATCATTTTGATTTACCATCACTTACAAACTATAACTTACCCTCGCAACCTCCCCGATCGCAAAATACTAATAATCAACCACAACCCCAAAAAACTAGCAGTAGCAAACAAAGCAATACTCAAAATAGATAACTCATTCGTCTGCGCGTTAGCAGTGATAATCGCCGCACCCATAATCAGCGAACCAACCAAAATACTAAACGATAATCGATTAGCCGAATCATCCAAACTGCGGCGCATCAAATCCAAATCTTTGAGCGTTATATTCCATTTTAAAGTTTCCGATGTTACCCTTTCTAACAACAACTCAACCTGACGGGGAGATTCCAACGATAAACTCTTGATATCCAAAGCAGTTCTTAACAAAGTTTGCAGCGGGTTATCTCCGAACAACTGACGCTGGAATAAATCTGTCAGCAACGGCTTAACTTCGTCTAACAGGTTAATCCCTGGGTCGAATGTACGTCCAGCGCCCTCCAAATTTGCAATCGTCTTCGCATATAAACCCATATTGCTGGGCAATTTAATTTTATTGTCGCGGGCAATTTGCAGCACTTCATAAAATACCTGACTGAAGTTAATTTCCGACAAACTCCGGTTATAATACTTTCTTAGCATCCGGTCATAATCATTTTCCAACTTAGCCACATTGCCAAGCTGATTAGACTCGGATAGTTGCAAAGTTAACTGACTGCAACGTTGAGCATTAATATCGACAATTGCTAACATCATTTCCGTCAAAATTCGCTGAGTGCGCGGGTCTAAACGCCCCACTAAACCGCAGTCAAGCAAAGCAACTCGGCCATCTTTTAGATAAAATATATTGCCGGGATGCGGGTCTGCGTGAAAAAATCCATTAATAAAAATTTGCTGAATGAAAGCGCGGAATAAAAGTGTTGTTACCTGGCGTCGGTTTAGAGCCGTAGAAACACCGCCTTTACCATTATTTTCGATCGGGAAAGTTGCTGACAAAAGCGGCACTCCATCCAGCCACTCTAAAACCAGTAACTTTTCCGTGGTAACATCCCAAAAGACTTCTGGTATCACCAATTGCTTGGGGTCAAACCACCGACTGGTAGACATATTCCGCCGCAGTAGATCTGTGTAGCTGGCTTCTTTGGTAAAATCCAACTCATCCCGCAACGCATTAGTAAATTCTTCGGCTAAGCCTTTGAAATCGTAGGTTTGACCGAAGTCGGTGCGAGCGGCTAAATCCGCTACACCCCGGATTAAACTGATATCTTGGTCAACAATAATATCAATTCCAGGACGTTGAACTTTTAATGCTACTTCCCGTCCATCTGCTAGCGTCGCTTTATGAGTTTGTGCGATCGAACCAGCCGCAACTGGTCTAGGATTGATAGAGGCAAAAACTTCTTCTAAAGGCTTTCGCAATGCCTGCCGCAGCACAACTTCGATATCTACCCAAGCAACTGGCGGCACATCATCTTGGAGAGTCGATAATTCTTCAATATATGATGATGGCAAAAGGTCGGGACGAGTACTCAGCAACTGTCCCAATTTGACATAAACTGGGCCTAATTCTATTAATATTTTCCGTAGAACGGCTGGCGGCGGTAACTGAGGCTCATCGGCTTTGCCACCAGTCAGCAGCCGTCGCATATAGTCCCAGCCGTTGCGTAAGAAGACTTCGATAATATCGCGCTGACGAGAAACGCTTTGAGTTAAAAACATAGTTGGTAATAGTCAGTTGTCAGTTGTCAGTTGTCAGTTGTCAGTTGTCAGTTATTGTTCACTGAAGGCTAATAATTTACCAGTGACCAATAACTAATATTGATAAGTGTTATTTGGTCTACAGATTTTTGGCTGCTGGATACTAGCAAGCGAAAAGGTCGGACACAGTTATGTTGTAGCTAAAAAAGCCACGATCGCGCATCTGCCAATAGTTTTAAGTTTTACAACAAGTCGGTGAATTTGGGATCGTCTTGCAGTTTTTTGAGTACTTGCTTAATTTCCTGGGTGCGGTCTTTTTTGACAATTAGGGTAACGTTGCGATCGCGCACGATTACGACATCCTCCATCCCAATGGTAACAATCACCTCCGACTCATCGGCGGCGTAGAGAATTGCCCCCTTGGTGTCCAAACCCACGTGGGTAGCCAATTCCACATTCTGCTTATCCCCTTTCAGCAAACGTTCGATCGCATTCCAATCCCCCAAATCGTCCCAGCCAAAAGCAGCCGGTAACACATACGCCAGGTTCGTTTTCTCCATCAAAGCGTAATCGATACTCTTTTTCGGCAACTGGGAATAAGCAATTACGCCTTTTTCTTCTAGGGGATTGATAATTTCCGGTGCGTGGGTACGGAGTTCTTTTAGCACAACCCCAGCGCGAAACACGAACATCCCGCTATTCCAACTAAAACGATCGGTTGCTAGAAACGCTTCTGCTGTATTGCGATCGGGTTTTTCCGTAAACCTATTCACCCGGTAGGCGGGTAACTCCCCAAACGTGCCGATTTGTTCCCCTTGTTCAATGTAGCCATAACCTGTGGAGGGGTAACTAGGCTTAATCCCCAAAGTTACGATCGCATCTTTATCTGCGGCTAGTTGAGTGGCGGCGGCGATCGTTTCTTGAAAAGCCGCCTCATCTGCAATCCAGTGATCTGCCGGAAAAAAGCCCACTACAGCGTTCTCGCCATAGCGTCTGGCAATTTCCAGGGTTGTCCAAGCTACTGCTGGCGCGGTGTCGCGTCCCTCCGGTTCTACCAGCAGGTTGTCAGCTGGAAGTAGAGGTAATTGCGATCGTACCCCATCAGCCAACTGACTGGACGTACAAACCCACAACTTCTCCCAGACGCCTGCAAGTGCCAAAAGTCGGTCAGATGTGGCTTGCAGAAGGCTTTTGCCGCTTCCATCTAAACTTAAAAACTGCTTGGGCCGATGCTTGCGGCTGAGGGGCCAGAAGCGTTCGCCTTTGCCACCAGCCAGAATAACAGGTATCAAAGAACTCATTTATCGCACTTTTTATCCCACTTCGCCCTATCCTACAAGGTTTATACTGCTTCAGCATAAAACCTCAAGTTATAATCTCGTTGAATTGTGTGTACGAACGATACACTCAAGCTGTGGATTTTCAGGTGTGGTAGGAGTGTTACGAGTGTTAGACGGAGTAGAATCGGTTAACAGTGGGTCAGAATCTCAACCATCTAATTTTTCTCAAAAATCTCAAGAGTATTCTGGGAAAGTTTTTAGACAGGTACAAGGCTTGACAAGCCGTTTGCTGCATACCTTCAAGCACCCTCCCATACCCAGGTGGTTGTTTTGGAGTTTGGCTTTAGTTGCCACAACGACGGTTTCTGCTACCTTGGGGGCAACTGTGGCGCTGCTTGCACCCCTATCCCAGCAAATGCTTCAGGATCGAAGTTTGTCGCTGCACGAGTTATGGCGCAACGCTTTTGTGTATCGGCTGTCACGACCTGTCAATATTTTAGTGATGGGGATCGATCGCGTTCCCGATGTAGCCTCAGACTCACCCGCCAGCATGAACGGTCGCAGCGATACGATGTTGCTATTACGAATAGATCCCAAAGACAATTCGGTCAAAATGCTTTCGATTCCACGGGATACCCGCGTAGAAAATCCCGAATTGAGTATCAAAAAAATCAACCAAGCCAATGCTGATGGTGGCCCCGCTTTAGCCGCAAAAATTGTCAGCAATACGCTTAATGATGCGCCGGTCGATCGTTACCTTCGCATCACTGCTGATGCTTTTCGAGAATTGGTAGATCTTGTGGGCGGCGTTGAAGTATTTGTTCCCTATAAAATGCAATATGCGGACGAAACTCAACATCTAAAAATTGATTTGGAACCGGGATGGCAAACTCTAAATGGAGAACAAGCTGAGCAGTTTGCGCGGTTCCGCCACGATGATAAAGGCGATATAGGTAGGGTGCAGCGACAGCAGTTTTTGCTGAAGGCTTTGCAGTCACGTCTGACGAGTCCAACTATGTTACCCCGCTTGCCTCAAATGATGCGGGTAGTGCAAAGATACGTTGACACTAATATCAGTTTGGAAGAAATGCTGGCCTTGGCAAATTTTGCCCTTAAGCTGGATAAAACCGATATCAAAATGGTGATGTTGCCCGGTCGTTTCAGCAATCCAAAGGAATACAGCGCTAGCTACTGGGTTATGGATAAAGCTGGGCGCGATCGCATCATGCACGACTATTTCGGCGTCGTTTCAAAGGATATTGCAAAAGGTGCCAAACCTTCGGAAAAACCTATTCGCATTGCCATCCAAAATGCCTCCGGTAAACCTCAGATGAGTCGTCACGTTGCCGACTATTTGAAAAGTTTGGGCTTTCGCAATATCTACTTGGTAAAAGATTGGCCTGAACAGGAACGTCGAACTCAAATTATTGTCCAACAAGGGGATCTAAAAGCAGCCGAAAGACTCAAAACTGCTTTGGGTTGGGGAAATGTTGAGGCGGCTTCTACTGGTGATATAGAATCGGATTTGACGCTTCGCGTGGGTGAAGATTGGCTTGATTCTTTGACTGGTAATTGAATTATACTGAGAGTTTGCACTTTTCTGCAAAAAGAGGCTCCTCCTCTTAAAATTCGTGACCAGGTTGAACCTGGTCACGAGAAATAAATTTATGTATTTGGTACGTTGTTGCGCTTTAGCGCTAAAGCGCAACAACGTACCAATAATGAATGAGATCGTCAAATTTTCTGTTGTCATTGGTGGTTAAATTTTTACCGCAGATGTAGGCGCTTCGCCTTCCCGTAGGGTAGACAGATGAACGCAGATGAACGCAGATAAGAATAATCACACTATTTTTTTAGGTAACCGATGCTACCCGACATGATATGATCTATTTGCGCCTACCTACTTTTCACAACTGTTCTGGCTCGATTCCCATTTCTCTCAATCGAGCTAATAAGGATTGCGATCGCGATCGTTCCTGTTCTAGCAATGCTTCCGCCGACTGGGCGCGTTGTCGTTCCTCCTGGGCGCGTTCTTCTGACCACAATAGAAGATTCCTTTGTGCATCCCACCATCGCAACCAGTAGCCTGTTCTGCCTTCGTGGGTTCCCTCCCAGACTCCCAGAAATAAGTCTAATCCGGGAATCCAATAACGCCCAGACTCATCTGGCGTTTGACGTTGATAACGCTCCGACTCTAAACTATAAACCTCAACACGCCCCGTATTTGGTCGGAAAATAACATAACGGGGAACTTGAATTACTCGCTCATAAAAGAACCACTTCCCCACACCCTCACTAGACTCGACCGAATATTCTTCCCCATAGGTAGCAGATAGAAACTCCATTACCACTTGAGGAATAATTCCTTGTGTATGTGGCGTGTAACTGCGACGAGGTTGGGTTGATTGCCAAGGTTGCACGGGTCGCAGATACATCCAATCGGGTGCTTTGCAAATAATTCGATCGTCGATAGCAGCACACAAAGCAAAATTAGAAACAATCAGCGCGTCTTCGCACAGTTCGGGAAATGCGATTAAAGGCTGACGCAGTGCAGCTGCCAAAAGTGGGTGGTCTTCATCGTCCACAGGGTCGTCGGGTAGTATGAAGTCATCTGGCAATAGGGGCCAGCTAATCGACAGTTGTGGGACTGGTGTTTGAGCGATCGCTTGCATTATCTCACCTCACAGTCGCCTATACTTAAACAGTTAAGTAGGTGGGCATAATTAAACGTAAAACTGCGGGCTAGAGAAACCCGGTTTCTGGCTGTTCAGTTTATTTACGCCCATCTACTTAATATATATCTTAGCCCGATGCTGTGCGAACATTAATATATAGTTCTCGATTTATTCCCACCTTACTATGCTTTCACAGTTTCCCATTACCGTAAAAACAATTTGGCAGCGTTTATTAGCTCTAATTATAATGTTGAGTCTGGCATTTTTGTGGATAATGCTGGGTGCAACACCTGTCGCTTTTGCACAGGCAAATACAGTTAATTACACCAAAACGAATCTAGAATATCGCGATTTTTCCAACACTGACTTAAAGGGTACAGTTTTTGCTGCTGCCCAAATGCGGGGGGCTAACTTACAGGGGTCAGACCTAACCAATTCTATTTTGACACAAGCAATTTTATTCGAGGCGAATTTAGCAGGTGTTAACCTTACGGGTGCATTAGCAGATCAAGTGATATTCGATGATGCCAACTTGACTAATGCCATTTTCCGAGAAGCGCTGATGATTAGCACAAGATTCAACGGTGCGATCGTCACTGGGGCTGATTTTACGGATGCGCTGATCGATCGCGCTCAGGTGAGACAGATGTGCCAGCGTGCAGATGGTGTCAACCCAATTACCGGCGTCTCGACGCGAGATAGTTTAGGATGCCCCTAACAGCCCCACAATATCTACTGCATCTGCCAAAGTACCTGCCGCAACACATCTGGCGGCACTCGATCCGTGACAGTCGCAGCACCAATTTGAGTAGGCAGAACAAATCGCACCTTACCGGACTGGACTTTTTTATCAGTTTGCAGTGAATCTATAATCTCTTCAACATCCAAACCGACAGGTAACTTTGTCGGTAATCCAGCTTTTTTAATAAGCTCATTTTGACGTTCCGCTGCTGCTTTATTCCATAAGCTAATATCAACAGCCAACTGACCTGCTGCTACCATACCAATAGCGACGGCTTCACCGTGATTAACTGACTTGTAGCCAGTTAAACTTTCCACCGCATGACCGATCGTGTGACCGTAATTCAGCAGCGCCCTTAGACCAGCTTCTTTTTCATCTTTTCCTACCACAATTGCCTTGGCTTGGCAAGAATGTTTGAGGATAATTTGCAACATTCCCTCATCCAGGTAGCGAAGTTGGTCGAGGCGGGTACATCCTTCCAGTTTGCTAAACAAATCGGCATCCCAAATGACGCCGTACTTAATCACTTCTGCCATACCAGCGCGAAACTCTCGCGGCGGCAGGGTTTTCAGCACTTGTGGGTCAATTAAAACCAGTCGCGGTTGATGGAATGCGCCAATCAGGTTTTTGCCTTTGGGATGATTGACGCCTGTTTTGCCTCCAATAGAGGCATCAACCATTGCTAGCAGGCTGGTTGGCACTTGCACAAAGTTAATGCCTCGCAGCCAGCTAGCAGCCGCAAAGCCCGTCATATCGCCAATTACGCCGCCACCTAGCGCCACCATTGTTGATGAGCGTTCCAGGCGCTTTTGTAGGGCAGCGTCGAAAATCTTTTGGAGGGAGGTGAGGGTTTTGTAGCGTTCGCCTGGGGGGAGGATGCAAGTGGCGACTTCAAACCCAGCGCTAGTGAGGGATGCGATCGCCCTTTCACCATAACGCTTAAAAATAGCGGGATTGGAGACAACCATGACTTTCTTGCCCAGATTCAGCGGCTTGCTTTCCTCTCCACTCATCCAAGCACCAAGTTTGTCTAGGCTACCAGTGGCGATCGCAATTTCGTAAGAATTCTGCGGTAAATTAACATGAATAACGGATTGCATTGTCAAACCCTGACCAAGTAGAGGAACAAAAATGTCTGGAGCATTATCTTACGTCGTGCTTTTGGGTGGTGCCTACGCTGTTGCGATCGGTCTTTTCCTGACTTTAAGAGCCGTCAAGCTAATTTAGGGGCTAGGGGCTAGGGGCTAGGGACTAGGGACTAGGGACTAGGGAAGAGGGAAGATTTTAGATTTCAGATAACAAAATTGAAATTCAATTCTTTAAATCTAAAATCTAAAATTCCCCTAGCCC
>CASBRD010000433.1 GCA_949128025.1 Oscillatoriales cyanobacterium PMM_0008 | reverse complement strand
GTGCCGGAGGCATTAGCATTCGGGTAGTAAATCTTCGGTTTTAACCAATAAATTATATGCCCGAATGCTTCGCCCCTACCCCAGATTTATGGCTTAACCGCCTTGGCGGTTGCTATACCTCAACCCAACCTACAATTCTAATCACCAATCACTATGATTCACATCGATGGTTCTTATGGAGAAGGTGGCGGACAAGTACTTCGCACCTCGCTGAGTCTCGCTGCTATTACTGGCGAAGCGATCCGCATCGAAAACATTCGGGCGGGACGCAAAAAACCCGGACTTGCGGCTCAACATCTGACTGCTGTAAGGGCAGCGGCGGCAATTTGTCAAGCCCAAGTGCGGGGTGATGCGCTGCGATCGATGATGCTGGAATTTGTTCCTGGTAGCCAAGTGCAGGCGGGACACTATACTTTCGATGTCTCGGAGGCGCGGCAAGGCGGTTCTGCTGGCGCTCTTACCCTCGTTTTGCAAACCATCTTACTACCCTTAGCGCTAGCTGCTGATGACTCTCAGGTGACGCTGCGAGGGGGAACTCACGTCCCTTTTAGCCCTCCCCTTACTTATATCCAGGAAGTCTACTTGCCGATCGCAAGTCGGATGGGCGTACAAGCTTCCGTAAGACTGAATGCTTGGGGTTGGTATCCCCAAGGTGGCGGAGAGGCGGTGTTGCGGGTAACTGGGGGTAATACCTTGGAGGGGATTAATCTGCTCGATCGCGGCGCTTTGCGACAGGTGCGGGGTGTCGCGGTGGTGACGGAACTCCCCTCCCACATTCCCGACAGAATGGCTCATCGAGCTGAGAATATTTTGCGCGACGCCAACCTCCAAGTTAATATTAAACCCCAGCGGGAGCGGGGTATTGCACCGGGAGCGGGTATTTTTCTTACAGCTGAATACAAAAATAGTTTAGCTGGCTTTAGTGCTTTGGGACGTCAGAATTTACCTGCTGAAAAAGTAGCTGAAATGGCTTGTGAGGAGTTACTGGATTTCCATGAAAAAGTAGCGCCCGTTGATGTTCATCTTGCCGATCAGTTGTTGTTACCATCTGCTTTAGCGTCGTCACAAAGTCAGTATCGCGTGGCTGAAATTAGCACTCATTTAACGACAAATGCTTGGGTAATTCAGCAGTTTGGCTTAGCTGAAATAACTATAGATGAAACTGAAAAGATTGTGGCGATCGCACCTTTGATATCATCTCCTGACGATCGCCCATAATAAAACTTCTTAGGTATGTTGTTGCGCTTCAGCGCTCTTTAAGATATAGAGTTTTCAAATGAGTCGCGAACACATATTTAATAGTGAAGGTTGGGTTACGACTTAGGTATGTTGTTGCGCTTCAGCGCTCTTTAAGATAGCGCCCAAGATACAACAGGTCTGTTAGACTAGATTAATAGCTGGAGGAATATCATTATGCAGTTAACTATCAAGGACTCAATGGGAAAAATTACTACAACGCTAGCGGTCACGAATCGGTTGGATCAAGGTTTGGCTGAACGCGGTTTTATCGCGCCAGACGAAGTGCGATCGATCGCCTTGGAAAACGTGCTGGTAGACACTGGCGCTACCACTTTGTGTTTGCCACAGAATGTTATTGCTCAACTTGGCTTAAAACTTCTCAAAGAAGTGCCTGTAGAGACGGCGACAGGCATAGGTCAGGCACGCATTTTTGAAGATGCCAAAATTTCTTTATTGGGACGAGAAGGAACATTTGAATGTTTGGAATTGCCGGGAGGATCATCTCCATTGCTGGGAGTAATTCCCTTGGAGGCGTTAGGTATTGAACTGGATTTGCAAAATCAAAGACTTATTCTTTTGCCTTTGAGTCCGACAGCTAGTTATCTGAGAATTTAGTTATAGGGGGTTTCAGTTGCATGAAATACACCCCAGAAACCCGGTTTCTCTGTACCTCATATCATATCCTTACGCATTGGTTACCTAAAAAAATCGTGCGCTCATTCTTATCTGCGTTAATCTGCGTTCATCTGTCTACCCTACGGGAAGGCGAAGCGCCTACATCTGCGGTAAAAATTTAACCAACGATGACAACAGACAATTTGACAATATCACTCACCTGAAAACCGCTGTAAACTTGGAGCCTTGGAATTAGGCTAACACAAAAGTTTTTTTTGTAATGTCAAAAGCGATCGCACTTTTTTATAAGCTATAGCGCGATCGCTCTGGCGATAGTTTCTCCCATCCTACCCTTGACTAAGATGTTTCTTCCAACCGTTTTTTAGACTCTTTGGTACCGTGAAAACGAATGCCTAGAAAAATGTCATAAACAAAACTCCAAAAATCTTTTCCTTGCAGAAGTCCCAGAGATTGGTGGCAACCTTTCTCATCTAAAAGCGGCTGAGTGGCACGATAAGCTGGCTGGTAATTATACCAGGGAATCGAAGGCCACAAATGATGAATTAAGTGATAATTTTGTCCGAGAATCAGCACATTGAGAATAGGACTGGGATAGACGCGGGCATTTTTCCAGCGATCGCGCTCCTGAAATGGTCGGTGCGGCAAATAATCAAAAAACAACCCCAATGCTAGCCCGACCACCAATGCCGGTGAAAACCAAAAATTGAGAATATAGCCCAAAAAGCCATATTGACAGGCAATATAGACAATCGTAGCTACAAATAACCGGCTCAAAAACCATTCCAGCAGCTCATACTTTCGCCACAAACGCCGCTTGAAGAAAAACACCTCGTGATAGAAAAACCGGGCTGCAATCATCCAGAGTGGCCCACCAGTCGAAACAAAATGATCCGGGTCATTATCCGGATCGTTGACATGGGCGTGGTGCTGCATATGAACCCGCGTAAACACGGGAAAGGCGAAGCCCAACATCAGCGCACTACCGTGACCCAAAATAGCATTGGCGACGCGATCGCGATGAGCCGCATTGTGAGAAGCATCGTGAATCACCGTCCCTGCCATGTGCAAAGCAATGACATTAGTCAAAAAGCAGCAGGGATCTGGCCAATTCCAAAGCCAGTAGCCGCAGGTCGAAAGCATGACCATAATAACAGCGGCTACAAACATAAGTAGCGTAGGATTAAAATCGCCGGGAGGACCCAATAACTCCTTAGGTACTGTCAGCGGCTTCTGTGCCTCCGACATCAGTATCTTTACTCCTGTTAACATCCATCGCGTAGTATACGATACGGACACTGTAACAATAAAGTTTTGTTTAGTTAGTTGTTAGGGGCTAGAAAAGTCAAAACCCGCCCCTACTGACTTTTGACTTTTCTAGCCCCTAGCCCCCAGTCCCTTCCCCCAAATTATCCATGCAACTGCGAAATTCCCTGCGTCGAACAAAAATAGTCGCCACCATTGGCCCTGCCTGTAGCAGCCCAGAAGTGCTGAAGGCTTTGATTGAAGCTGGTGCTACCACCTTGCGGCTGAACTTTTCTCACGGAACACATGACCAACACCAGCGGAATATCCGCCTAATCAGGCAGACTTCCTTCGAGCTGAATCAGCCGGTGGGCATACTGCAAGACCTGCAAGGCCCGAAAATTAGACTGGGGCAATTTGAAAACGGTTCCATCGAAGTTAAAAAAGGCGATCCCTTTATTTTGACCAACCGCCAAATCAAAGGCAGCCAGGAAATCAGCTCCGTCACATACGATCGTCTAGCAGCCGAAGTTCCAGAAGGAGCCACCATTCTTCTGGATGATGGTAAAGTCGAAATGGTTGTAGAGAAAGTAGACCGCATCACCGAAGAACTGCACTGTCGCATCGTTGTAGGCGGAACGCTCTCCAACAGCAAAGGCGTCAACTTCCCAGGAGTCTACCTATCCATCAGAGCATTAACCGACAAAGACCGTAAAGACCTCGTATTTGGTCTAGACCAAGGCGTAGACTGGGTAGCGCTCTCGTTTGTCCGCAATCCCCAAGACGTACTGGAAATAAAAGAACTTATTTCCAGTGCCGGTAAACGAGTGCCAGTGATTGCCAAAATAGAAAAGCACGAAGCGATCGAGCAAATGGAAGCCATTCTGGCCTTGTGCGATGGCGTCATGATTGCCAGAGGCGACTTAGGCGTCGAACTACCTGCCGAAGACGTACCCATCCTGCAAAAGCGGCTGATTGTCTTAGCCAACCATTTAGGAATTCCCATCATTACCGCTACCCAGATGCTCGATAGCATGGCTAACAACCCCCGACCCACCCGTGCCGAGATTTCCGATGTAGCCAATGCTATCCTCGATGGAACAGATGCCGTCATGCTCTCCAACGAAACAGCAGTCGGCAAATACCCAGTAGAAGCAGTAGCTACAATGGCTCGCATTGCCATCAGAATCGAGCAGGAACAGGCGCGACAAGTTACATCTCACACAGTCACAAACAACGGTCGCTCAATACCCAACGCCATCAGTCAAGCAGTCAGCCAAATTTCCGAACAACTCGGAGCTGCTGCAATTATGAGCTTGACAAAAACAGGTGCCACCGCTCGGAATGTCTCTAAATTCCGACCCAAAACACCTATAGTCGCCGTTACGCCCCACGTTGATGTGGCACGGCAACTGCAAATGGTATGGGGCGTCAAACCTCTGTTGATGTTGGAGTTAGCTTCAACCAGTCAAACCTTTCAAGCCGCCCTTAACGTTGCTCAAGAAAGGGGTCTGCTTTCTCAGGGAGATTTGGTAGTAATGACTGCCGGTACTCTCCAGGGGGTTGCAGGCTCCACAGATTTGATTAAAGTTGAGGTGGTAACCGCTGTGCTGGGCAAGGGAACCGGCTTAGGATCGGGTTCCGTCAGCGGTCGGGCGCGAGTGGCTCATAATGCTGTGGATATCAGCAATTTCAATCATGGCGAAATTTTAGTGGCACCCCGCACCAGTGCCGAGTTTCTAGATGCAATTCGCAAGGCAGCTGGCGTGATTACCGAGGAGGAGAGTTTAACTTCTCATGCCGCCATCATAGGCTTACGCCTGGGCGTGCCAGTAATTGTCGGTGTCAAGAATGCCACTCAGACCATTCGCGATGGGGCAATTCTCACCCTGGATATGCAGCGGGGTCTGGTTTACTCCGGTGCGATGGCAACAACTCAGACCGATGCTACTGTGACGATTTAGCTAAGAAGTTTTGAGTTATGAGTTATACTTCGCACGGGCATAAATGGGCGAAGCATTCCGTGAATAATTTGTTGGTTGAAACCAAAGATCTTGGACGGAATGCTAATGCCTCCGGCACGCTACGCGAACGCCCCTACAGGGATAAAAAAGCTCGGTCTGTGACCGTGCTGAGTATAAATAATCAAAACCATGACTCAAAACTCCCCAAAGGGGAGTGGCTTGACCAAAAAATTAGTGGTTTGCTCGCCCCCGGATTCATCCGTAAGGCTAATCCAAAATCCAAAATCTATAGCAAACTGCTGAGTGCAAGGTCAGCCGTGCTGAGTACAAACACAGTGGCTTCCGTGCGGGGAATAGCTCTATACTGTCCTAACATATCTGACTGTGGCTATAAAATCCAAAATCTAAAATCCAAAATCGAATGACTGTGCCGTGGCGATTCTTTTAAAAGCCAATACTATATTTTAAACTAGAAATAGACCAGCAGTAACGGCTCTTTATTATCCGTTCTCCCCATCCTAAAAATTTTTGATAAAAGGCGTTAAAAACAATATATGAAAATACATCATCCCAAGACAGGATATGGCATAGGAGTATTGGCAGTAGCATTAGCGTTAATGGTACTGTGGCCGGGGGTGTTGAAAAATTTATTAGTTGCGAACGGTTTTATTCCCCACGGGCATTGCTATCTGTGGAACCCGTCACTGGTGTCGCTTCACGTTACTTCCGATCTGCTGATCGGGGGAGCATATATTGCCATTTCAGCTACTCTAGCCTATTTAGTCTACAAATCTCATCAAGATATCCCGTTCCACTGGATGTTTCTCTTGTTTGGAACATTTATTATCGCCTGTGGCGGTACCCACTTTATGGAAGTGTGGACGCTGTGGACGCCGACCTATTGGTTATCGGGAGAATTGAAGTTAATGACGGCAGTTGTATCTGTGACAACAGCTGCGGTATTGCCGTCGCTGGTTCCGCAAGTGCTGGCACTTGTTGAAGCTGCTAAAATTTCCCAAGAGCGAAAGCTGAAACTGGAAGCTGCTAACCTCGAACTGGAGGCTCTAGCACGCCAGCTTCAAGAACTCGATCGCATCAAAAGTCAGTTTTTCGCTAACGTCAGTCACGAACTGCGAACGCCCCTAGCCTTGATCCTGGGGCCGACAGAGAAATTGCTGGCGTCGGAACAGCTCCCCCAGGAACATCGCCATGACTTAAACGTAGTGCGTCGCAACGCCCAAACCTTGCTCAAACAGGTTAACGATTTACTTGATGTTTCTAAGTTAGAAGCAGGCAAAATGGGTGTCAACTACGCTCAAGTCGATTTAGCGGAACTTGTACAACTCACTGCCGCTCACTTTGAAACGCTAGCCGAAGATTTACAGATTTCATTTGCAGTTGAAGGGCCCCAATCCCTGCCTGCACAGGTCGATCCTGAGAAGTTGCAGCGTATATGCTTGAATCTGTTTTCCAACGCTTTCAAATTTACTCCTAATGGTGGCAGGATCGGGTGCATTCTGCAAATCCATCAGGAAGTCAAAAGTCAAGATATCTCTCTTTTGCCTTCTCCTGGCGTCACCATCATCGTTGAAGACAGTGGCCCCGGTGTGCCGCCAGAGTTACGAGAAGTTATTTTCGAGCCTTTCCGTCAAGAAGAACGGGGGATTAGTCGTAACTTTGGCAGCACTGGACTGGGATTAGCTATTGTCAAGGAATTTGTTGAGTTGCACGGCGGTACGATCGCAGTTGATGACTCAGCCTTGGGTGGGGCAAAGTTTACTATAGAACTGCCGTTGCTAGCACCAGCAGGTGTTACCTTACAAACTCCCATTGATAAGGAAAATATCAATAATGAACTCGCCCGCCAAACACTCGCAGAACTACAAGTAGAGGAAATTACGGATCGGGATGATTTTTTCCCTCTTCCTCTATCCCCTTCTTCCGAATCCCCACTAATACTGGTAGTCGAAGATAATCCGCAAATGAATCGGTTTATCACACAGACGCTGACACCTGAGTATAGTACTGTTACAGCTTTTAATGGGCAGGAGGGATTGGAACTGGCATTGCAGTTGCGTCCCGACTTGATTCTCACCGATCTGATGATGCCGGAAATGAGCGGCGAAGAACTGGCGCGGGAGATTCGCCTGCACCCAGAACTTGATGCTGTGCCAATTGTGCTGCTGACGGCCAAAGCTGACGATGAGTTGCGCGTGCAGCTGTTGCGAGAAGTAGCACAAGACTACCTGATGAAACCTTTCTCAGTTGAAGAACTGAAGGCGCGGGTGGGCAATCTTATTGCTATGAAGCGTGCTAGAGAAATACTCCAGCGGGAGTTGGGATCTGCTACTGAAAACTTGGCAGTCTTAGCCAAAGAGGTACAAGTTCGTCAGCAAGAACTGCAAAAGTTCGCTTCCGAATTAGAAATTTTGGTAGCCCAACGCACTGCCGATCTGACAGAAGCGAATACGCTGCTGCAAGAAAAAATTGCCGAATTAGAGATAGAAAAAGAAGCCTTGCGACAAAGCGAAGAACGTTTCCGCAGCTACTTTGAACTGCCTCTCATCGGTATCGCCATCACATCGCTGGAAAAAGGATGGCTGCAAGTAAACGACAAGTTGTGCGATATTTTTGGCTATTCCCGGCAAGAACTGAGCGAGATGACTTGGGTTGAGTTAACTCATCCCGAAGATTTGGCGGCGGACATCGAGCATTTCAACCTAATTTTGGCCGACAAAATCGAAAGCTATTCAATGGACAAGCGGTTTATTCGCAAAGACGGCGGGATAATTCATGCCACCATTGCAGTCCAATGCGTCCGTCGTGCGGACAGGTCAATTGATTATTTTGTGGCTTTAGTTCAGGACATTACCGATCGCGTACAAGCTTTTGAGAGGCTGCGGCTACTAGAATCGGTGGTAGTCAACGCCAATGACGCCATTGTCATTACCGAAGCTGCGCCGATTGATGAGCCTGGCCCTCGAATTATTTACGTTAACGATGCTTTCACCCGCATGACGGGCTACACCGATCGGGAAGTGCTGGGCAAAACGCCGCGAATTTTGCAAGGCCCCAAGAGCGATCGCACTGCCTTAAACAAACTCAGGACAGCTTTGCAAAACTGGCAACCATCGGTAGTTGAATTAATTAACTACCGCAAAGACGGCTCCGAATTCTGGGTTGAACTCAGCGTCGTTCCCGTGGCTGACGAAACAGGCTGGTACACGCACTGGATCGCTATAGAGCGCGATATCACCGATCGCAAGCTCTCAGAGGAGGCACTGCATCGCCGCGAACAACAATTCAAAACATTGGTGGAAAATACACCCGATATCATTATCCGCTGCGACAAAGAAATGCGTTACTTGTATGCAAATCCAATAGTGGAAAAGTTAACGGGAAAGCCAATCGAAAACTCGATCGGCAAGACTTTCCGAGAAATGGGTTCGCCAGAAGATTTATCTCTGCTTTGGGAGAAGACGCTGCGTCAAGTTTTTGAAAGTGGTATCCAACAAACGATCGAATTTGAGAGTCCCACGGTGCTGGGATTGCGTGCCTATCAATCTCGCTTAGTTCCAGAGTTGAATAAAGAAGGTGCAATAGAATCAGCGCTAATTGTGATTCGCGATATTACCGAACTCAAACAAGCTGAAGAAGAACGCGCCCAACTGATTCGCGAACAAGCAGCTCGTGTCTTGGCAGAAGCTCAACAGCAGCGATTTGCTTTCCTAGCCCAGGCTAGCATGGTGCTGGCTTCTTCCCTCGACTACGAAACTACTCTGGCTGAGCTAGCACGCCTTGCAGTGCCTTACCTTGCTGACTGGTGTATCGCGTATATTATTAAAGAAGATGGAGAGATCGGTCGGTTGGCAGTTGCCCATAGAGATCCAACCCAGGAAAAACTGCTCCTGCAACTGCAAAGCAATTCTGGACTTGACTCGGATCGATCGCACCCAGTCGTAGAAGTTTTACGCACAGGTAAGCCAGCTTTCTATCCTGAAGTTCCCGATGTCATACTCCAGGAGAGTGCGATCGATCCCGAACAACTCCAGCTGTTTGAAGCATTAAAACCCCGGTCTGCTGCGATCGTGCCGTTGGTTACTCAAGGCCGAATTCTGGGGGCTTTGGGCTTTGCTTTTGGGGAATCAGGACGCCACTACACTAGCGAAGATCTGACCTTGGCGGAGGAGTTAGCTACTCGCGCCGCCCTAGCAATAGACAACTCCAGAACGCATCTAGAAGCCCAAGAAGCCAACCGCCTCAAAGACGAATTTCTGGCCATCCTCTCTCACGAACTCCGAACGCCCCTACACGCTATCCTGGGCTGGGTGAGTTTGCTGCGGGCTGGAAAAGTTAACGCTACTATGACAGAACGTGCCTTGGAAACGATCGAGCGTAATGCCCGTTTGCAAACTCAAATGGTTTCTGATTTGCTTGATGTTTCGCGCATTATTCGGGGCAAACTCCAACTGGAGCTCTGTCCGATTGACCCCATCCCTGTCATTATGGCTGCTCTCGATACAGTACGACCGACAGCTGAGGCTAAAGGTATTGAGCTAAACTATGACCTCGATCCCGTGGGACAAATTGCGGGTGATAGCGATCGCTTGCAGCAAATCGTGTGGAACTTGCTCTCCAATGCGATCAAGTTTACCCCGAAAGGGGGACGGGTGGAAATTCGATTGGAATTGGGGAATGGGGAATGGGGAATGGGGAATG
>CASBRD010000432.1 GCA_949128025.1 Oscillatoriales cyanobacterium PMM_0008 | reverse complement strand
TTAAGTATCAGTGATAATGGCATCGGATTACCACCTGATTTTCACCTAGAAACCACGGAAACACTAGGTTTGCGATTAGTTCGTATACTGACACGCCAGCTAAAGGGAGTTCTCGAAATTGATCGCCATCAAGGGACGACCTTTAAAATTACCTTTGCTGAATTAAATTACCGCCGGAGGTTTTAATGTAATGACTAATAAAAAAATCTTAATTGTAGAAGATGAAATTATCGTAGCCGAAGACGTGGCAGTCAGATTGAGAAAATTGGGATATATAGTAACAGATATTGTTACTACCGGCGAAGAAGCAATTGAACGAGCAGAACAGACCAAACCCGATTTAGTTCTGATGGATATTGTTTTGGAAGGGGATATAGATGGCGTAATAGCTGCCGAAGAAATTCGGAATCGTTTTAATATCCCAATTGTGTTCTTGACAGCTTATGCCGATGAAAAAACCTTGCATAGAGCCAAGGTTACAGACCCATTCGGCTATATTATTAAACCCTTCCACCATAAAGATTTACAAGCAAATATTGAGATTGCCATTCACCGACACGAATTAGAAAATAAAATGCAGCAAGCTCTAGAAAATTCAGAACAACTACGGCAAATTGCACAAGAACAAGCGGGTCGCCAAAACAGATATGTGGCAATGGCAGCCCACGAATTACGCAACCCATTGACTGCGATCGTAGCCTCTACCAAATTGCTCGAATTTAACCGCAGTCGGTGGGATGATGAAAGCAAACTAAAATGTCTCCGTTTGATTCAATCAGCTACCCAGAATATGAACCAATTGATTGAGGATATGCTGATGATCGGTCGAGCGGAAGCGGATCAAATAAAGTTTAATCCAGCACCGCTTAATTTTTCAGAATTTTGCCAATTTCTAGTGCAAAAAATGCAATTAAACACTGAAAGTAAACACCAGTTAAGTTTTGTTTCATCAGCTGTTATCGTTGCAAGGCTGGATCAAAAACTACTACAGCACATTCTGTCCAATTTGCTCTCCAATGCCATCAAATATTCCCCCGACGGGGGTACAATTACCTTGGAATTAGAGTACAGAAAAATAGAGATTGAAAAGAGCCAAAAAGAATTTCCCAGTCAAGAATCCTCAGCAGTGATTTTCCGCGTTCAAGATCGGGGTATCGGCATTCCCGCAGAAGATCTAGGGAAACTATTTGAACCGTTCCATAGATGCAATAATGTAGGTGGAATTGCTGGGAATGGTTTAGGACTGACAATTGTCAAAAAAGCAGTTGATTTACACGGTGGTGCGATCGCTGTAGAGAGCGAAGTTGGAGTTGGCACCACCTTTACCGTCATCCTGCCTTGCTAGTGCAAGTGGTCAGTGGTCAGTTGTCAGTTGTCAGTTGTCAGTGGTCAGTTGTCAGTTGTCAGTTGTCAGTTGTCAGTGGTCAGTGGTCAGTTGTCAGTTGTCAGTGGTCAGTGGTCAGTTGTCAGTGGTCATTTTCCCCCACTCCTCCCTCTTTTTTTCCTCCTCTTCCCTAGTCCCTAGCCCCTAGTCCCTAGTCCCTAGCTATATAAGGTGGGCAATAATGCCCACCTTACTTGCTTAAACGGTGTGAGCAACGTGATAAGGACTGGTCAACTTATCCAATTGTTGGACTAACAAACTGAGGAATAATCCGACATCGGTGACGACGCCGACGGATTCGATCGAACCCCGATCGCTCAATTTCGTCACTACAGCTGGGTTAATATCCACACAAACCATCTTCACCCCAGCAGGTGTCATATTGCCTACACCGATCGAATGCAGCATGGAAGACAGCATCAAAATCATGTCTGCACCTTGCAACAAGCGGGCATACTCTTCCTGCGCCTTAATCATATCCATTTGAGTATCCGGCAAGGGGCCATCATCTCTGATCGAACCGGCAAGGGCGAATGGTATGTTGTTGCGAACGCACTCGTACATCACCCCGTTGTCAATCATGCCTAGTTCAACAGCTTTGGGAATACTACCGCAGCGACGGATGGCGTTAATTACCTTCAGGTGGTGTCGGTGTCCGCCGCGCACGGCGACGCCACGTTTCATATCCACACCCAAAGATGTACCCATCGTGGATTGTTCGATGTCGTGGACTGCGATCGCATTTCCGCCCAACAACGCCTGTACGTAACCTTCCCGAATCAGATGCGACAGATGTTCGCCACCGCCAGTATGAATTACTACCGGCCCTGCCGTTACCACTACTTTGCCGTTTTGGTCGCGAATTTGGCGCAATTCCCAGGCGATTTGTTCGACAACCAATTCCACCCGGCGTTCGCTGGAAACACCCGATCCCATAAAGCTGAATTCTTGGGTATTCCGTTGTTCGCGGGATTCCGTTTTGCGAATCGTGCGGATACCTTCCACACCCACAATTACGTCTTCCCCCACTTCCAGATCCCGCAGCAGCTTGCAGCGAGCCGCTGGGCCATCGGGTGTGTAAGTAATTGCGATCGCGCCATCCATGCGCTGATTTTGCACCTTCACCCACTGACAATTCACCCGCACTTCCGTCGGATAAATAGTAGTAACATAAAAATCATCGGGAGCCACACCATTTTGAATTACAGGTGCAGTGTTGACATCGCAAACGTCTTGCGGCGGAGGTAAAGCACCCAAGTCGATCAACAGGCTCATAATCTCTTCCATGATCTCATGAGAAGGAGCCGACACCTTCACATCTGCCGAAGAAGTACTTTGTCGTTGTTCTCCCAAATTGAAATTGAGAACTTGGAAACTACCGCCGTTTTCCACAACCAAGTCTAGCGCACGACTGATCAGACCGGAATCCAGCAAATGACCTTCCATCCGAATCGTGCGACTTTCCACCGATACATTGGCGTGGGCTTCCGTCCGCACAGGCTCCGTCACCCTCAGCGTCAGGCACTTAGCAGCCCCACCAGCTTTGAGAAATTCCGTTAGCGATGTTTCTATTACCTGAAAGCCAGCGTCAGTCAAGCGCTGTTTCAAACTGTCACTCGTCTTGTTCATAATGACAACGCTATCTACGTTGACCGCGTTACAAGCGAAATTGACAGCATCTGCTTCCTCAATAGCAATCCGCTTTTCTGGCGGAACCCGCATTTCAATCATGCGATTCGAGTAAGAATCAAATGCTGGTGGATAGTAGAGCAAATAGCCGCCAGCTAGAGGACAGAAGCAGGTATCCAGGTGATAGAACCGCTCATCTGTCAGCCGCAGGGAAAGTACCTCTATATCGAGCCATTTTGCCAGGTAGGGGTGGGAGTCGAGTTCCGATCGGAAGCCGTATCCCGCCCACAACCAGCGCCCTTCCCGGTCAAGCAGGGCGTCACCAGCACCTTCAAAGGGCAGGTCTTTGGGCAGTTCGTACACGGTGTAGCCTTGTGAGGAGAACCACTCTTTGAAATAAGGTTCTTCCCCTTGTCGTTCTTTGTGGTAAAAGCGACTGAGGACGACGTTTTGACCCAAGACTAGACCGGCGTTAGCGGTAAACACCAGATCGGGCCAACCCTTTTGGGGTTTGACCAAATCCACGATCGCGTGGTCTTTGAGGATGTGATGAAGATTTTGCCACTGTTCGACGGCCCGATCGCGGGATGATTTGTGAATATTCCCTTCCATCCAGGGATTAATCACATAATCTACGTCGTAGTGGTCGGGGGCGCACATGAGGAAGCGAATCGGAGAACTCATAAACTCTTCACAGGTGAAATAGACGCAAAAACTGCTACATAAGACTGATATAAAACGGTATATCACGATATTTCGCCGATATCTCATTTTAGTGCTTACTTTCTGCTTCCTTGGGCGCATCCGAGCGGTTAACCCTCAGCAGACTTACACGGTTTAGCCAACCGCGTTTTGTGGATAAATTTCTAAATTTCGACTCGCGTTGAAATCTCGATCGGCATTATATCCACAATTGCCACATTTAAACACCCTAACATCTAAAGACATCAGTTGTTTATGGTGACAGTTTGAAGAAAGTTGTATCGATGGTTTCGATCGATCGGCAATAGACATCTCCAAAAATTAAAGGTGCATTACCTAGAACCCTTGTAGAGACGTTGCATGCAACGTCTCTACATTCTTTTTTGCAACGTCTCTACATTCTTTTTTGCAAGTACAAGTAAAAGCCACAGTTTTGAGAGATGGTCAATCTCAAGAAATCCCCAATGAGAACGTGGTTCCAGGTGATATTGTGTTGCTTACTGCTGGCAATAGTATTCCCGGTGACTGCCTGATTTTAGAGTCTAAGGATTTGTCGGTGAATGAAGCAGCACTGACGGGAGAAACCTATCCCGCTGATAAAATGAGTGGCGTATTGCCTGCCGAAGTCGGACTCAGCGATCGCACCAACACCCTTTATATGGGAACAAATGTTATTAGTGGTACTGCAAAAGCGATCGTGGTACAGACGGGAAAGCAGACTGAATTTGGCAAGGTATCAGAAAGCCTGAAACTTAGACCCCCCGAAACCGAATTTGAAACGGGACTCAGCAAGTTTGGCTACTTTCTGATGGAAGTGACGTTGATTTTGGTGGTGCTGATTTTTGCCGCCAACGTTTATTTGCAACGCCCCGTGCTGGAATCCTTTCTCTTCTCCCTCGCCTTAGCTGTGGGATTGACCCCCCAACTGCTGCCTGCGATCGTCAGTGTTAATTTGGCTCGCGGTGCTAAACAGATGGCGAAAAAACAGGTGATTGTGAAACGACTGCCTGCGATCGAAAACTTTGGCAGCATGAATGTATTTTGTACAGATAAGACAGGCACGCTGACGGAAGGGGAGGTGAAAATTCACTCTGCGGTTGATGTAGAGGGGAAGGAGAGCGATCGCGTTATGCTCTACGCCTATTTGAATGCTGCCTCTGAATCAGGCTATGTCAATCCGATCGATAGCGCAATTCGTCAGCACAAGACCTTCGACATCTCCAGCTATCAGAAACTAGATGAAGTTCCCTACGATTTCAATCGTAAACGCCTTAGCATTCTGTTTCTTAAAGAAAATAACCATCTAATTGTTACTAAAGGTGCGCTGAAGCCGATTCTCGATGTTTGCTCAACGGTCGAAACTGTTGATGGAAAAACAATTGACATTGCAGATCGGCGGGACAATATTCAACAACTAGCTGATAAATTAGGCAGTGAAGGATTTCGGGTTTTGGGAGTAGCTTACCGCAACTTTGGAGCTTGCGTGTCGTTTGACGACAATCGCGATTCCTTCAGCAAAGATGATGAAACAAACATGACATTTTTGGGCTACCTTGCCCTTTTCGATCCACCCAAAGCAGGCATTGGTGATACCCTCAAGGATTTGAAGGATCTGGGCGTTACCACAAAAATGATCACGGGTGATAGTCGAGCAGTTGCCATCAGTATCATTAAACAGGTGGGACTACCGGAACCAAAGGTTTTGACGGGTACTGAACTGCAAAAGCTCAGTGATGAAGCGCTCATACATCAAGTTGGGAAAATAAATGTTTTTGCTGAAGTTGAGCCAAATCAAAAAGAGCGGATCGTCATTGCCCTTAAAAAAGCGGGGAATGTGGTTGGTTATCTCGGCGATGGCATTAACGATGCCTCAGCGCTTCATGCTGCTGATGTGGGTATTTCCGTTGAGAGTGCTGTTGATGTGGCCAAGGAAGCTGCCGACATTGTGTTAATGGAAAAAAACCTAAATGTTTTGGTCGAAGGCGTGAAGGAGGGAAGAATTACCTTTGCTAATACGCTCAAATATGTGTTTATGGCAACAAGTGCTAATTTCGGCAATATGTTTAGCATGGCAGGTATTTCTCTATTTCTACCTTTCTTGCCCCTGCTACCGAGTCAAATTTTGATCGTGAACCTACTAACTGATTTTCCAGAAATGACGATCGCGACCGATCGCGTCGATAAAGAACTGGTCAACAAACCCCGCCGCATGAACATCGGGTTTATCCGTAACTTTATGTTGGTATTTGGGTTACTTAGTTCAATCTTTGATTACCTCACCTTTGGAACTTTGCTGTTGCTGCTGCACGCCAACGCAGCACAATTCAGAACTGGTTGGTTTATGGAATCGGTGATTTCTGCATCCATGATTGTGCTGGTAATTCGGACGCGGCAATCTATTCTCAAAAGTAAGCCAGGGAAGTATTTACTAATGGCAACGATCGCGATCGTCATGGTCACACTCTTCCTTCCCTATACTCCACTTGCAGGTTTATTAGGGTTTCAACCCTTGCCGATTGAATTCCTGTTGGTGCTAGCAGCAATTGTCGGACTCTATATATTCTGTGCAGAAAACGTTAAACGACTTTTCTATCAGCACGTACAGTCTTGATAATATCTGGCAATTGTTCCCAGACTGTTCTAGAGTGGATTGTCAAAGGGGAGGTCGTTGCAGGCGCTTTGTCCAAAGACGAATTCGATCGCGATCGCTCACAGTTTAGTCCCGCAGAGTTTCGCATTATCCATACCAGTCGCCAAATTCCTGTGGGATCTGTTCTGGTTAGTCCCAAGGTTGAACGCAACCAACAAGAACTGATTCAAAAAGCTATGAGTGAGGTTTCGCCAGATCTAGCACAAGAGGCTGGTTATATTCCGAACGCTAAAGTGCCTGATTACAATTTTTTAATCGCTTTGATTGAGAAAGTAAAACCGATTGAAGCGCGGATTCGAGAAAAGCCTGCGCGTTTGTTTTGATACTGAAGGCATCTCGCGCCAGCATACCGTATAGTTTCCTCAAACTTTATTCAGTAACTTCATCCTCAAATGTTACACCTTCATAAATATCGCTCATCAACATCTCTACTTCTAGCGAAACCAAAGAAACATTAGCATCTGCATCTTCGTACTCCTGGAATAACCACTTTTCTGATTCATTTTTGACATATTGTTCCACCGAATACTCATACTGGTCAATCAGCAAATACTCACGTAATGTAGGAATAGACCGATAGAAACGAAACTTCTTACCTCTGTCAAAATCCCTCGTAGAATTAGAAAGCACTTCCACAATAAGTGAAGGATTGGTCACCTCATCTTTGCGCCCTTCATTCAGAATAGGCTGACCCGCGATCGCCATCACATCAGGATAGAAACCCCGCCGATATACAGGAATCCATAAGCGCAAATCGCTCATAAATGCTTCGGCATTTTTTCCTCGCAAAGCTGATTTTAAATAGGCATACATATTGCCTATAATCCGGTTATGATTAATCGTGCCACCTGTCATTGCGATAATTTCTCCATCATGGTATTCACTTCTAAACTCAGCAGTTTCTTCTAACTTTCGATACTCTTCTAAAGTAGATAAGCGTTGTTGAGTTTGAGTTAACATTGTTTTCTAATGGTGAGGTAATTGGCAACTCTATAATAGCATAACATATTTTTGCAAAATCAGCTTATTTAAGCTGGCCAAGATTTTTGTAATGTTGGTAGCTGCGCCGCTATGCTCATTCTAAAGCGCAGCCATTAAATAACATGGTCTTGATTTAGATGCGCTATATATAAATTTATAATTACAGCGGCTTGCAGTTGGATGAAGTACAGAGAAACCGGGTTTCTATATACTCACTTGAAAAACGCTGTATCTCAACAACCCACCGCCAATACCAGGCAGGTATTGGCGGTGGGTTTCTATTGTGTACTTCATCCGACTGCAATCCGCTGTAATTACTTATGGATTATGGTTATGCAGCTTTCAGATTCAGATGTGAAATGTCGGCAACTTCAACCAAAGCAGCGACATTATTTATGACAAAAAACACCGTTTCTTGATTTAATTCCGTCAGCAAACGGAAGATGAAATCAGCTAATTGGCTAAGATGTTGCCATAATTCATCTTCCGTCATCCATGCTTCTACCTCGAAAATTGACTCACTAATTAATCGCGCATCATCACTTTGGTAGAAACCGACAAAGCGTTTGCAAATAGTACCGCCAAAACATTTGCTAAACAATTCGTTAGCTGTTTCGACGTAATTGGAGGTATCGCAAGGTACGTCAATATTAATGGTGGAGGGAATCAAAATGCGAATCTGATTTTTCATTACCTTGCAAATGCGAATCTTGGCAGAAGATTTGGCTAAGGAATGTTGGACTTGAGTTAGTAAGTCTTCTCCTCCGTTTTGATTGTGGGAAATGATATTTTGCAAGCTTTGGCTTTCCGTGATGATTTGGGCAATGCTTTTTAGTGACATTTGATTCTCCTTTGGGTTGGTAATCACAGGATTGAAAGAGATAGCAAAAACTTTTTTTCGTTTGCTTAACTATCTAGGTACATACTAAGCAACATAAAAATTAAGCTCAATGGCAATTAGGTTTAACTGTTATTTTCTTTTGCCCTATTTTTTAGGGCAGATAGGGCAATGTAACAAAATCTATCTGCCCTAGACTAGGTAAGACTAATTTGATATAATCTTAAAATCGAGCAAATTACGCAACTGGTACATTAATCAAAGGTACGTTGTTGCGCTTTAGCGCTAAAGCGCAACAACGTACCTAAGAGTTAATCCTTGTCTTGTGACAATTGTGTAAGTCCTATACAAAAATAATCCCGAAAAAATGTTATGCTAGAATCTGATAAGGTGCAATCCAGTGCAGAAGGTAAAAATAAGCTCAGAGAAGCTTATAAAAATAAAAATCCCAAGTTGACCATAGCGCAACTGGCGACAAAAGCTTCTGTCTCTGAAGATACCATTAAGCGATTACTTGGGACAAAAGAATGCCCTAACGGGGTGGAAAGATGGCAAGTTAGTCAGATTGCAAAAGCCTTGGAAATCGAACCAACCGAAATAGTTGACCCGAAAGACTGGTATCCCCAGCAGATTAACCAGGAATTTGACGCACTGATACAAGAAAAGACTCGCAGATTTTGCGGTCGAAAATTTGTATTCGATGCTTTTGAAGCATTTCTCAAAGATAATTCCTCCGGTTATTTTACAGTTGTCGGTGATGCGGGAATGGGGAAAAGTGCCATTGCTGCGAAGTATGTTGATAAATCCAAATCTCCCTGCTATTTTAATATTTTGGTAGTACAGCACAATCGCCCGGAACTATTTCGGCAAAGTATTCGCCAACAACTGATTAATCGTTACGAATTGAGGGAGGCGAAAGAAGATAATTTACCGACTTTGTTGGCGAAGGTTAGTCAAAAAATCCCTGCTGGGGAACGGTTGGTGATTGTTGTTGATGCGCTGGATGAAGTGGAACAAGAACCAGGAGGTAATCTATTACATTTACCGATAACTTTGCCGGATAGGGTTTATTTTCTGTTAACTAGACGACCTTATACTCTGGAAACAAAGCGGTTGCTTGTATCGCCGGGAGTAGTGATGAAGGAATTAGATTTAAGGGGAGAGGATTATGTGAATTTTAGCCGGGAAGATGTGAAAGAGTATATTCGTTTATTTCTCTATGAAGACCCAGAATATAAGGATGGATTGAAAAAATGGATTCAAGAACGCCATATCGCTGCTGAAGTTTTTGTTGAGCAGATGGCGGATAAGAGCCAAAACAATTTTATGTATCTTTTCTATATTTTACCGACGATTGCTAAAGGTGAATATGATGACCTGAATTTAACGCAATTGCCGCAGGGTCTTTTGGATTATTATCAAAACCATTGGGTGCGGATGGGGATGGAAACTGCACCCAAAGAAAAGATGGTGATTATCCTATTTATTTTAAAGGAGATTGGCACGCCGATTCCCTGCGAGATGATTGCCGATATTGCCAATATGGAAGAGTATGAGGTGGAAAAGACTTTAGATGAGTGGGTGGAGTATTTGAAGCAGCAGAAAATTGATGGGGATGTTTGTTACAGCATTTATCATGCCAGTTTTCTGGATTTTCTGGAAGGTAAAAAGGAGTTGAAAGGAACTCGGAAACTATTTAAGGATGTAAATCAACGCATTGTTGACTATTTCAAACGTAGGTTGGGTTGAGGAACGTAGGCGCAGCCTTCTCGAAGAGTAACCCAACATCACCCATCAGCAAGAGTTGGGTTTCACATTCGTTCAATCCAACCTACAAAAACGAGATGAAGTAAGATGCAAAAATTTGCAGATAAATTAACAGCAGAAAGTTCAATATTCCAACGGGTATATCTGGGTAAGTTTCCCTATACTTTGATGAACTCTGGGAATTTAGCCGAGTATTACGAACTGCTGACGAATTTTGACTTTTTAGCAGCAAAGATTAATCATCCTGAGTTTGGCGTGCAATCTTTGATGGCTGATTATGATTTGCTGGATGATGCAGAAGTTTTAACTCACCCAGAGTACAACTCGGAGAAAGTCAAAGCGCTGAAATTGATACAAGGGGCGTTAGGACTTTCAGCCCATGTTTTGAATCAAGATAAGACGCAACTGGGGAGTCAATTGCGGGGGCGTTTGGCTAGTTTGAAAATGCCGGAAATTCAAGCAATGCTTGAGCAAGCAAAGCAGAGTAAAACAACTTGGTTGCGACCTTTAACTAATAGCTTAACTGCCCCAAATGCGAGGTTGCTGTTTACTTTTAATGGTCATAGCGACTGGGTAACAGCAGTCGCCATCACACCGGATGGGAAAAAAGCGATTTCTGGTTCAGATGACAAAACTCTCAAACTGTGGAATTT
>CASBRD010000431.1 GCA_949128025.1 Oscillatoriales cyanobacterium PMM_0008 | reverse complement strand
GTGTTACCTAGAGGAGAACCGGGTAACCACTCAACGGTGCCATGCATTCCAAAGTGAACGACTGCATCAGCTTTCAGGTCGTTTTGTAGCCATTTATAAAAAGCTGCATACTGGGGATGAGGCGTTAAATCACGTTCAAACATTAACCGCATGGGATCGCCAGCAATTCCGAGAGGTGGCTGTACGCCAATCCAGATATTTCCTAACTGTATTCCGCCAATTTGAAATTCATCTCCATAAGTTTTAATTCCCGTACCTGTGAGGGATTTCCATTGTTTTTCAACGCGGGTGGTTAGGAGATAGCCTAACCATTTTTCTAGGGTTCTTACGTTGACAGTTCTTGTCGGCTGAACATCAGTAGAACAAGCATCTTGCTTGTTATTTTCCTGTGACAGGCAGGATGCCTGTACTACAGTAATAATAGCTTCATCGGCTTCTTTGACGCGACGAATTAATTCTTCGCCGTCTTCTGGTAGTTCCCCGACGTTGTAACCTTGGTCTTTTAATGCGTGGAGGAATTTGAGAAGACTGCGCGGTACGTTCAATAATGCTGCTGTTCCTGTAGCACCATATCCGGGTGGAAAACCATACAAAATAATGGCAATTTTGCGTTCAGATGATGCTTTTTGTCGCAGGGAAATCCACTTTTTCAGCCTACCTGTAAGACGCTTAACTCGATCGGGAATTAGATAAATGTCTTCTCCGACTAAACCACCAAGGGGAATTGGATCGATCGCACCATCTAATTCTGGCAGCGCGTATAAAACGACACTTTGCAAGCCCCCAACGCCTTGCCGAGTCCAAGAGTGTATGTCTTGAATTAGCAGCGGTGCGGATACAATGTAGGGTACATTTTTGGCAGTAAGGATGCGTTTGGCAACTTCAACTTGACGCCCCGCTTCCATTGAACCGGCTGGGCCACCAACTAACGGAAAGCCTATTGTAGATACGATCGCATCAACTTCAACTGCCTCGCTGGATAGTGAGGCAGTTTCAATATTTCCTTGTTTTCTTTGGGCGGTTTCGTAGGCAGTTGTCATCCAATCTCGGACGGCAACGTGACCTTCAACGCCATTAATAAAGATGGGTAATGGAATTAATCCTGCTTTTTCAAAGTGGCGAATTAGTTGGGGAATGTATGGTTGTTTTGTGATGACGTGCTTGCGATAAAGGAGAATTCCTACAACTGGGGACTGGGGACTGGGGACTGGGAAGCCTTTACCCTTCTTTTGCCGATACCATTCTAAGTATTGACGCGGTGATTCAAAATAACCTTGATAATCGGGATGCAATAATCCCATGTTTGGGGTTTCGACTGGTGGCGGGATTTCTCCTACTTTCAAACCTAAATATTTCTCTGCAAGCGTCCAGAACATGGAAACGACATTATCTGTGCCGCCAGCATTCCAGTAACCGTAGATTATCAGCCAGTTGCGTAAGTCTTGCACCTTTTGGACTGGCACATATTTTAATAATTTTGGCCCTACTTTCAAAAAGCTGATGTAACCGGCGAGTTTGTCTTCTTCTCGTCCGTTGCTGAATTTGTCGAGTATAAATTTAACTGGTTTGGGCATTCCTTTGGGTTTGTCGCCAATTTTGAATGCACCAATTTGGGTGAGACTCATCAACTCTAAGGCTGACTCGAATACGAGGCGAATGGGGATGTGCTGAATTCTTTCGCGCAGCCACATAACTTGGTCGTAATCAAATAGCAAACTGCCGAAGAAGACATCTGCGCCTTGCAGTGCGGCTTCTACGGCTTCGGGTTCGGTGCGTAGTGCAATATCGCTAAACACCCGGATATCCAGTTCGGGGCAGCTTGCGACAGCCAAATCAGCGGCTTTGCGGTACAAGTCGGCGTTGAAGGATTCAAACCCAGCAATCAAAACAATGCGTTTCATGGCCCCAAGCTCGAAAAGTTTCTTCATACTTCGATCTTAAAGGGTTTGTCAGGTTAAAACAGAGGACGAGATGCCTTGATTGCCGAACACCTACCTCCCATGACGACAATTCGATCGAAAGAATTGGTTTGTACAGCTTTCTCACTATCCGCGCCACGTTTGCCCCCTCATCTTTGGTGGGCGTTAGCTTAAATCCCAGACGCCTGCAAAGCAAAAGCTGAGTAAAAACATAATTGTTAATGAGAACCATGAAAACACGCAAACTTGGTATCGTAGCGTTCATTACCCTACTTGCTACCTTTACTTTCAGTTCCATAAAAATCGCCGGTAATCCACCTGCACTGGCTCAAGATCCAAATGTTTTGCGGGCAGCTTATCAGTACACTATTGATACGTATCAGGCAGAATTAGCCAAGGCACGAAAAGAGGGAAATCGCCAGGATGAAGTACGCATTTTGAATAATGCAGGGTATGCTTTGATTTATTTTGAGCAGTACCAGAAAGCGATCGCACTTTTGGAGCAAATGAGTGCGATCGCTAAGCAAACAAATAACCAATTTTGGCAAGGTATGGCTCTGGACGAACTGGGGCCTGTTTACTTTGTGATGGGAAATTATGCCAAAGCGATAGAATTGCAAAAAGAAAGCTTGGCAATTTATCAAACAAATAAAATATTATGCTCTCAAATGTATACAGTAGCACATTTAGGGTTAACCCAAGCCCGTGCCGGTCAGCTAGCCTCAGCCGAAACTTCCTTGCAAGAGGCAATCAAAATATCTGAAAACTGCGATCGTCGCAATTCACCAGTTACCGCGTACTCCAGAAACACTATGGCTGAGAATCTTGGGTAAAGGAAAAGTGCAAAAGCAAGCGATTAACGAAATAGGCGCACTTCCACCAGATCATCCGTTACGTTCAAACGCTCTTTTGTTGTTGTCTAATTTGCAGTTCACCATACAAGCAAGTCAAAATATAGATCGAGAAGATCGGGAGTTAGCTATGGAATTATCACCACTACTTTTGAAATTGCGGGAAGAGGCTATAGTGCAAGGCGTCCTGCAAGGTGTACAGCAAGGTTTGCAGCAAGGTTTGCAGGAAGGTTTACAGCAAGGTTTACAGCAAGGTTTACAGCTGATCAGGGAGGAACGCCGCGCTACTATAGAAAATTTGTTGCAATTCCGATTTGGTTCGATAGATGAGGAATTGTCAGGAATTATCGATCGCTTGTTGAATTTTCCAACCCAAGAAGTTACCGGATTTTTGCTGCAATTATCTCGCGAGGAATTACTGGCTAGATTTGGCAGCTAAATTCAGGTATTGCACCAAGACAAGAGGCTCCGCCTCTGTATTTTCGTGACCAGGTTGAACCTGGTCACGAGATCCGAGAGGTTCTACCTCCCGTGGTGCTAGATAATTGCTCTCGCGATCGCTTTTTTCACCCCTGCAAGATATGGATGTCATCGTTATCGGTAGCGGTATCGGCGGTTTAACCGCTGCGGGACTACTCGCACGTTACGGCAAGCAAGTGTTAGTCTGCGAAAGTCACGCCATTGCGGGCGGTGCGGCGCACAGCTTCTCGCGACGCGGCTTTCAGTTTGATTCTGGCCCCTCATTTTATTGTGGCTTAAATCACCCTCAAAGCCTCAATCCTTTGCGGCAAGTGCTTGAGGTTTTGGGCGAATCTGTCGAAACCGTAAGTTACGATCCGCTGGGACATTATCATTTTCCAGAAGGCACTTTTCCGGTTTATAGCAATGCGGAACGTTATCGAAAAGAAGTAGCAAAAATTACGCCGCAAGGTGCGATCGAACTCGAACGCTTTGAAAAACCTTTGCTGCAATTGTACGAAGCATTAAAAGGTATTCCCACTTTAGCTTTACGCGCAGATTTGCAGATAATTCCCGTCTTACTGACAAGATATCTGCCATCACTATTAAAATTATTACCCCAAATCGGAATAGTACAAGGTTCTGTGGGTGAGGTGATGGACAAAGAGGTGAAAGATGCTTGGGTGCGACGACTAATCGATTTAGAATGTTTTCTGCTATCTGGTTTGAAAGCAGAGGGAACTATTGCGCCGGAAGTGGCTTTTATGCTAGGCGAACGCAGCAATATCGGGGTCGATTATCCGGTCGGGGGAAGTGGCGCAATTGTTGATGCTTTGGTGAGAGGGTTGGAACGCTGGGGCGGGAAATTGAGATTGAATGCTCATGTGGAAGAAATATTATTAGAATCTGGCAAAGTTATCGGAGTTAGGTTGCGAAATGGGGAAATTATCAAAGCAGCGATCGTTATTTCTAATGCGACTATTTGGGATACCTATACTAAACTGCTGAAACCAGAAGATTTGCCGCAATCATATCGCCAAAAGTCTCTCGCTACACCTGCTGTTGATAGTTTTATGCACTTGCATTTGGGTATTCGCGCTGAAGGTTTGGAAAATATTACCGGACATCATGTAGTTGTTCACGATGCTAATCGTGATATTACCGAACCTGGAAATACTTGCATGATTTCGATTCCTTCTGTGTGGGATGTCAATCTTGCACCAACCGGACATCATGTGGTTCATTGTTATACTTTGGAACCTTACGATAATTGGCAGCGGGATGATAGTTATGAAGAGAAGAAAAAAGCGCGATCGCAATCTCTATTTCTTGCCCTAGAAAAAATAATTCCCGATCTTCGCGATCGCATCCTGATCGAACTCATCGGTACACCTCTGACCCACTCCCACTACCTGCGTCGCGATCGCGGCACTTATGGGCCTGCGATCGCCGCCGGAAAAGGCACATTTCCAGGCCCACACACCCCCATCAGCGGATTGTACCGCGTTGGCGACAGCACCATGCCTGGAATTGGCGTTCCTGCCGTTGCTGCATCAGGCATTCTGTGTGCTAATACTTTAGTTAGAGATCGAGAGACTGCAAAATTGGTAGAATTATATCGATCGCGGTTATATAGCGTTTTCAAATGAGTCGTGAACACATATTTAATAGTGAATGTTGGGTTACGACGCGGTCAAAGACGTATCTGTGAGCATTATGAAGTTAATTACCGCGTCTAACCCAACCTACCATTGTTTACATTTCAAATGGAAACACTATAACCGTAAGTTCACCGTTTGCTGTTCACTGTTCGCTGTTCACTCTCAAAAGTCAACAGTCAACAGTCAACAGTATTCCAAAACTTCATTGCAGTTCCACTTCGTTACCATCCGATCTGAATTATAAAATATTAGACATGAAAGAAAAAAAATCCACGATTGAACAAGTTTTACTCCGATTCAAGTCAGGCATTCAAGACAGCCGGGAAAGTCTGTCTGCTGTTGCACTCACCCCTGGAAACTATTTGTGGTTGGGTTGTGATGAAACATCAAGTATTGAGCGGCTGTCCTGTACTGTTCCCAATACATTTGAAAATCACGAACGCTTTCTAGTGGCAGATTTTGTCCCCCCAATCACCGATAGCGACAAAGAAATTGATATTGAAGGGCTCGATTACGCCGATGGCTACCTTTGGTTAGTTGGTTCTCACAGCCTGAAACGCAAAAAACCAAATTCTAAGAAAACAGACCTGGAAAACATCCAAAATCTGGCCATTATCGAACCCGAAAAAAACCGCTTTTTATTAGCACGAATTCCTCTGGTAGGCGATCGCTTATACCAGTCTTGCACTCACCCAGAAAATCCAGATAAACAACTGACGGCAGCTAGATTAGAAACTACTAAAAGCGGCAATTCTCTCACCGATGTCCTTTTAAAAGACCCTCACATAGCCCCATTTTTGAAAGCGGAGATTCCGGGAAAAGATAATGGTTTTGACATAGAGGGTTTAGCTGTTTATAAGAATAATATTTTTCTGGGTTTGCGGGGGCCAGTGCTGCGGGGTTGGGCGATCGTACTGGAAATAAAAGTCAAAGAAATTAATTCGACAAGCTTGAAACTTAAGAAAGTAGAAGATAAGCGATACAAAAAACATTTTATTGACCTTGACGGCTTAGGAGTTCGTGACTTGTGTATCGACGGTCAAGACTTGTTAATTTTGGCGGGGCCTACTATGGATATAGATGGCCCAGTGAGGATTTACCGATTGGAAAATGGGGTTAATTTGCCAGAAAATGTGTTATCAAAACCTACACCAATTCTCGACATTCCCTACGGCGATGGAGAAGATCATGCTGAGGGAATGACGTTTTTTTCTACTGAAGGAAATCAAAAATCGCTGATCGTGCTTTATGATTCTCCAGCTAAGAAAACAAGACTTCAGGGAGACGACAGCGTTTTAGCTGATATTTTTCAGCTTTAAACGTCGATTACTAGAGTAGTTCACAAATTGGTAGAAATTGCTTGGACGGGACAAGTGGGGATACACTGTTCGCAGACGATGCAGCGCGATCGCGTAAATGCTAGCTTAAACGTCTGCGGTTCCAGGTTAAGGGCTTCCGTGGGACAGACGCCAGTACACAAACCGCAGTGGACGCAGACATCTTCGTCAATCAAGATTTCGCGGCTGGCTAAGGAAACGGTGATATCCTGCGATCGCATCCATTCGATCGCCGCATCCAATTGATCGATATCACCCAACAGTTCCACCACCAGCTTGCCAACTTGATTCGGCGCAACTTGAGCGCGGATAATATTTGTAGCCACATTAAAATCCTTAGCCAGTCGATAAGCTACAGGCATCTGGATCGCACGTTTGGGAAAAGTCAGCTTAACTCGTTTTTTCATTATCTTTCACCACTGAAAGTGTTGGTCATTTTGATATTCGCCATCTAAAATCTGTTAATCCACACAAAGCATATCTTCGGCTGGATTTTTATACACCTCTTTTCTACTCACCTCTCGGATATTACCTCCAGTCGTTACCAAAATATTTACTACCGAAATCGGATGAGGGCCACAGCCAAATACTCGTTTTTCGTACAAATTCATTAAATAACCTTGCTCGGTTTTAACGACATGAGTATCTTCTATTCTATCCACAAAATATTCGTAATCAGGATTAGCTTTTTGCCCGTAATAAGCATTGAGATTCTTAACCGCTAGAATATAACTCAAAGCTTCCTCAGCAGATTCAATCGGGGCAAATATTTTTTTGAACTCAGCCAGGTTTTTGACGAGCTTAAACTTGCCATCTCTGAATACAATATAACGAATATAGTTGGGAAGTAACCCACCAGTACGGTAGAAATAATCCCCTGGTTCTGGCTGCGATCGCGAGGGTATTTGCTTGCACAATACCAAGGGAAGTAGTGGCTTCAGTCCACCCAGCAAATCGGAGGGTTTGCTTAATCGGTTACATCCGAAAGCTACCGCTGGCCCTTGGGGGTCGCAATCGAGACCATCATACTCGTTAACGATACATCCAGCGCCTCGAAAAGGAGTTATATCCAACTCCAGTTGCGGTTTTGGGTGATTTACTATCTCCGGTAGCGGATTGGTAGCGGCTATTAGCAACCCGCTACCCACAAGTAAAATAAGGAATCGATAGAAATTAAGTAGCATCATAGCCTCTGTCAACTTCATTTACATTAAAATTAAAGCGTAATCATTTTGTTAAAGAAATCCAATGACTACCAAATCACCATTATCGCCGATGCCGTCTCCAGAAAACTCAGAATCGACAGTAGGGAGGCGCTTAAGAAATTTATTGGTTGTTTTGGCTGCGATCGCACTCACCGTTTCCCTCTTGTTTGGCATCCGAACTCAGACAGACACCTCTACCCTCACCACTTTAGCGGAAAATTCCACACCGTTGGAAGTAGCCCTCAGTAATGGCAAACCAACGCTAATGGAGTTTTACGCCAATTGGTGTGTCAGCTGTCAGACGATGGCTAAGGATATGGGAGAACTCGAACAGCAGTACGCTGACAAAGTGAATTTTGTCATGCTGAATGTGGATAACAACAAGTGGTTGCCAGAAATCGAGCGTTATCGGGTCGATGGGATTCCTCATTTTGTCTTTTTTGGCAACAATGGGGAAGCGATCGCACAAAGCATCGGCGAACAACCGCGCACCATCATGGCAGCAAATTTAGAAGCCTTAGCTACTGGTAACCCAGTACCCCATGCTAGAACAACCGGGCAAATTTCCAAATTTAACGCCCCCGTAAAATCGGCAAAAGCTGGATCGGACGATCCGCGACTTCATGGCGCTCAAGTCGTGAATTAATAGCATTTAATCGCCAATCCAAAATTAGTATGACTCGCCTACCTCCTCAAACCGATCCGCCTCTTTCACCCCGCTTGACATTACCGACGATGTACGATTTGCCCAGTGAAAATGCAGAGGAACCAGGATTGCCAGACACATTTCATTTAGACCAATCGCAATTATTAGACATAACTTTTAGCCCTCCCAATTGGGATATCGATCGACTGTTTTGTGCGATCGACCTCAATCTCTACTACGATGTCAACCATCCCAACTGGTATAAACGTCCAGATTGGTTCGGCGTCGTCGGAGTGCCTCAGTTATACGAGGGGCGCGATATGCGTTTAAGTTATGTCATCTGGCAAGAACAGGTTAGCCCCTTTGTGGTAGTTGAATTGTTGTCTCCTGGCACAGAAGAAGAAGATTTGGGTCAAACTGTCAGCAAACGGGGGAATCCACCAACCAAGTGGCAAGTTTACGAGCGAATTTTGCGCGTTCCCTACTACATTGTTTTTAGTCGCTATACCGATCGCGTGCAAGCTTTTCGCCTCACAGGCGGTCATTATGAATCTACAGAACTAACTGAGGGGCGCTTGCCAATTCCTGAGCTAGAACTGAGTTTAGGTTTGTGGCGAGGCAGTTATAAAAATATCGATCGACTGTGGTTAAGGTGGATGACTTTAGATGGAGAGTTGATTCCTACCGGCAGCGAGCGAGCGGCAGCTGCCGAACAGCTAACCATTTTAGCTCAACAGCGAACCATTTTAGCCGAACAGCAATCAGCAGAAGCTCAACAGAGAACAATTTTAGCTGAGCAGCAATCAGCAGAGGCACAGCAGCGAGCAACAGCATCTGAGGAGCGAGCTGAAAGATTGGCGGCAAAACTGCGCGAATTGGGCTTAGATCCAGAGCAGTTGGCTTAATTACGGGTTAGGGGATGGGGATAGATGCGATCGCCCTCTCCCCCCTCTACTAATCTCAGACAATATTGATATTTATACATTTTGGTCTAAATTCCCCTTAAATTAGCAACGATAAAACTTCTTAGGTATGTTGTTGCGCTTCAGCGCTCTTTAAGATAGCGCCCAAGCGCAACAACATACCTAAGATTTAACTATGACTAATCGACCGGACACGATATGACGCAGTAACATCAATTCCGCAAAATATACAGGGTTGTCACTAGGTGTGTGATTTATCTCACACTGTTCACTACAATTTGTCACACTGACAAACCGCTTTAACTCACTATCAGAGGTCATTAATTGTCACATTCAGTAGGCTGGTTTAATCACTCTCAGCCATAATAATTTAAGCGATATTAAGAGTATCGAGTTCAGCCAATAACAATGCAACTTCAACTTCTCCCCAACGCAATTTCCGAGTTATTCGCTCAAGTCAGCGCCTCCGGTCGCCTAACCTTGGCAGACCGCTATGGATTGATGGCAGCCATGTTGGATGAATCCCTTGAAGAAGAACAAAGAAGCGCGATCGATCGCCTGATTCGCGCTCTGTGCAAAGGTCGGATTATTGTCGTGGATGAACTTTCAGCCATTATGTAAGATGTTATTAGCTAAGCTGCTTATTAAAGCATAAAAAAATGACTGCGCGAGTATTAAATCTATCTATACATATTTCGACACTCTCCCCAGTTGTCTGCCAGAAAGCTACGACAAAAGCTTCCGGATATGTTGGGCGGATATTGTGATAATTTAACAAGCATACAATCTCTCTCCCGCCCGGACAGCCATACCAGCTGAACGGGCTTTTTGTTGTCAGAGCGGTTTTACGATCGCCCAACAAAAAACCCCTCCAAGGAGGGGCATCATCAGGGTGCATTTACTTGATTTCAGCTTAATCCCCAGTAGCTACTGAATTGCTCACACATCCGGGTGAAATTGCGGCTCTTTCGGAGTTGTTATGCTTT
>CASBRD010000430.1 GCA_949128025.1 Oscillatoriales cyanobacterium PMM_0008 | reverse complement strand
TGTTTCTGTGGAAGTGCCTTACCAGAATATTGGCATTGAAGGGCAAACCACTTCACCCGATCCAGCTGTTTCTGTGGAAGTGCCTTACCAGAATATTGGCATTGAAGGGCAAACCACTTCACCCGATCCAGCTGTTTCTGTGGAAAGGCCCGATCGGAATATTGGAACCGATCGGGCCTTGGGGAATACCCTCGCGCCTGAGTCATCAGAAAAAACCTCATCGATGGGAAGGGTGACCTCAGTCTCCAGCCTCAGAGACGTGCAACCAACAGATTGGGCGTTTGCAGCATTGCAGTCTCTGGTTGAGCGATATGGATGTATTGAAGGTTATCCAGATGGTACTTATCGCGGTAACCGAGCGATGACTCGCTACGAATTTGCGGCTGGGTTAAATTCTTGCTTGAATCGAATTCAAGAATTGATTGCCACACTACCGCAAGGTATTGGTAAAGAAGACCTGGTCTCATTGCAAAGACTGCAAGAAGAGTTTGCAGCCGAACTTGCTTCCCTGCGGGGTCGCGTAGACGCCCTGGAAGCGCGTGCAGCAAGAATAGAGAACCAGCAGTTTTCTACTACCACCAAGCTTAGCGGTCTGGTAATGACCTATTTTGGAGATGTGTTTGGCGAAAATGCTGGCCCTGCCAATAACGCCACTTATGCCCATCACACCTATCTCACCTTGCTGACCAGCTTCACGGGTAAAGACAGCTTGATAGTCGGCTTAGAAGCGTCGAATCTCAAAACATTTAACACCGCTACCCAATTCCCGACCACGGATTCGATCGGCACCACAAATGAAGCCCGTCTTGCAATCACAGGTGCCGAGGTATATGGGTTTGGGGATAGCGATATTGGCCTCAGCCAATTGCAATACCGCTTACCGATCAACGACAAAGTGGCGATTTCTTTTGATGCCTTTGCCAGCAACAGGATTCTCTCGGCACCCATCACGGGATTGAACAGTCTGTCTAGCGGGCCAGTATCGTATTTCGGTAAAACGGCTCCGTTGCTTTACCCGGTGAATCAGCAGACAGGGATTGGTTTGCAATGGCAGATTGCTCCCTGGTTTAGTATGGACTTTTCCTTGGGAAGGGATTTTAAGACAGAAGACCCTGGTACGGGACTGTTCAATGCTGGCTACTCTGCTTCTGTCCGCCCGGTGATTAATCTCGGTCGGTTTAGGTTTTCTGGTTCCTATATGAACAGCTACTCCCCTGCGTTTGGGATTGATACGTTTTCCGGTAGTAACGCTTCCAGAGTGGTTGGGGCAGGGCCTGTGATTGCTAACACTTTGTTTGCCGGTGCTTTCTACCGATTTTCGCAAAGTTTTGAGTTTGGTGGCGCGATCGCGTATTCCAAGGCGCGAGCTTTGGGACAAGGTACGAAGGGAGATGCTGAGGTATGGCAATTTGATGCGGATTTTGTTTTTTACGATGTGGGTAAAAAAGGAAATACAGCTGGCATAATCATTGGGATGCAGCCCAGGCTGACTGGTACTAGCAACGGGGCGCTGGCAGAGGCGATCGGTTTAGAACCGGGACAGCGCAACGATCGCGATGTCGGCTTTCACGTTGAAGCATTCTATAACTATCAGGTGAGCGACAATATTACGATTACCCCCGGCGTCTTCTGGCTGACATCCCCCAATCACGACGATCGCAACCCCGATGTGATTGTTGGCATAGTGAGAACCAGCTTCAGTTTCTAGGCGAATTGACCTGACGGGGGTTGTCACCCCGTCAGACTCAGATATGTTCCATAAGCGATCGCACACCTAACCTAAATCTTTACGTTTAATGAAATGTCTGCGGAATTGCTATTATGTTGTTAGTAAAGCTACTCGTCAGAATCGCTAAATCTTCTTGCGATCGCTAATGTCGTTAACTTTTTTTAGGCAGTGGCTTGAATATTTCGGTCAAGTATTCGGAGTGCCGGTTGTAGCTGTCCCTCCTCAATATACATCGCAAGATTGTTCTAATTGCGGTACGACCGTTAAGAAAACCTTAAGCAATAGAACCCATCAATGCCCCAATTGTGGGCATATTCAAGATCGAGATTGGAACGCAGCAATTAATATTCTAAATATTGCGTTGTCAATCTTAAGTGAAATGTTAGAAAATACCGTCGGGCAGACGGAAATTAACGCCTCTGGAGAGAATGACCTCTGCTTGGTTGGGGCAACTCAATTAAGTAAGCCGACTCGCAGAAAGAGGAAGCCCAAGGAGCAATCTTTGGAATCCCCCGCTATATTCGGTACTCCGACTCTTCGGTGGGAGGATGTCAATTGTAAATATTCTCTCAATCAAATGTCTGACAAAACCAAGCCTAACGTGAGCGTACCTAAATATCTTCCTCTTCACATAGCTAGAGCAACGTGGAGTATGAAGTCTGGGCTAGAAGCTCTGCAATTGTCAAACTGGATTGACATCGATGAAAACTTTGTCCCAGAACTTAACATAAAAGCTCAACGTCTAAAAGAAAGCTACTCAGATGTTGTTGCGACCCTTCCAGGCAGTCACGCCGGTCAGCAAGAAATCTTAGAATTGCTGCTGGCTCATCTTCTAGAATACTTCCCAGAATATTATCGATTAGAAGGCACAAAAATAGAAAACCTCAAGACAGGTCAAGTTTGGGAAATTTCGGACTACGAGGATGTTCCCATTGCTCTTGCCGGTCAATTGGTGCAAGAAGATTTATGTCTGATGCAACCAACTTCAGAAGGTCATGTTCTCAAGGCAATATCCTCCACTTTTCCTCTGTTCTGGCGAGTACCTGATAAGATTGGACTCCCTCTATACAAAATCCATCACCCTGTGCCGGAATTTCCCGAAAAACTAAAGCATCCTCTGGAACTCTATTTTGAACGCTTAAGGCCCGATCGTCCTGGAACTAGAATTGCCTGGGGGATTGCGCCAACCCCCCTTTTGGTTATAGCTTGGTATCAGCCAACAGAAGGATGGGAGAAAGCTATTACAGCTGAGAATGCCGGAGAACACCTGTGGCTCAGAACAGAGCATCAGACTCTGCGACGATTGCCAAAAAGTGGTGATATTTTATTTACAATTCGGTCTTTTGTAGATCCAATTTCTGCTCTAAAGGATTATCCCACAAATCGCAAAAATTTGGCAACGGTAATTCGACAAATGCCTCCTCAAACACAAACATATCGGGGTATGGAACCGTTTTTGGAGCCATTACTTGCTTATCTTGAGGGGTAATGCCCATAATAAAACTTTTCCAGGTATGTAGTTGCGCTTCAGAGCGCTGAAGCGCAACTACATACCCAATAGCGATGAACCATGAACTATGAGCAAACCCTGAGAAAATGGCGGCATTTTCAGGTTAATTTCATTGCTTCGATCAGAGTTTTACGAAAATAAAATATGCCGTATTCGGTTCCTTGCGCGAGTGGCTGAATAGGTTTGTAGGCTCGCGATTTAACTTGCTGCTGCATGATGGTGTTGACATAGGTGTCTTCATCAAAAACCTTGGCAAATTGTAAGGGCGTTTCTCGCTCGATTTTTAGAGGAAACTTCTCCATCTGTTCTGGACTCTGACAAAAGAACTTTTCAATGATCGTCAATTCAGGATTAATCGGGTTAACTTGCCAAACTAGGACAAAGTTTTCTAGTGTTAGGATGGTCGTGTTCGGAAAAAGCCAAGCTATATAAGTAGGTTCTGTTGGCACTGAATAGTCATATTTCTGAAGCAAGTGAATACCGCTGAGGGAACTGCTCACAAAACCTGGCAGTTGAACATCCGGTGCGATCGTTTGGGGATGCACCATTGGGATATGGTAAACATCAATATAATTTTCTAAAAGAATCTTCCAGTTGTACGGCACCTGATATGTAAGTTTATTCGCTATCCGCAAAGCTTCCCACGGCTGGGAATATTGCTCTAGATGTTGGGGAACACCTGCTAAAAACTCACTTAATGGTCTAGCTTCTGGGTCAAGGTTGACAAAGATAAATCCACACCAACTATCTACCTGCACCTTGGGTAAGGCAATTGCCGATTTGTCCAGATCCGGAAAAGATTCTGGGTATGTCACGGCTTGAAGTTGACCTTCCAAGTTATATATCCAACCGTGATAGGGACATTGCAAACGTTTGCAGTTGCCTTGCCCCTCAACTATACGCATACCTCGATGGGGGCAGACGTTGTACATGGCTCGCAGCTTTCCAGAAGATGTGCGAGTCAGTAAAATAGGCTCATCTCCGATCGTGCAGCTGAGGTAATCGCCGGGATTAGCCAACTGTTCTTCCCGACCCACAAATTGCCAATTTTTATACCAAATCCTCTCACGTTCTTGGGCAAAAATCTTGGGATCGGTGAACCAGTAACCGGGCACTGCCAATTCGGCGACTTCTGCATCTAAATTAAGGCTGGTGCCAATCATCTGATTTGTCATTATGTCAACTCATTCGTTATGAATTTTTACAGTTTTTCGATCCAGCAGAGCAGTGCTTCCAAATAATAACTGGCCTGAAGGAGATTTATGTCTGCCCCTAACCAATGCTTTCTTTTTTATATTATGCCTGTTTGGCTCTGAAATTTAGGTTGGTAAGCGATCGCACATCTACCAAAATCCTCACAATCCTACAATACCTACCTGGATTTTTACCGAAAATTTGGTATTCTGCTTGTAAAATAAAATGTTGCCCTAAATCTTCAATACTACCTATGACTACGACTGAAGACCAAAACGTCCAAACTAACTCACCAATGAAGGCTTTTGTTGAACTTTCCAGCGGACTCTGGATTAACCAAGCCCTGAATGTCGCTGCCAAGTTGGGCGTTGCGGACTTCCTAACACAGGGAGCCAAAAGTGTTGAGGAACTTGCACAAGCTACCGAAACCTACGCGCCTTCGCTGTATCGATTGCTTCGCGCCCTTGCTAGTGTGGGCGTCTTTACTGAAGTAGAACCACGGCGATTTGCCCTCACTCCTGTAGGTGAATATCTTCGCGAAGATAATCCTTTTTCCTTACGATATCAAGTGATGATGCACTGTAGCGAGTGCAATTGGCCTCTTAAAGGAGAAATGTATCGGACTATCCAAGATGGTAAGCCCACGATACAACATATTCATCAAGTAGAAAACTACATGGAGTATCTGGATGGACATCCCCAGGAGGCAGAACTATTTTTTAGAGCAGTAGGCGGTATCCTCAAAAACTTTTGTCTGCCATTGTTGGAAGAATACGATTTATCTGGTTTCACAAAAGTTGTCGGTGCGGCTGGGCCGGAAAATGTAGCGATCGGTTGGATTCTGAAAAATCAACCTACAATGCAGGGAATTCTGTTTGGCCCGCCGCCTGTAATCGCTGAAGCAGCTGACTACCTAAATAGTGAGGGAGTAGGCAACCAATGCGAAACTGTGGAAGGAGATTGGAGTACATCTGTGCCTGCGGGTGCCGGACTCTATACCTTGTCCTACACTATGATTGAATCGGACGATGACGCTGCTTTAAAAATCCTGCAAAATCTCCGTGGCGCTGTGGCTGAAAACGGCAAGGTGCTGGTCATGGATTCTGTAATTGCTCCAGGCAATGAACATGACTGGAACAAATGGCTGGATCTGGAGGAAATGACGATGGGTAATTGGAAAGTACGCACTCAAGAGGAATTCAATGCACTTTTCGAGAAAGCGGGTTTTAAATTGACGCGCGTCATCGCGAAGAAAGGAGAAACAGCTGCTAGCCTGATGGAATTAGTTCCGGCCTAACTATCATAAAACAAGTCGAATTTTTAGAACCCACTGTTATTTAGTGGGTAAAGTCCAGAAACTTATAGTGTGATCCAAATGAGCAACTTTCCAAATACCCAAACCCAATCGCCGATGCTTGCTTTTGTCGAACTGGCAAGTAAACTCTGGATTAACCATGCGATCGGTGCCGCTGCTAAGTTGGGTATTGCTGATGCAATGAGCCATGAAGCCAAGAGTGTGGAAGAAATCGCTCAAGCTACTGAAACTCATGCTCCCTCGCTGTACCGATTGCTTCGCTGCCTCGCGAGTGTTGGTATTTTTACTGAAGTTGAGTCTCATAGTTTTGCCCTCACTCCGATGGCGGAGTTCCTTCGTAACGATCATCCACAATCCCTACGTCATTTAGTTATGATGCACTGCCAACCTTGGCACTTGCGATTCACTGGGGAACAGATGCACTCGGTTAAAAAGGGTGAACCCGCTGTTAAAAAGGTTTATCAGATCGATGCGCTATATGAATATTTCGATCGAGATCCTGAAGCGGGAGAACTTTTTAATAAGGGGATGGTTGGTCTGACGAGGAATTATCACATCCCGTTGATTAAAGAGTATGACTTTTCCGGTTTTACTAAAGTAGTAGACTTGGCAGGCGGTCAAGGAGGGCTGATTGCAGAAATTTTGAAAGCAAATCCTCACTTACAGGGTGTTCTGTTTGATTTGCCACAAGCGATTGAGCAAGCAGCCGATTTCTTAGCACAACAGGGCGTTGCCGATCGCTGCGAACGGGTAGGTGGAGATATGTTTGAATCCATACCGGCAGGTGCGGATCTCTACACGATTTCATACACTATTATTGATTGCAGCGATGAGAGTGCGATCGCACTACTCAGTAGCATTCGCCGTGGGATGGCTGACAATGCTAAGTTGCTGGTGATTGATTCTATTGTGCCGACCGGAGATGAGTTTCACTGGAGCAAATGGTTAGATTTAGAGGTGATGACCATTGGCAAAGGCGGGGCACGCACTGAGGCCGAATTTAAGGAAATCTTTGAAAAAGCAGGCTTTGAATGGGTACGCACTATCTCGGCTGGAACTCCGGTTAGTGGGATGGAATTAGCGCCTGTTAAATAACTAAACTTTTCACTTCTAGAACACCAATTCAGTAATCTTAGGGGTCAAAACACATTACCAACTATTACTGAATTGGTGTTCTAGGATACTAAGTAAGAAAGTTCATTCTCTAAGCCTACGAGCTATTAAAAAAAAACGGTGTCATAGATCAAATGTATGATACCGTTTTCCGTGAATGTGCTAAACCTAAAAGATCTGACGATGTTAAGCGATCGCGTACAGCCAACGGTTGGTAAATGACTGAAATATGCCGACGATCGATCGCACAAGCAGCTGTACGTTGCTTATCTCACCCTCGTTCGGACTAAAGGCAAGCCTTTATGCTAAAAATAATGTAAAGTAATGTAAAAAGCAGAAGTTGTTTGAGTCGATATTTTGGAGAGTAAAAATTTGAGTGACTCTATGAAGCTGATGCAGTCAAACCAGTATGACTTTGTGCCGCGCTTCTTTCGACTGGCGATCGCAAACGTCCTATCGAATATCATGGTGCCACTGGCCAATTTAAGCAGTGTCATCTTCCTGGGACATCTCCCAGCCCTCCACCACTTAGCTGGAGTCGCCCTAGCTGGCAATCTGCTTAACCTCGTCTACATGGTGTTAATCTTTCTCAGAATGGGCACCACTGGGGTAACAGCTCAAGCGGTGGGAAGAAATGACCGAGAGGGTGTGCTATTGGTGGTACTGCGTAATGGTTTAATTGCGATCGCGCTGGGAATTGCGATCGTACTCTTGCAGCACCCTTTGGGAGATCTGGGGTTTGCAGCGCTAAGAGATGTCGAGCCAGAGGTGAAAGCTTCAGGCATGGCCTATTTCAACACCCAGATTTGGGGAGCGCCTGCCATTTTACTCAACTTCGTCGTCATTGGTTGGTTTCTGGGACGAGAAAAAAATGGCTTGGTTGTCTTTTTGTCTGTCGCTGGCAATGCTGCCAAAATCGCACTGGATTACCTCTTTATTGTTCGCTTGGGCTGGGAAAGTACCGGAGCTGGAGCGTCCTATGCTATAAGCCAGTATCTGGCCTTGTTAATAGGATTGACTTTTTTCTGCACAGAAATCAAGTGGCAAGAGATAAGAGCCGTAGCTGGAAAAATTTGGAATACCTCAGCTTTTAAAGCCACTTTGACCCTCAACGGAAACATTTTAATTAGCAATTTCCTTACTCTCTTTGCCTTCCTCGTATTTAACTATCAGGCAGCAGGGATGGGAACGTTGATCTATGCTGAAAATGCTTTGCTTTTACAGATATTCGGCTTGAGTTACTATTTTGTTGAAGGATTAGGATTTGGCACAGAAACCCTGACCGGAAACTTTAAAGGGAAAGGAACTACTGAAAAGTTATTTCCCCTAGTTGCCATTTCTGTAGTAACCAGTCTGGTGGTGGGACTCACCTTTTCTGGCGTGCCTACTCTATTTCCTAAGACTATTTTTGGCCTGTTGACCAACCATACCGAAGTCACTAACGAGATTAGTGTTTACGTTCCTTGGTTACTGCTGGTCTTGGGCTTCAGTTCAATTGGTTTTATGCTGGAAGGATACTTCTTGGGTTTAGCAGAAGGGCATACGCTCCGCAATGCTAGTTTAATCTCTATTGTTGTGGCATTTACGCCTGCTGCTATTGCTGCTTGGAAGTATCACAGCAACCATATTTTGTGGTTGTCTTTGTCTGTGTTTCTAGCATTCAGAATGCTGATATTTGCGGTACAAGTACCCAGGACGTTTGTCAGCGATATTGGGAATGATAGTGACTCGGTTCCGCTTTTTGAAGCAGGTTCTGCCGAATTTATGCCTGCTTTTAACGAAAATGCGAGTTTTGTTGAGGTAACTTCGGATCGGGAACCAGAGAGCGATCGCGTGTACTAAGAACGATTCATGCGGTTCATTAACCGCTATGCTCTTATCTAATGATATGGCTTACGGCGAGAGATGAAAGTAGCGATTACGGGTGCAACAGGATTTGTCGGCAGTCGCTTGGTAGAGCGGCTGCACGCTGAAGGAAATAGGATATTGGTCTTGACTCGCAACCCAGAACGTGCTAGGAAAGTTTTTCCGAGCAATAACTTTCCGAATGTGGAAATCGTTGCTTATACGCCAACGGAATCGGGTGAGTGGCAAAAAAGTATATCCGGTTGTGACGGTGTGGTAAATCTGGCTGGGGAATCTCTGGCGGAAGGTCGCTGGACGCCAGAACGCAAGCAAGCGATTATGGATAGCCGTAAGATTGGCACCCAAAAAATTGTGGAGGCAATTTCTCAGGCTAATCCCAAACCGACGGTGTTGGTGAATCCCTCAGCGATCGGCTACTATGGCACTAGCGAAACGGCTACTTTTGATGAAACCAGTCCGGCTGGTGATGGTTTTCTGGCTTCTGTTTGCGAAACTTGGGAAACTGAAGCTCAAAAAGTAAAAGATTTGGATGTTCGACTGGTAATTCTGCGCGTTGGGATTGTTTTGGGGATGGGAGGTGCGATCGCAAAAATGCTACCTCCATTTAAACTGTTTGCAGGTGGGCCTATTGGCAGCGGTCGTCAGTGGTTTTCTTGGATCGATCGCGAAGACCTCGTTAACCTAATTTTGTCCTCCCTACGCCGTCCCGACCTTGAGGGCGTCTTCAATGCTACAGCCCCCAATCCTGTGCGTATGGCTGAGTTCTCCCACACTTTAGGGCAAGTTCTCAAGCGTCCTTCCTGGCTACCTGTACCTGGGTTTGCTTTAGAAGTGCTATTGGGAGATGCTGCTGTGGTGGTTTTGGAAGGTCAGCAGGTTTTGCCCAAACGCACTTTGCAGTCTGGCTTTGAATATCAATATCCTAAGTTGAAGCTTGCTTTGGAAAACATTTTGACCTCATAGGATATCCCGACTTATTTCCCC
>CASBRD010000429.1 GCA_949128025.1 Oscillatoriales cyanobacterium PMM_0008 | reverse complement strand
GACCCCAAGTTGATTCGCTACGCCTACGACAAGCTGACAATCCTGGTAGGGTGCGTGGATACAGCAGCCGGGAGAGCGGCTATTAACCAGGCTCTTGAGTTGAACCAATGTTATAGTCGTTCTGAAATCCCCCGCGTGTGGTATTTGGATTGCGGAAATCATGCAGCAGCCGGACAAATTTTGCTGGGCAGTTCTTTGGAAACTGACCCGGAATTTTATAATTTTGGGGGGTTGGGCTGTGCTAGGCTGCCATCTCCGATGCTTCAGGCTCCTGACCTTTTGAAACCGAAGCCAGAAGAGTTGACAAATAACCTATCTTGTGCTGAGATGGCAGTGCTGAACTTGCAGAGCGAGAGCGTGAATGTTCGGGTGGCGGCTGAGGGGCTTTCCGATCAAGAAGTTGAAAATTTGCCGACGCTTTACAAGCAGTATATGAAGGAAAAGGGGGAGTAAACCTGATGAGCGAAGATAAAAAAGTGAGGAATGAGTTTAAAAATTTGATATATACTCAACTCAGCAATAAATATAATAAATGCCTATATCCTAAGTCTGATTGTACTAAAGACTGTATCAACGCACACTCAATTCAGAATAGTCAAATTTTAGACCAACTAGCCAGCAACAATCATCTCGTTATGGCTGTACCCAGACTAAATCTTGATACAATGCCACAAATAGAATTTAAGAAGGTCGGACGCAATAAAGCAACAACGTTTACAGGATTATGCAGCGAACATGATAGCCAGTTATTCCGTCCTATAGATGTTAATAAGTTTGACACTAGCAACGAAGAGCAAAAATTCTTGATCGCTTACAGATCAGTTATTCGTGAATTACATACAAGAATTAAAGTTGCTATTGATTTACAAACTACTTATCATAAATTGGTTGAAGCAGGAAAGTGCGATCCTAACAATGGGGATAAACCAATGTGGGAAGCAACGATGGCAATAGCAAATGGTTATGATTTATATAAATACAAAAACCTGTATGATAATATATACAACAGTAATTCATTCACGGAAGTTAAACACGATTATATTTGTATCAAGAAAAGTTGTCCTTTAGCTGTAAGCTCCCTATTTAATCCAATTAACAGCAGTGATCAGAATAATAGACCTGATCCCAAATTTATTGTTCTTAATGTGTTTCCACACAACAAAAATACAATTGTTTTGCTTTCTTATCTGAGCAATCATCAAAAAGAGTTAAGAGCTTATGCTAATGAAATTATAAATGCTAGTGGTGAATATCAACTCTATCTTCTTTCTAAGACTATACTGAGATATTGTGAAAACTTTGTTATATCTCCAGAACACTTCGAGAGTTTTTCTTCCCAAAAAATCGATGATCTTAAGAAATTTTACTGGGAAACAGCAAAGCGAATTGATTATGATGATAATAACGAAAACTTAATGCTTTTCTAGTTGCTTATCTAACAATTTGATGCAACGGACACTAAATATTGCAGCTTACATCTGTTCCATCGATGTTAACACCAACCGCGCCAAGGCTTTATCAATTACCTCCCGTTAGCCTAAAATCTCCTCATCCGCCTTCCAGCGACCTAATCTATAAACTGCCCGTATAACCCCTCCTGCGTCTACGGCCAACTTCCCCCCGTTTGCTAAATTTGGCACAACATCCATAACCAATATATTGTGTTTGCGCGCGTTGGCGAAAAGAAAGTAATCTTGAACCCAAAACTAAGAACAATATTCGCTATTAGCCAAACATAGAAACTTAAAGGGCGGCTACCACCGCCGACCGAACCCAGTAAAATACCGAACTTTACCACTTTTTTCCTTACCTTATTGGTAATATATACTATTTCCAGGTTCAAATCTGCTAGACCACTTCCATCAACTCAATATCTTTCCCTTCAAACAGAACCGGACTAGCGATCGCATTAACCTTTAGTTTCATTTCAATCACCTCAAAAACACTACTAACGGTCAACACTTGACCGAGTTTCAACCTGTTAACGCTTAGATGGTCAAAAAATAGCAGTAGAGATAAAATCTTTTCTAGGAGCCTCAGATGTGACTGAGTTTCACCTAGCACTCTGGAAGGGGAGTAGGGGTTTAATCGCGCTGCCAAATTTGGATCGAACCGTCCGCATTGCCACTGACAAGCATTTGACCGTTGGGACTAAGCGTAACGGAGATCGCGGAACTAGCTGAATTAGCAGTCAAGGTACATATCTGTAAGCCAGTTTCCAAATGCCAAATTGCGATCGTACCGTCTGCACTACCACTGATCAGAGTTTCCCCATCGGGACTGAAGATAACAGATGTGACGGCACCTGCATGACCTGTGAGAGTGCAGAGACGATCGCGGTTGCCGAGATGCCACAATTTGATCGTTCTATCGGTACTGGCGCTGGCGAGAACCTGTCCATTTGGATGAAATGCGATCGCACCAATCGATCCTAAATCTCCGCTGAAAGTGTGCAACAGTTGCCCCGTATTCCAATGCCAAAATTTAATGTTGCCGTCCCCACCACCACTGGCTAGGAACTGTCCATCGGGACTAAAAGCGATCGCACCTACCGCCCCTAAATGCCCCGTGAGAGTATAGATCGGTTTTCCAGTCTCCAGAGACAATACTTTGATCGTCTGGTCAAAACTGCCGCTAGCAAGCGTCCGTCCATCTGGGCTAATCGCCACAGAGCGAACCGAGCCCGAATGTTCTCTGAAAGTGTCAATCAGTGCGCCAGTATCTATATCCCATAACTTCACCGAGGGAGGATCGGAACAGCCACTAGCAAGGCTTGTCTCAGAGGTGACGTAGGCTAGAGCATAAACCACACCAGCCTTTTCCGACAGCACCCGAATTAGTTCCCCAGTCTGCAAATTCCAAATTTTAATCTTCCCATCAAAACTGCCGCTGGCTATCTTTTCTCCATCCGAACTAATCGCCACGGAAGCCACCCAATCAGAATGCGCCATCACAGTTTTGACACAACTCCAAGTCTGAGTAGGAGGTTCGGGAACTCTTGACTCGGAGCTGAGTAAGGGCGAAGCATTCGGTGCAAAGTTCCTCGCTTCCACCTGTTCATTGTCGCCCGAATACTTCGCCTCTAAGGACTGGGGGGAGATGTTATCTACTCGTTCCACTGAGGAAGATCTAACTTCTTCCAAAGCTTCTCTGCTTTCTTTAATCTCTTGCACCTGCTGTTTTAGCTCATCCAACTGATTTTGTAGCTCAGCAGAATCGAACTGTGGCTGTGTGGTTGTCTCGTTTGCTGCTTCTTCCCTGGTTTGTTTTTCGAGTTGAATCGCTTCCACCTGCTCCTTTAGCTCATCCAACTGATTCTGTAGCCCAGAAGAATCGAACTGTGGCTGTGTGGTTGTCTCGTTCGCTGCTTCTTCCCTGGTTTGTTTTTCGAGTTGAATCGCTTGCATCTGCTGTTTTAACGTATCCAACTGGTTCTGTAGCCCAGCAGAATCGAACTGAGGCTCTTTTACTTTTGGGCTCTTTGTTTCGTCCCTGGTTTGTTTTTCGAGTTGAATCGCTTGCACCTGCTGTTTTAACGTATCCAACTGATTCTGTAGCCTAGCAGAATCGAACTGTGGCTCTTTTACTTTTGGGCTCTTTGTTTCGTCCCTGGTTTGTTTTTCGAGTTGAATCGCTTGCACCTGCTGCTTTAACGCATCCAGTTGGCCCTGTAGCGACACCTCCAGCTCGTTGGCAACAGTTGAGATTCCTTGAGAAAGCTTAGCGATCGTCTGCTCCAAATTGTCTATCCTTACTGATAGGGACGAACTATTCAGATATTGCACCACACTTGTGAGAGAATCCTGCAAGCTAGCACACTGCTCCTTAAGTTCAGCCACATCGTGATAGATGGGATTCAGGTTAGCCCTTATCGAGGTAGCCACAACCTCTTGTACGTCATGTGAATTGAAGCGAACCGATTCTGGGGAAGAGGGCAAAGAGCTAGCTGAGGCGTATAAAGATTGAAGCTCTCCGGATATTTGTCGCTGAAGGCGGGTAATGGCAGCATTGGTAATCTGCTTCGTCAGTATCTCGGACCGACGACGATTGATCGAGTTGAATATCACTGAAGCAGACAGGGGTATAGCCACGTAGATGACTTGCCCGCTGAGCGCCGCTACGACTGACCCAGCAACTGAGCCAACCAGGGAAACATATTCCGCAATCTCTAACCGACGGGAGTTGTTAAGCATTAAACACTTCTGAATCAGCTCCTCTCTTCTGAATCATATCAGTCTCAGCAGTGAGGTATCTTAAGGTTATGCAAGTTTTGCAAGTCCATGAGATCCAGTAATAACTATTTAATAACCATAAAAAACTAAACAATCGTTGAGAAGTTTAGATTCTCTCAGTCTTCTAAAATTGGCGCATAATGTAGGATTTCTAAGGGTTGTAGGGTGATTAATCCGTTCTTAACCATTTCTCGCACTAAGGGCAGAAATTCCGAAATCGCCTCCTCGCGGTCAATGATGCTGACTACTACAGGCAGGTTGGAGGACAAGTCCAAAAAATGGGTGGTTTGGATTGTAATGTATTTGCCATATCCAGCCATCGCTCTCATTGCCGTTCCCTGAGCCAATCCGTGTTTGCGAGCAAGTTCAATCAGGGCGATATATAGCGGTTCGTTGTGCCAGCGATCGGATTCACTAATGTAAATGGTGAGTTGTTGCCACATCATACCAGCTGTCCTACTTTCCCCATTGAGCTAAAATTATCCCCAGCTGAACGCTGATAATTCCCAGTATTGCACTGCCTGCCCAATAAAGACCTGCTGTCATATAACTGCGTGAGCCTTCTTCCGACGAGCCTTCGGCATCGCGCAGAAGATTTATTGTATCTAACCCATAGGTAGAAAAGGTAGTGTAGGCACCTAAAAATCCCGTTGCTACCAACAGTCGCACTTCTGGGGAGATGGTTGCTACCCGTTCTAATGCTAGGGTGGCAAAGAAACCCATCAACAAACTGCCGCTGAGGTTGATGAAAAAGGTGCCGTAGGGAAAGGCGGTGCCGAAGCGCTGTGCGAACCACAAAGTTATATAGTAGCGACACATAGCACCTGCGATCGCTCCCAAACTAATAGCTATTGGATTCCGAATGTTGGGATCTTGTAACACAACGATATGAAAGAGGGTCAACAACGGTCACGTCAACCTAGCCATTTTATCAACAAGCCTGGTGTGTTAAACCGTACCTCCCAGTGGGCGTTCACCGTCATCGAACTTGGGATGGGCTGGATAGAATGAAGCAAAGTATCACAAAAGGCTACCGTTTGGATAGATGAATATCTAAATCAATGTGCCTTGGAGTACGAGCGTATTAAAACAATGAATCAATTTAAGTAGGTGGGCATAATTAAACTTAAAACTCCAGGCCCTTAGAAACCCGGTTTCTTGGAGAAACCGGGTTTCTGAGAGTTCAGTTTATTTACGCCCACCTACTTAAAACAATTGCTTTATTGGATTTGTTCCCAATACAGGAGAAACAACCATGACCGAACCCACTGTTCCTAAAGAGTCCGCAATTGTGGAAGTCACTGAGACAACTGAGATTGTGGAAGTCAGCCAACAGACAACTGACTTAGTAAAAAAGGAGATGCCTGACGCTACCGAAGAGGTGAAAAAGGAAACAGCAGCGCTGATTGAAGCCATTCAAAAGCGTGCGAAATTAGAAGTGCAGGCGGCAGGAGACTTGACTCGCGAGGCTTACATGAATGCTGTTCGTCAAGCACAGGAAGCGATCGAACAAAATCAGGCGATCGCAAAGGAGCGAATCGACCAAGCAGTTGGGCTGATTGGCCAAGAAGCTGAGAAAAATTGGCTGGTGATCGATGCCATTAAAACTCGCGCTCAGGCAGAAATTCAATCTGCTGGCGAGGTTACCCGCGATAATTATCTCAAGGCGGTGCGTCAAGCGCGGGAAGCTGTTGAACAAAATCGAGTCGTCGAACGGGAGCGAATTGAAGCGGCAGTTCACGAGATTCACAAGCAAGCTGAAAAGAATTGGCTGACGATCGCTAGCGAAATTGAGTCTATTGGTGTGCGTCTGGCGGATGCGGCCAAAACTGCCTGGAATGCTCTGATGGCTTCTTTGTCAAAATCCGATCGCAAGTAAATCTTTTGTGAGGTGGGTAAGCTGTAGCGCATCTAAATTGTAGTTAGGGACGGGCAAGATGCCCATCCCACAAGAATTTTATTAAATTGACTGTAAAATTTAGGTGCGTAGCAGTTTAATACCCACTTTACAAGAGCTTGTGTAGGGGGTGTGGTATTCCGTCCCCCTAAAACTGCATTACAGGAGTGCCCCTGATGCTGCATAATGGGGAAGTTTTCCCACATAGTCTACTGAAGGTAGGACGCTCTTTACTCCAACCTCAAAGACCATCTGACTAAACTGTTCACATTCCCCATTCTCCAGCACGAACTCTGAATTAACTGCTATGCGAAGCCATTATTGCGGCCAAATCCGAAGCTCCCATCTGGGAGAGACTGTCACCCTTTATGGTTGGGTAGACCGTCGCCGCGATCACGGGGGCGTGATTTTCTTGGATTTACGCGATCGCTCCGGCATTGTCCAAATTGTCAGCGACCCAGTACGCACCCCAGGCTCCTACGAACAAGCCGAAAAGCTACGTAATGAGTATGTTGTAAAAATTACTGGTCGCGTCACGCCACGTCCAGAAGAATCCCTCAATCCCAAATTGCCTACTGGCGAGATTGAAATTTACGCAGATCGAATCGAACTGCTCAATCAGGTACACAAACAGCTGCCTTTCCAGGTGTCAGCAGGTGAAAATGAGTCGGTGCGGGAAGAGTTGCGGCTGAGATATCGGTATTTGGATTTGCGGCGCGATCGCATGACCGCCAATCTGCAACTGCGCCACAATGTTGTCAAAGCCATTCGCCGCTTCTTAGAAGATGAGCAAGACTTCATCGAAGTTGAAACACCAATTCTGACTCGCTCCACACCAGAAGGCGCACGGGATTACCTCGTACCCAGCCGCGTCAATCCCGGCGAATGGTTTGCCTTACCACAATCGCCGCAATTATTCAAGCAATTGCTGATGGTTTCTGGATTCGATCGCTACTATCAGATTGCGCGTTGTTTCCGCGATGAAGATTTACGCGCCGACAGACAACCAGAATTCACTCAATTGGACATGGAAATGAGCTTCATGTCTGTTGAAGAGATTCTCCATCTCAATGAAGAGTTAGTTTGTCATGTTTTTAAGTCAGTCAAAGGTATTGACATACCTAAACCTTTCCCCCGTCTAACTTACGCCGAAGCGATGGAACGTTACGGTTGCGATAAACCGGACACCCGCTATGGCTTAGAGTTGGTGAATGTTGCCGATTTGTTCAAAGATTCTGGCTTCAAGGTGTTCTCAGGTGCGATCGCATCTGGAGGCGTCGTCAAAGTATTACCCATTCCTGGCGGTAATGATGCTATCTCCAACGTGCGGATCAAACCAGGTGGCGACTTATTCAAAGAAGCCGCTGAAGCCGGTGCAAAAGGTTTGGCTTATATTCGCGTCCGAGAAAATGGTGAAATCGACACCATTGGCGCGATTAAAGATAACCTGAGTGAAGAACAAAAGCAGGAATTACTCAAGCGCACAGGTGCAGAACCAGGACATTTATTATTATTCGCTGCTGACACAACAGCGCTCGTAAATAAAACCCTCGATCGTCTGCGCCAAGTAGTTGCACAGCAATTAAATCTCATCGATTCTAACAAAATCAACCTGCTTTGGGTGACAGATTTCCCCATGTTTGAATGGAATGCAGACGAGAAGCGACTAGAAGCATTGCACCACCCATTCACCGCACCTCATCCCGATGATTTGAGCGACCTAAAAACCGCCAGAGCGCAAGCCTATGACATAATATTTAATGGCATAGAAATTGGCGGCGGAAGTCGGCGAATTTATCAGCGCGATGTTCAAGAACAAGTGTTTGAACATATTGGTTTAACTCCCGAAGAAGCGCGGAATAAATTTGGTTTCTTGCTAGAAGCATTTGAATATGGAACACCGCCTCATGGTGGAATTGCCTACGGTTTAGACCGCTGGGTGATGCTATTAGCAGGTGAGGAGTCAATTCGCGATGTCATTGCATTTCCGAAGACACAGCAGGCGAGTTGCTTGTTAACAGGTGCGCCAGCTAGTGTCGATGTGAAACAGTTGAAGGAATTGCAGGTACAATCAACTTATAAGCCGAAGGCTTAATCCCAGAAATTATAATGGTAATTGGTGATATCTTTTAGCCAATTACCTACTACCTATTAGCAGGAGGTAAATATGACCGAAGTTATTGAAATAGTAAAACCTGTAGAATTGCCTACTTCCTTACCAGATCATACACAATTACCAGAATCGGATGGTACGTTTGTGAAAAATTTTCAGGAGCATCCACAAAGTATTTTACTAACAGATTCGATCACACCTGTATTGCAGCAGTTGCATCCAGATGGACAATATTGCATCGGTCAAGATAGCGGCATTTATTGGCGTTTGACAGAGCCACTGGAAAGAGGCGCAGAAGCACCAGATTGGTTTTACGTACCAAATGTACCACCAAATTTGGATGGTCAATTCCGGCGTTCTTACGTTCTTTGGCAAGAATATGTCGCACCTTCCATTGTATTAGAATTTGTTTCTGGCGATGGTTCGGAAGAAAGAGATTCAACTCCTATTACTGGGAAATTTTGGGTTTACGAACAAGCGATTCGCGTTCCTTTTTACGGCATTTACGAGGTGAATAGAGCTAGGGTTGAAGTATATGAATTGTTGGGAGGAAAATATCATTTAGTAACTGCTAATGAGCAAGGGAGATTTCCCATTTCTCCGGTAGGTTTAGAGCTAGGTATTTGGCGGGGAAGATATCAAAATGTGGAATTACCTTGGCTGCGTTGGTGGGATGCTGATGGTAATTTGTTGTTGGCTGGTAGCGAAAGAGCAGAATTGGAACGTCAGGAAAAAGAATTAGCTCAACAGGAGGCTAAGGATGAACGACAACGTGCTGAGGAGGAACGACAACGTGCTGAGGATGAACGACAACGTGCTGATCGATTAGCAGCACAGTTAAGAGCTTTGGGAATTGAGCCAGAAGCTTGAGTTTGAAAATTAGTGCGATCGTTCTTTGATGATGAAGTGAAAGTGCGATCGCGCTGACACTCTCTAATAAAATTAAAAGAAAGATCTCAAACAGAGTAAAAATGACCAAACAAGTAACGATTGCTCTTGATGATGAAATTTTGGGTTTTCTCGATCGGCATTCGGGAGGAAACCGGAGCGAATACATAAATAACCTGTTAATTCAACAGCGTCGATCTGCGATCGAGGCAGAATTAGCAGCAGCACACCAACAGGATGCTCAAGACCCCGAATATAGAGCCGAAATCGCGTTGTGGGATGCGGTAGTAGGAGATGGAATTGGAGACGATGCGGATGCCTAACGGAATCCTCACATATCAAAGTGGAGAAATTCGTTGGGTAAAACTTGACCCAACGCTAGGTGTTGAAATTAAAAAAACTCGCGCTTGGATGAGATACACCCCAGAAACCGGGTTTCGCGTACCTACTCGCCTGAAAGCTGCTGTAAGATAAAAGATAATATGTTAAAATAGTAAAATTAACAATTCCGTTGATATTATTAAAGATGTCTCGTAATTTCACAGCAATAGTTTATTGGGAAGAAGATGTATATGTTGCTCAATGTCCTGAAGTGGGGACTGCTAGCCAAGGAGAAACGATTGAAGAAGCGATCGCCAATCTCAAAGAAGCAACAGAACTATATCTAGAAGAATTCCCCTAATATAGAGCCGAAATCGTGTTGTGGGATGCGGTAGTAGCAGATGGAATTGGAGAGGATTGTTAAAATAATTTCATGATTGAACCAAGTCAAACACCACCTGACAATCGTCCAGAACATGATTGGCGCGATCCTTCTAAACCCTGGAACCCTGAGACGGCGTTGTGGAAGGGTGGCGAAGACGTGCAGATGGAACATGGGAGCGCGTGGATACCGAGTTAGAGCCTGATACTGATATTGAATTAAATAATAATGGAGATTAGTATGCAATCAATTTTATGTCAAGAATTAATAGAGTTTGATGCTTCATGCCGTTATCATGCTGAGGATATTCAACAGTTATTGGCTGAAGTTGAGGCAGCAACTCAATATACAGTAGTGATTTTGAAAAATGCACACTACTTAACTACTAAAGCTTTTGGAATTCTTTACGAATACCTGCAAAAACAACCCTCTAAGGATGTGGTTTTTATTCTTGTATCTAGCGATAGGACACGAATTTTTCCACCACTACTAGAATGTGTAAAGTTGGCAGGATAAGATAATTCATAATTTTTGCTTTTCAGCAAGAATGAGAGATGCTACGGCAGACCATTACAAGGCGGTGCAGGAGGTCTATATTCGCCAGGTTGTGCTAGTTGGGATTGTGCTTTATCTAACAAACAGATAGCTGCTGGACATTGATTTGCCATGTCGCTCATCCCGGTTCCACCCGTACACTTGGCATTTCTGGGTATAATAGCAACATTCCCTTGACCAGGACACGGGGCCCAAGTTCCTGATGTATAGAAACAAAAAACCTGTCCCGTGTCAGGATTTGTGTACCTTCGAGGAGAGTCAACTTGTCCCCAAGGACTACTCTGTGCCAATACCCTGAAGTCTGTATGGTAAAGAATAGTTCCACTCAGAGTGAGAGAACTTGCGATCGCCAATATGCTTATTTTTTTCATTTTTTCACCGTTAGTCTTAGGTTTTATTTGTTAATGCAGAATAGGCGGTTTAAACTTCTTTATTAGAAATGCAACAAATATTACCGCCTATAACTATTCGTATTTGAATTTTGTTTCTAAGCTGGTGTTTTGTCCAGTCGGAAAATGTCGGATTTTGTAGGCATTTTTGGAACTTCCGATGGTATAAATAGAGCCGAAAAATCTGTAAATTATCGGTTAGGTCGGAAATTGTCGGAAATTGTCGGATATAATAGGCAAAATCTCCGGCATCTATCCGACCTATGGACATACCATTAAAAGGCGACACTGCACCTATTCGGTCGTTACAACTGAATGGATTGGGTGTAGCGGCGGTGGAAATACTCAGAGAACAAGCTTTAATTGAAGAGGATAAATGGGAATATCTGATTAACGCCTATGCAGGTAATCCCTTATGGTTATAAATAGTTGCCACAATGATACAAGAGTTATTTGGCGGCAAAGTATCTGAATTTATCAAATATGATACCCTAGTTTTGGGTAATGATTTGACAGCCATATTACATCGGCTGTTTAATCGCTTATCCGACCTGGAAAAAAAGGTGATGTATCGCGTCGCAAGTGAAGAATCGCCGGTTTCTATTTCCCAATTACTAGAAGATTTGACACTCTCAGGTCTCGCATACACTGAGATTCTACAGACAGAATTAGACTTTGGGAAGTTCCCAAAGCCTAATTCTCGCTACGGTCGTCAAACACCGTCTACCCAGTAGTGCTAAGTCTAAGCTTAGATTCCTGGCTACTTTCTTGAGAATGTTAGCAGCGCCATTTAGGTCTGCGTTGATTAAAAAACCTTGAGATGACTGATACAAACCTCGTTTAATTCGCCTTCCAGATGCTTTCCACCCTTCTGGTTTTTCACCATACTTGGGTAGGGAGTCTCCATCTAAATAGCTAGCTTTTGAAGTATAGGCTTCTTCAGTTTCCTCAAATCTAATTCCGTGCAAATCACAAAGCTGTTCAAGCCTGTCTTTGAGCTTACCCAAAGGCATTTGAACAAATTTCTGATTGTGAAATCTACCCATATTGGCGTTAGCTTTAAATCCTTCATTCCAACCAACTACTAAAGTGCCAATTTGGTAGGTTAGGCAATGGTTGATAATCAATTTTACTGCTTTGTTAATACCGTCACGCATTTGATGGTTGCGTTTACGAGTAACTCTGTCCAACCAATTATCCCAGTAACTTTCCGGCTTGCCTTCTTTACGGGTTGATACTTTCTTGTTCCATAATTGATTCATCGCTTTCAAGGCGCGAGCGTCAATCAACATAGAATTGCCCAAAGTATCCACACAAGCAGCCAAATTATCCGTAGTACCCAAGTCAATTGATAACGCTTGGTTAATATCTAGCTCATGTTTTTGTTTCTCCACTTCATAAGACATTTCCAAATAAAAAGCACCATTTTTAGGGAGGATAGTAAACTCTTTAACTTTTGAGTAATCGATGTTTGTAGGCATCTGTAGGAAAAATTCAGCAACGCCAAACCATCTTTTTACTGTTAGTCCTAAAGCGAATCTAAGCTGATTGTTAATCAATTTAGGTTTTTGACCACTTGAGTTGGGGTAAGCAACCTTAAATAGCTTAGAGCCTTTAAGATAGTTAGGCGGTTTTGGCTTAAAATGCAGCTGACCTTTGATATACAAGTCTCTTAATTGTTTGAAAGACCTGAATGTTTCCGTAACGGACAT
>CASBRD010000428.1 GCA_949128025.1 Oscillatoriales cyanobacterium PMM_0008 | reverse complement strand
CGTAATGCTCACAACTTCCCGCTCGATTTGGCTGCTGGTGTTGCTGCTCCTGTGGCTATGACTGCTCCTGCTATCAATGGTTAATTTCCTAGAAATTAGCTAACAAAAAGGCGCTCTCCTAATTGGAGTGCGCCTTTTTTTTTGACAAAATAACGGGAGAAGTCCAACTAAGGTGCAAAACTCTTAGTTAAGAGTAGCAGTATTTTCCGTTATGGGTTTCCGAGTCCGTTCTTCGATATCCTCAAGGGTTTGCAGTACCAAGCGTTTAGCCTGCAAGCTCCAGCCCCATTTTTGCAATGCGATCGCTAAAGCGGTTCCTACAACTGTGGCGATATAGTCGGCTGGTTGGGAGAGGGCGATACCAAGTAGCAGTCCCAGTCCTGCAATACCCCAGAATGGCAAAGCGACAGTCTGACGCTGTTTTTCCACCAGTAGGCTCAAGAAATCTTTTGGCATTTCGGCGACTAATGTTTCTTTCACCTGTCGTTGTTCCGCTGCGGTAACGGATAAACCTATTTTTTGGCGGAGTTTTTCAATTTTACGGGCATCGGTGCTGTACTGGATCAGTTCATCCTCTGCCATGAGAATTAGGCGTTCGTATTGTCCCATCTTTGACTTTGATGCTACGTATTTCAGTCTAGGGGTTTTAGACCGCTAAATGATAGAAGTGTAAGATCTGGAAATATATAGCCACAGTCAGATATGTTAGGACAGTATCGATCAGTAGGTGGGCGTAAATAAACTGAACACCCAGAAACCGGGTTTCTAAAGCCCGCAGTTTTACGTTTAATTATGCCCACCTTACTACCACTTCCGTAATTACTAGAAATGACGATAAAGTCAGTGAAGTTTGACCATACTATTTTTGCAGCAAACCAAAAACGCGCCTACGCCTTAGATGCCATGCGTGGATTCGCCGTTTTAGCAATGATATTATCGGGTACGATCGCATACCGCATCTTACCGGCTTGGATGTATCACGCCCAAGTACCGCCACCAAACCATAACTACAATCCTAATCTGCCCGGTTTAACCTGGGTCGATCTCGTATTTCCATTGTTTTTATTTTCAATGGGTGCAGCCATACCCCTAGCGCTGTCTCGTCGCCTTGCCAAAAAAGTTTCTTACCCAGAACTTATTTTACACATCCTTAAAAGAGGATTTTTCTTAGCAACATTCGCCATAGTTCTTCAGCATCTACGACCAACAGTTATCAGCCAAGATTCTACTCCAGAAAAATGGTTGATTGCTTTATGGGGATTTTTAATATTATTTTTCATGTTTGTACGTTTGCCAGATTCATTGCCAAAATGGCATCGCACAGGAATCCCGATCGTAGCATGGATATCTGCGATCGTACTTCTGTCTCAACTGCGATATCCGGATGACGGCGGATTTTCACTCGATCGTAGCGATATTATCCTGATTGTTCTGGCAAATACCGCTGTCTTTAGCTCGCTAATTTGGCTGTTTACTAAGTCTAATTTGCGGCTGCGTCTGGGATTGTTGGGCTTATTGCTAGCTTTGCGTTTGTCAGCTACCGTTAGTGGCAGTTGGATTGCTCAACTTTGGTCAGCTTCTCCCGCACCTTGGATTTTCCAATTTGCTTATTTGTCCTATTTGTTTGTGGTCATTCCCGGTACCATTGCTGGCGATTTGATTTTATCCTGGGTAAAAACTACAACACCTGCGGAAGTAGGCGGACGCGATCCAATTATTGAGCAGCAAGAATTATCCACAAATCCGCCTCTGCAATGGCAAAAAACTCGTTATTACACAATTATTATATTAATATTGGCTAACTGTTTGGTGCTGTCGATCGGATTGCAAGGTAGATGGGTATGGCAAACAACGTTATTCAGCGCTGTACTTTGTTTCATTAGTTGGTTTTTCTTTACTAAACCAACTAATGAAACAGAATACTTAATCAAAATGTTGTATAATTGGGGCGTTTACTGGCTGGGTGTTGGCTTACTATTTGAACCTTTTCAAGGCGGGATTAAAAAAGACCCATCAACTTTGAGTTACTATTTTGTAACCACAGGTATGGCCTTTTTGATCTTGATTTTGTTTACAATAATTATAGATGTTTTTAATCAAAAAAGATGGCTACAACTATTAATTGATAACGGTCAAAACCCCATGATTGCCTATGTAGGATTTGCCAATCTAGTTTGGCCTATTCTAGTCTTAACTAGAGTTGATGCGTTAATTACACAAAATACCAAAACTCAGTTACTTGGCTTCCTTAAAGGTATTGTTTATACTTTACTGGTAGCGTGTATTGTGAGTTTGTTTACCAGACTGAAACTATTCTGGAGAACTTAGCGAATTTGAGCATCAACCTTGACAAATGACAAATGACAAATGATTAATGACTAATATGAGCTATCTCGAAACCGCAGCAAAATTTTACAGTGAAGTGGCACAAACGCCACAAGTCGGTCTATGTTGTGTCCAAAGTAGTCCCCTGCAATTCCCCGGATTGAAAATTCCGCCCCAAATGCAGGAAATGAACTATGGTTGCGGCACTACGGTGCATCCAGCGGAACTGGGAAATGAGCCTACTGTGCTATATGTGGGTGTCGGTGGCGGTTTAGAAGCGTTGCAGTTTGCTTACTTTTCTCGCCGTCCTAGTGGTATAATCGCAGTCGATCCAGTTGCCGCAATGCGTGAGGCTGCTGCCCGTAATTTAGCGATCGCATCCGAAAAAAATTCCTGGTTCGATCGCAGTTTTGTCGAGATTCGGGAAGGTGACGCATTTGCCCTGCCGATGCCAGACGCTTCTGTGGATGTAGTAGCTCAAAATTGCCTGTTTAATATCTTTGAGCCCGCTGACCTCGCCAAAGCCCTCCAGGAAGCCTTTCGAGTCCTAAAACCGGGTGGACGCCTACTGATGAGCGATCCGATCGCCACTCGTCCGATTCCAGAACATCTGCGAAAAGACGATCGCTTGCGGGCAATGTGTTTGTCTGGCGCTTTAACATATCAAGAGTATATCCAGCATCTTGTCGATGTAGGCTTCGGTCAAGTAGAAATTCGCGCCCGTCGTCCATATCGACTTCTGGACTGTCAGAATTATAATCTGGAAGCACCTTTGCTCTTGGAAAGTCTCGATTCTGTTTCTTTTAAAGTGCTAATGCCGGAAGATGGCCCCTGCATTTTTACTGGCAAGACGGCGATTTACACTGGCGTGGAAGAATTTTTTGATGATTATGCCGGACATATCCTCCAGCGCGGTGTCCCGGCGGCTGTTTGCGATAAAACGGCTGCTAAACTTGGTTCCTTAATGCCAGCAGAAATTTTAGTCACTAATTCAACTTGGCACTATACTGGCGGCGGTTGTTGTTAAGTAGGTGGGCATAATTAAACGTAAAACTGCCAGGCCCTTAGAAACCCGGTTTCGCAGGAGTTACCGGGTTTCTGGGGTCTAAATCGTGAAAGTGTTTGGTTAGGATATTAAAAGAGACGTTTCAACAAAACTTGATAGTGAACTCACCGACAATTGCACCAGATGCGATCGCATCTGGCTTTCACGCCTTCTCTGACCCCCTACGGCTGCAAGTCATCGAACTGCTGCGCCAACAAGAGTTATGCGTGTGCGAACTCTGCGAACAATTGGGGGTCACTCAGTCTAAACTTTCCTTTCACCTCAAAACTCTCAAGGAAGCGGGCTTAGTGCGATCGCGCCAGGAAGGACGCTGGATTTATTATAGTATCAATTTGACGCAATTTGTCGTTTTAGAGCAGTATTTGGCAGAATATCGGCGTTTTAGTCCCATACTGCCTTCTCGTCCCTGTCCAGACTAACCTTAATACATATTTCTTAACTATTTTCTTATGCGATCGCACTTGTTAGCGCTTGACACATCAAGTTTTTTTGAAATTATAGTATTATTCCCTCAAATCTGGGATAACCTGTTACCGCGTTCACCTATTCAAGTTTTCGAGCTTGTTTTCTGAGATTATGACAACTTTTGAGCATCCACCCAGGATTTTGTTTTTGTATGGTTCTTTACGCGATCGCTCTTACAGCCGACTACTAGCTGAAGAAGCAGCCCGAATTATGGAAGGATTTGGTGCAGAAATCCGATTTTTCGATCCCCGTGAATTACCCATTTATGGCAGTGTACCAGATACACATTCCAAGGTTCAGGAGTTAAGAGAATTAAGCCTGTGGTCTGAGGGACAAGTGTGGTCAAGTCCAGAGATGCACGGCGCGATTACAGGTATCATGAAAAACCAGATTGATTGGATTCCATTAACTTTAGGAGCAGTTAGACCTACTCAAGGCAGAACTTTGGCAGTAATGCAAGTAAGTGGTGGTTCTCAATCCTTTAATGCTGTCAATACTCTGCGACTTCTGGGACGTTGGATGCGGATGTTTACCATTCCCAATCAATCTTCTGTTGCTAAAGCCTACCAGGAATTTAATGAAGACGGGACGATGAAAGATTCTCCTTACCGCGATCGCGTTATTGATGTGATGGAAGAACTCTATAAGTTTACCATCCTACTGCGAGATAAAGTTGATTACCTGAGCGATCGCTACAGCGAACGCAAAGAAAAAGCTGCCAAACAAGTTATTGAAGTGGCAAACAAAGCGCTGGAATTGACACTCCCCATGCCTAAAGGCGAGGGGATTCTTGTTTCAACGAGCAATCTTGCTTAAGCACTGTTTCCAGGTTTAAGTAGAGGATCATCTCTCCACAAGCTTTAATTTCCGTTTGCCCAACGGTATTTGAAATATGGCCGAGCAATCTTAATGCCTTAATTAAAATGTTAATTGCGGCATTTTCATCTCTATCTAAAACGACTCCACATTTGCAAACGTGGGTACGAATGGATAGAGATTTTTTCACAATCTGCCCACAACCAGAACAATTCTGACTGGTGAAATGGGGCGGAACAGCTACAACAATTTTGCCAAATTTAAGTGCAAAATATTCCAACCATTCCCTAAATTGTGACCAAGCAGCATCGTTAATTGACTTAGCTAGGTGGTGATTCTTTACCATGTTACGTACTTTTAAGTCTTCTACTGCCACGATGTCATTAGACATCACTACGCATCTTGCTAATTTCACAGCAAAATCTTTACGCTGGCGTGATACTTTTAAGTGCGTTCTCCCTAAACGGTTAATAGCTTTCTTTCTATTATTTGAACCTTTAACCTTTTTAGAAACTCGACGGTGCGCTCTTTTTAGTCTTTTTTCAGACTTTCTTAGGAATCGCGGATTATCAACTTTTTCTCCTTGGCTATCAGTATAAAAATGGTTTAATCCCATATCTATACCAATTGCTTTACCTGTAGGCTGTAGAGTTTGTGCAACTTCTACTTGAATGCAGAATTGGCAATAATAGCCATCGGCTCTTTTGACCAGTCTTACCCGTTGAATTTGTTCAATTTGATAAAAATGTAGGTCGTAAGTGCCAACGAGCTTAACTGAACCAATCGCTTTTTTGTCGGTAAAAGTTATACTATTTCTATCTTCAGAAAGCTTCCATCCTGATTTTTTGTATTCTACAGAACGTTGATTTTTCTTGAATTTTGGAAATCCTTTTTTACCTGCTATTTTCTTTTTGCAGTTCTCAAAGAATCTGTTTATCCCTGACCAACAACGTTCAGCAGAAGCTTGTCTCGCAGTCGAGTTGAGTTCATTCGCAAAGGGAAATTCTTTAGCTAATACCGCTGTATAAGCACTTAGGTCATATTTGTTTACACCCTTGTTGTCCATCCAGAAACGCAAACATTTGTTTCTGATGAACTGCGATGTGCGGATCGCGTCATCAACGGCTTGCTCTTGTTGTTTTTTCCCTTTGATTTTGAACTCGTAGACTATCATGGTATCGACCTTTATTACCTGCCCTTACTCTATCACCAGTCGCATAAAATAATTAATTCCCATAATAAAATGTAATATTTTACTGTGACTAAAGTCACGAATCGCTTACATCCATGAGTCTAAAGCCAGGGGCTTTAGCTCGTTTTTCGGTAAATTCCAACCAAAACAGATAAGTCCTATCTTACCCCCTCAATCCCGGCGGGACGCACCTTAACCCATCAACTTTTTTAATATTGTTTTCGCTTATAACCTGTATTTTGGGGTTGACAAATCAAGTTTTTTTGAAATGATGGAGTTATGCCCTCTATTAATGACCTTGAGGTGAAAGCGATGACCGCAACAGCAAGAAAGTTGGCACTCAATCTTGGGATTCTGGCTTTGATCGCTGGTACCGCAACGCTAGTGAATTCATGCAGTAGCGCCCAGTCTGAGCAGTCGTCCATCAAAATTGATGGTTCAAGCACGGTGTTTCCCATTACAGACGCCATTGTTAAGGAGTATCAAAAGACACAGCCGAACAAAGTCGAAGTACAAGTGGATATTTCTGGAACCGGCGGTGGATTTAAAAAGTTCTGCGCTGGAGAAACGGACATCAGCAACGCTTCGCGGCCCATTCGCCCCGAAGAGATGCAAGCCTGTAAAAAAGCTCAGGTAGCTTACATAGAATTGCCCATTGCCTTTGACGCCCTCACGGTGGTGGTCAATCCCCAAAATAACTGGGCTAAGGATATAACAGTAGCAGAGTTGAAAAAGCTCTGGGAACCAGCCGCCGAGGGGAAAATCACTAATTGGCAGCAGATTCGTTCTGACTGGCCCAACAAACCAATTAACCTTTATGGCCCAGGTAGAGATTCGGGTACGTTTGACTATTTCACAGAAGCGACAGTAGGTACAGCCAAAGCTAGTCGCAACGATTATACAGCTAGCGAAGATGATAACGCTTTGGTACAGGGAGTCAGCAAAGACCCAAATGCTTTAGGTTACTTTGGCTTGGCTTATTACGAAGCTAACCAAAATCAATTGAAAGCGATCGCAGTTGATAATGGTAAAGGGCCAGTATTACCCTCGCGTCAAACTGTTGAGAAAGTTAAATATCAACCGCTTTCCCGACCTCTGTTTATATACGTTAACGCTAGGTCTTCCCAAATTAAACCAGGGATGCGCGACTTTGTGGCGTTCTACCTTAAGAATGCACCGACTTTAGCCAACTCTGTAGGCTACGTGCCTTTACCGGCTGAAGGTTATCATCTGTCTTGGATTCATTTTAATAAAGGCAAAGTGGGAACCGTGTTTGATGGTAAAGCTGAGTTTAATCTGACGATTGGAGAGTTGTTACGCAAACAAGCAAAGTTCTAGTCATCAATGCCCATTGCCGATGGTGCTTGAAATCCAATTTTTCTGGAAATAATAGCTTTATTGAGTGCTAAAGATGGGCATAAAATCAGTTTCGCGAAAGGCTGTTTGGGATTCAGTTTTACACGGGAATAAGCAGGAAGCCATCGCGGAGGCAATTGGGACATTTATCCTGGTTTTTGCTGGCACTGGCGCTGTGATGGTCAACCAAATCAGCGGCGGGGCAGTCACCCATCTTGGCATCAGTTTTGTATTTGGGGCAGTCGTTACTGCTTTGATTTACACCACAGGACATATCAGCGGCGCACACTTTAATCCAGCCGTAACATTGGCTTTTTGGGCGAGTGGTTTTTTCCCCAGACGGAAGGTGCTGCCATATATTTTGGCACAATTAGTTGGAGCGATCGCAGCTTCAGCGTTACTGCTAATTTCCTTGGGATCTGTAGCGAATCTCGGTGCCACTCTACCCCTAAAAGGCAACTGGTTGCAATCCCTAGTATTAGAAACCGTTCTCACATTTATCTTAATGTTTGTGATTTTGGGATCTGGTTTAGATAGGCGATCGCACGTTGGTTTTGCAGGTTTAGCAATTGGCTTAACCGTAGGTTTAGAAGCCGCATTTATGGGGCCAATAACCGGAGCCAGCATGAACCCAGCGCGATCGTTTGGCCCCGCTTTTGTTGGTGGGATTTGGCAACACCACTGGGTTTATTGGTTTGCACCAATTTTAGGAGCCCAGTTAGCAGTATTAGTTTATCGACAATTATCAAACAGATTTGAAGATATTAAGTAAGGAAGTAAAACAGATGAAACGAGTCATGTTTGTTTGCAAGAAAAATTCCCGCCGTTCCCACATGGCAGAAGGATTTGGTAAAACATTAGGAAAAAACAAAATATCTGTCACCAGTTCAGGATTAGAAGCATCTCAAGTAGACCCCATCACGGTGCAAGTAATGAATGAAATCGGTATCGATATCAGCGACCAAACTTCTAAAGCTTTAAGCGATTTTAATCCTGAAAATTACGATGCAGTAATTTCCTTATGCGGATGTGGGGTAAATTTGCCGGAAGCGTGGGTATTGCGAGAAGTTTTTGAGGATTGGCAACTCGACGACCCAGAGGGACAACCAATAGAAACTTTCCGTCGCGTTCGAGATGAAGTGAAAGAACGAGTGGCAAAGTTGATTGAATCTGTCAGCTAAGGGACTGGCAAAAAATAAACGATATCTTCTTGTGAGGCAACGGGAAACGTTGTAATACCAAATCCGCAACGATTACCTCCTTTATGTCTCTAGGCTGTAGAGACGTTTCATGAAACGTCTCTACAATGTTTAGGGCAAAAATTAAAGGGGGTAACAAACCCGGATTTGGTATAATACCAATTTCAAACAAGAATGTGACAGATTGGCGATCCCCCTAAATCTCCCTTAACAAGGGGGACTTTAAACTTAGTTGCATTCCCCCCTTCTACGGCTCCGCCTGGGAATGCAGGGGGTTAGGGGGGATCTAGGATCTGTTGCAAACATTTATGAAATTGGTATAATACCAAATCCGCAACGATTACCCCCTTTATGTCTCTAGGCTGTAGAGACGTTTCATGAAACGTCTCTACAATGTTTAGGCCAAAAATTCTCATGGGGTAACAAACCCGGATTTGGTAT
>CASBRD010000427.1 GCA_949128025.1 Oscillatoriales cyanobacterium PMM_0008 | reverse complement strand
TCCCTAGCCCCTAGCCCCTAGCCCCTTCTTCCTATGTCTGTATTTGTTGAAATAGATCACGTCGATCGCATATTCGATCTCCCCAACGGCGACACCTATGTCGCCCTCAAGAATATCGAACTGAAAATCAAACAGGGAGAGTTTGTTTCCCTAATTGGACACTCTGGTTGCGGCAAATCCACCTTGCTAAATATGATTGCCGGTTTGGATCGGGCCACAAAAGGCGGCATTATCTTAGAAGGGCGGCAAATCACCCAGCCTGGGCCAGATCGGATGGTGGTATTCCAGAACTACTCCCTACTACCGTGGCTAAGCGTGCGTCAGAATATCGCTTTGGCGGTGAACCGAGTTTTCAAGGACAGCCCACAGGGAGAACGCCGAGGAATTATAGAACATCACATCGAGTTGGTGGGCTTGCAACACGCGGCTGACAAGCGACCGGGCGAGTTATCTGGTGGGATGAAACAGCGGGTTGCGATCGCACGCGCCTTAGCCATTCGCCCCAAATTGCTGCTGTTGGACGAACCTTTTGGGGCTTTGGACGCCTTAACGCGGGGTGGTTTGCAAGAACAATTGATGAAAATTTGTGAGGAAAGCCACGTCACCAGCGTAATGGTTACTCACGATGTAGATGAAGCGCTGCTGCTGTCTGACCGAATTGTTATGCTTACCAACGGCCCTCAATCTCACATCGGTCAGATATTGGAAGTTCCCATTCCCCGACCTCGCCAGCGTCTGGAAGTGGTAAATCATCCCAGTTACTACGACTTGCGTAATCAGATGATTAACTTCCTCAACCAGCAAAAGCGGGACAAGAAACGCAAGGCGAAGCAAACAACAACAACACGCATTGGTGCGATCGTTTCTGAAGGTTTGGAAAAAGTCAAGTTAGATATTGGCTTTCTTCCCCTCACAGATTGCGCCCCATTGGTAGTTGCTAAAGAAATGGGTTTCTTTAGCAAACATGGTTTAGAAGATGTTAATCTCTGCCGCGAACAAAGTTGGGATGCGATCGCGCAAGGTATCGCCACCGGACGCCTGGATGCCGCCCCAATGGTTGCAGGTATGCCCTTAACCATGACTTTGGGTATGGGTAACCTTACGCCTGTACATACCATTACCGCCCTCGTCCTCAGTCGCAACGGTAACGCCATTACCTTAAGTAATGAGTTATTTGAGCAAGGAGTACGCACCCTCAAAGATTTTAAAAGTGCGATCGCTCGAAGCAAAGATAAAGTTTACACTCTGGGCATCGTACACGAATCCTCCATGCACAACCTGATGCTGCGTTACTGGCTAGCTTCAGGAGGAATCGATCCAGAGAAAGACGTAAATCTGGTGGTCATTTCACCAGAAGATATGGTAAAACACCTCAAAGCTGGCAGCATTGACGGTTACTGTGTCGGCGAACCTTGGAACTGTCGCGCTGTCTACGAAGGACTAGGCTTTGTCATCGCCACCGACCTAGATATTTGGCCGGGAAATCCTGAAAAAGTGCTTGGTGTGCGTGAGGATTGGGCAAACCAGTTCCCCCAAACCCATATTGCCTTACTGAAAGCTCTTTTGGAGGCTTGCGCCTACTGCGACGATCGGCGCAATCGCGAAGAAATCCTGCAATTGCTTTCTCAGCCTCAGTATATCGGTGTTTCTGCCGAATATATCAATCCCGGTTTCTTAGGTCACTACAACCGGGGTACAGGTGCCCCAACCCAAGTCCTGCCCAAATTCAACCAGTTTCACTACGACAATAGCAACTGTCCCGGTAGAGTTGAAGGCTTATGGATTTTGACTCAGCTAGCGCGTTGGGGTATTACTTCTTTCCCCAAGAACTGGATCGAAGTTCTGGAACGGGTACGCCGGGTAGATTTGTTTGGCGAAGCATCACGGCAACTGGGATGGCCCGATATAGAACCCGATCGCGTTCCATTTAAACTCTTTGACGGCGTTGTCTTCAACCCCGACGACCCGATTGGTTATCTCAACCGCTTGGAAATCAAACGCAACTTCCAAATTGAAGAGATTGCGATCGATGATTCTCCAGCCAGAAAAGCAGCGTAACTCAATTTCAATTGGGGGAAAAGTTCATTAACTACTGATATCCTGTCCGGTTGCATCGGTAGTACATCAGCGATATCCAGAAATTGTCTGTTGTCATCTTTGGTTAATTTTTTACCGCAGATGAAGAGGGATGAACGCAGATGAACGCAGATGCTGAAAATGCGAATTTTTAGGTAACCATTAGCAAACAACAACTATGCAAGCCATCAACTCTACCAGCGTCCAAGTGAAACAGCCAATTACCAGTAACCCTTTGTTGACGATCGAAAATGTCTCTAAGGTTTATCCGACGCCGAAAGGGCCTTATACGGTTCTAGAAGGAATCAATTTGACCGTGTACGAGGGGGAGTTTGTCTGTCTGATCGGTCACTCTGGCTGCGGCAAATCAACGCTGCTGAACATGGTGGCTGGTTTCAATAAGCCGACCGAAGGCGAAGTGCGGTTGCGCGGTTCCCGCATTACCAAACCAGGGCCCGATCGCATGATGGTGTTCCAAAACTATGCCCTTTTACCTTGGAAAAGCGCTTTTGACAATGTATACCTAGCCGTCAACTCAGCTTATCCGCACAAATCCAAGGCTCAGAAAAAGGCTATTGTCGATGAACACTTAGCTATGGTGGGACTGACAGAAGCTGCAAATAAGCGCCCTAGCCAGCTGTCGGGGGGGATGAAGCAGCGAGTTGCGATCGCACGCGCCTTAGCCATCCGTCCCGAAGTCTTGATTTTGGATGAACCTTTCGGCGCATTAGACGCCATCACCAAGGAAGAACTGCAAGAAGAACTGCTGCAAATTTGGCGGGAACATCGAGTCACCGTCCTGATGATTACCCACGACATCGACGAAGCGCTGTTTTTGTGCGATCGTCTCGTGATGATGACCAATGGCCCTCACGCTACGATCGGCGAAATTATGGATATTCCTTTTCCTCGTCCGCGCGATCGAGCCGCTATCATGGAAGATCCTCAATACTACGAACTCCGCAATCACGCCTTAGACTTCCTGTTCCGTCGCTTCGCCCATTTAGATTGATCAAACTAGACGTAATGGGCAGATTTTGGAGTTTAGATTTTAGATTTTAGATTGACAGCGGCTGGCGAGTCGGTAGGTACTGGTAAATTGTAGGGGCGGGTTTTGCCATGCTGGACTTACGCAAAATCACGAAAAATCAAGCATTGTCGGGGCGGGTTTTGTATTAGGGATATCTGTGAAATGCTTAATTTATCGGCTAAACCCGTCCCTACTTTCCTACTTTCCTACTTTCCTACTTTCCTACTGACTACTGACTACTTTCCTACTTTCCTACTTTCCTACTGACTACTGACTACTGACTACTGACTACTGACTACTGACTACTGACTACTGACTACTGACCAATGTCAATCCTCTTGGGAACTACCTTTCATGTAGAAACAGCATTATCTATATGCACTGAATTCATATTTACCCCATTTTTGTAACTATCTATACGAATTTAGTCACTTTATTCTCATAGGGTAGCTATATAGACAAATCCAGAGAGCAGCTCAAGAGGCTCACTCAATAGAGATGCGAAAGCCTGCACGCGATCGAATCAAACTTGCTCAAACCAGACAAGCTTGTCATCCTCCGTTTATTATCTATCCCTCCAAAGGCAGATCTGTAAGATTAAGCTTTTGCTTTGTAGCAAAGTCTACCAATTTAATTGATTAAAATGTCTAATCTTACAGAAAAGAAATTCCAATCAATTACTCAGAAGATATGCTGCCCAAACCAGTGACTAGGGAATTTCAGATTTCAGATTTAAAATTTTAGATTTAAAAGTCAAGCTCTTCTATAAATCTAAAATCTTCCCTTTCTACTTAAATTTGAAATCAAAAATCAAAAATCTTCCCTTTCCCCAAATAAGGAGGGTTAATCAATGACCAGCACCGCCCCAGCAACAGCAACACAAAACAAATTTGAAAAATTCAAAGCCGAAAAAGACGGCCTAGCCGTAAAGGCAGAGCTAGAAGACTTTGCCAAAATAGGTTGGGAGGCGATGGATGAAACCGATCGTGATTATCGCCTGAAATGGATGGGTTTCTTCTATCGCGCAGTCACTCCTGGCAAATTTATGATGCGGCTGCGGCTGCCCAACGGCATCTTAACCAGTACTCAAATGGGCGTGCTAGCTGAAATCGTGCAACGCTACTCAAAGGCTTCTGGATTTCAGCATGAAGGTAACGCCGATATCACCACCAGGCAAAACATCCAAATCCGAGGCATCCAGATTGAAGATGTACCATATATCTTCAACCGTCTGCTAGAAGCTGGTTTAACTAGCATTCAGTCCGGCATGGACAATGTACGCAACATCACAGGTTCGCCAGTCGCCGGTATCGATGCAGATGAGTTGATCGATACGCGGGGCATAGCACGCAACCTGCAAGATATGATTACGAACAACGGGGAAGGTAATCCCGAATTCAGCAATTTACCCCGCAAGTTCAACATTGCAGTCGCTGGTTGTCGCGACAACTCAGTTCACGCCGAAATCAATGACATCGCCTTTATCCCTGCGTACAAGAATGAAAATTCTTCCTCATCTTCCCCCCGTAGCGGGGGGACGGAGGGGGGTAGGGTCATAGGTTTTAACGTCCTGGTTGGTGGCTTCTTCTCTGCCAAACGCTCCGATGCCGCCATCCCTCTTCATGCCTGGGTTCCACCCGAAGATGTTGTGCCAGTCAGCAGAGCTATTTTAGAACTATATCGCGATCGAGGACTGCGGGCAAACCGACAAAAGTCGCGTCTGATGTGGCTCATTGATGAATTGGGTATAGAAAAGTTTCGATCTGAAGTCGAAAAATATCTGGGGCATCCCCTGCAACCAGAAGCAGAAAAAGATGAAATCGAGTGGGAAAAGCGCGACCATATCGGCGTTTATCGTCAGAACCAATACGGCTTAAATTATGTTGGTTTGCACGTTCCCATCGGTCGGATGTACGCCCAGGATATGTTTGAACTGGCGAGACTGGCGGAAGTTTATGGCAGCGGAGAAATTCGTCTCACAGTCGAGCAAAATCTGATTATTCCCAATATTCCAGATACTCGCCTGAAACCTTTCTTAGCCGAACCTCTGCTGCAAAAGTTTTCCATCAATCCCGAACCTTTGCAGCGGGCTTTAGTTTCTTGCACCGGCGGTGAATTTTGCGGTTTCGCCCTGATAGAAACCAAAAATCGGGCGCTGGGGATAATTAAGGAATTGTCAGCCGAGTTATTTGTTGCCAAACCAGTGCGAATTCATTGGACTGGTTGTCCGAATTCCTGCGGTCAACCGCAAGTAGCTGACATCGGTTTAATGGGGACGAAGACGCGCAAGGATGGCAAAACCTTGGAAGGCGTTGACCTCTGGATGGGTGGCACGGTGGGTAAGGATGCCAAGCTGGGTAGCTGTGTGAAAAAGGGTATCCCTTGCGATGATTTGAAGCCGATATTGCAGGATTTGTTAATCGAACAATTTGGTGCCAGACCAAAGACGGAATCGGAAAAAGAAACTAACAATTCGGCAGCACGAATTCAGATTGAAGAGGTGTCTTTTGCTCCATCTATAAGCGGAGACGTGGCTTCTGTCAACGGCAAATCGGAAACTTATGATCCTGTGCCTGAAGCGCCAGCTAAACCACCGGAAGTTTCCCAACCAGCGGTAATTTATTTTGCTAAATCGAGTAAGGAAATTAACTGCGACGGACAGCAATTTATTCTAGATATTGCCGAACAACAAGGAGTTAATATTCCTAGCAGTTGTCGGTCGGGAACTTGCGGAACTTGCAAGCAGAAGCTGCTGGAAGGTGAGGTTAAATATGAGGGAGAACCCGACGCCCTCGAAGATATCGATCGCGAACAAGGTTTTATTTTGACCTGCATCTCTCACCCGGTTGGACGGGTGGCGATCGATGCTTGAAAAAAAATGCTAATAGGTAATGGGATTCTTTTATCTCTACCGACTGCGGACTACCGACAATTTAGTTGTGTGTTTTATTAGGAAGGTTTTTCATGCTTTTAGAAATGTGGTCTTTAAAAGGGCGATTCAAAATATTGCACTTTACTTGGTTCGCATTTTTTCTGACGTTTGTATGTTGGTTCAACTTCGCTCCTTTTGCCACAACAATTGAGAGAGATTTAAATCTAGAAGATGCCCAAATTAAGACATTGCTGATCTGCAATCTTGCCTTGACGATTCCGGCGCGGATCATTATTGGTATGTTGCTAGATAAATTTGGCCCGCGCATCACTTACTCAATTTTGCTGATGTTTGCGGTTGTGCCATGTTTGGCTACAGCGATGTCTCAGAATTTCAGCCAATTAGTTATCAGCCGTCTGCTAATGGGCATTGTTGGCGCGGGATTTGTGGTTGGCATTCGCATGGTGTCTGAATGGTTTCCACCGAAAGACATTGGCATTGCGGAAGGTGTCTATGGTGGTTGGGGTAACTTTGGTGCATTTGGAGCCGAGTTCGCCCTGCCTACAATTGCACTTTCTGCAAGTTTCCTCGCAGGAGGCTCGACTAACTGGCGCTTAACGATCGCACTTACAGGCATCGTAGCCGCAATTTACGGCTGGATTTACTACAACAACGTCGAAGATACCCCTCCTGGTGTTGCTTACAGAAAGCCGAAGAGAAGTGGCGCGATCGAAGTCACTAGCGCCCGTAGCTATTACGCGATGCTCATCTCGAATTTTGGGTTAATTTTTGCTCTGGGCTTATTAGCTTGGCGGTTGGCTCAACCTAAAATTCACTTCCTCAACAATGATGGATTGCTAATTGCCTGGTTCCTCTTAGGATGGCTATTTGTTTACCAAACTATCAAAGCTTGGCACGTAAATAAGGAAGTAGTAGAAGGTAAGAAAACTTACTCACCATCCGAACGTTATGAATTCCGTCAAGTCGCCATCCTAGAGATATGCTACATAGTCACCTTTGGCTCGGAACTTGCTGCCGTTTCTATGCTGCCCGGATTCTTTGAAAAAACCTTTTCCTTAGAGCATGTTATGGCAGGGATGATTGCAGCCAGCTATCCATTCTTAAACTTGGTTTCTCGTCCCAGTGGCGGTTTAATTTCTGATAAGTTGGGTAGCCGCAAGTGGACGATGACGATACTCGCTGGTTGCGTAGGCGTCGGCTATCTGATGGCTCACTTTATCAATGCTAGCTGGTCTATACCGATGGCGATGGCGATTACCATGTTCTGTGCCTACTTCGCTCAAGCAGGTTGCGGCTCTACATACGCGATCGTACCTCTAATCAAAAAGGAAATTACTGGACAAGTATCTGGAAATGTGGGAGCTTATGGTAACTTCGGCGGCGTGGTATTCTTGACAATTTTCAGCCTCACCGACGCTCCAACTCTTTTTACAACAATGGGTGTGTCAGCCCTGGTCTGCGCTTTCCTGTGTGCCTTTTTCCTGAAAGAACCGAAAGGCTCCTTTGCCGCACACTATCAAGGCGAAGGCGAAGAAGTACAACTGGAAAGAGAAATTCCAACCCTTCCCAAATCAAGGCTGGCTTACGAACAAGAAAAAGAGTAGTTATTAGTCATTAGTCAGTAGTCAGCGGTCAGCAGTCAGTTGTTTAGTCATTGAATAATGAACAATGAAAAATCAACAAAGACCAATGATTAATGACCGATGACTAATGACCAATTTCCAATAACGGTGAAAATGCTATGACTGACTCAAGTAAAACACTTTGTCCATACTGTGGTGTAGGCTGTGGCTTGGAGGTATCGCCGCCAGCTGTAGCGGGTAAACCCGTGAATCGAGACTCTCAAGGGTATCCCATGTGGAAGGTGCAGGGCGATCGCGCACATCCCTCCAGTCAAGGTATGGTTTGCGTTAAAGGTGCGACGATCGCCGAATCCTTGAACAAAGACCGGCTGCTTTATCCAATGATGCGCGAATCCCTCGATCGGCCCTTCCAGCGCGTCACCTGGGATGAAGCCCTCAACGCAATAGTCAATCGCATCCAAACCGTTCGCTTCACCCAAGGGCCGGAAGCCGTATGTATATATGGTTCCGGTCAATTCCAAACAGAAGACTACTACATCGCCCAGAAACTGATGAAAGGGTGTCTGGGCATCAATAACTTTGATGCCAACTCTCGTCTGTGTATGTCGTCGGCAGTTGCAGGCTATATTCAAAGTTTTGGCTCTGATGGGCCGCCCTGTTGCTACGACGATTTGGAACTGACGGATTGTGCTTTTTTAATCGGCACCAACACTGCTGAATGTCACCCAATTATCTTTAATCGACTGCGGAAACACCACAAAAAGAATAACGGCAAAGTCAAAATGATTGTGGTCGATCCGCGTCGGACTGCCACTGCTGAGGCAGCTGACCTGCACCTGGCAATCAAACCAGGTACGGACATCGATCTAATGAATGGCATAGCCCATCTGCTGATGCGCTGGGGTTATATTAATACGGTGTTTATTGACGAATGCACCAGCGGTTTTCCCGCCTATGCCGATGTAATTCGTCACTATCCGCCAGAGTTAGTAGCCCGGAAGTGCGGCATCAGAGTTAATGACTTGGAAACAGCAGCGCGTTACTGGGGCGAGTCCCAGCGAGTTCTGTCTATGTGGTCGATGGGGGTCAATCAATCCTCGGAAGGAACAGCGAAAGTCCGCACGATTATTAACCTGCACCTGATGACAGGTCAAATTGGCACGCCGGGAGCGGGGCCATTTTCCCTCACAGGTCAGCCAAATGCAATGGGGGGAAGAGAAGCTGGGGGTTTGGCCCACCTGCTACCGGGCTACCGCAGTGTGAAAAATGCCCAACATCGGTCAGAAGTAGAAAAGTTTTGGGGACTGCCGGAAGGACGGATTTCGCCTACTGCGGGTCTTTCAGCGTGGGAGATGATTACTGGGCTAGAGGCTGGTGAGGTGGGTTTTTATTGGGTTGCAGCTACTAATCCAGCTGTGAGTATGCCGGATTTGGAACGCACGAAGAAGGCTTTGTTGCGATCGCCTTTTACAGTCTCTCAAGACGCTTACTACCCCACGGAAATGGCCGATTACTCTCACGTTCTCCTCCCAGCTGCCCAATGGGGCGAAAAAACTGGCATTATGACTAATTCCGAACGGCGGGTGACTCTGTGTTCGGCGTTTCGCAATGCACCGGGAGAAGCAAGGGCAGATTGGGAAATATTTGCTGAGGTGGGACGCCGTTTGGGCTTCGCAGAACAGTTTAAATTTGCTAATTCTGCCGAAGTTTATGCAGAATTTGTGCAACTGACTCGTGGGCGTCCCTGCGATATGACTGGGATAAGCCACGAGAGGCTAATAACGGATGGCCCTCAGCAGTGGCCTTGTCCCGATGGGTTATCGGGTAATGAGTCTAGCTCATTCGGTGAAGCTATTGAAGGGGTTGGAGTTTTAGGTGTTGGGGAAACCCACGAAATTCAACCCCAAAAAGCCAAAGCCAAAACTCAAGACACTTCATCAAGACTCTACACAGATTTACGCTTCCATACCCCCGACGGACGCGCTCGCTTTGGTGCTTATCACTCGCGAGGGTTGGCGGAACCACCCGATCCGGACTATCCCTTTGTTCTAACTAATGGGCGTCTTTACGGTCATTGGCACACCCAAAGCCGGACGGGTAGGATTGAGAAAATCCGGCAAATGCACCCGAATCCCTTTATCGAAATACATCCCCGTGACGCCGGGAAGCTGGGGATTGAGGATGAAAGCTGGGTGGAAGTTCGCAGTCGTCGCGGTATGGCCCGATTCCCAGCCAAAGTCACGCAAGCGATCGCACCTGGAACAGTCTTTGTGCCTATGCACTGGGGCGCACTCTGGGCCGATCGAGCCGAAGCAAACGCCCTCACCCATCCAGAAGCTTGTCCTGACTCCCTAGAACCCGAACTAAAAGCCTGCGCTGTACAATTAGTGCTAATTACAGCCGATCGGGCCGCAACTGACACTTTGCTGCAAACCCCAAAATCTAGTATCCTCTCAGCATCACCTTCTTTATGAAATAGAAGTAAAAAATGGGATTTTTGAGGGACGTATCCAGAAAAATCAGCCGTGCTGGCAAGGACGAGGAGTTTCTTGGCTTCATCAAAATTATAGAAACTATTGTCTCCAAACTCCTCTCCTTAGCAATGATTGTTGTCATCCTGATTGCCGTTATCGATCTGGGAGTCATTCTGGCAAAAGAATTAATATTTGACCGTTCAATTGGCAGATTTAATTATTTCTTGGTCGAACTTTTTGGGTTATTTCTAAATATATTGATTGCGCTGGAGATTTTAGAAAATATCACCGCTTACCTGCGAAAGCACGTTGTTCAAGTAGAATTAGTCATCGTTACTTCTTTAATTGCCGTTGCTCGCAAAATTATTATTTTAGACTTAGAAAAAATAGACGGCACAGAACTAATCGGTTTAGGTATCGCAATTCTTGCTCTATCCCTCAGTTACTGGATTGTTCGCCATATTAATAGTAAATCGCATCATGAATAGATGCACTTTTATATCGTTTCCGGTTGTGTCTGAATCATTATGGCCGCAGAGGGGCAACCCCACCCCCAACCCC
>CASBRD010000426.1 GCA_949128025.1 Oscillatoriales cyanobacterium PMM_0008 | reverse complement strand
TCGATCGCGATTGGAAACACTGCCAGCAGCAACTCCGATGTTTCAGGAACCTTTACCAGCAATAATGCCAACATAATTGGGGATACTACTGGCAGCAGCGGTTTTGGCAGCGATACTACAGGTGTTACTGCCGGAAGCGTACTCAACACCACTCTATCTATTAACGGTGGCCCGACTAAAACTCACGCCTTAGTTACTGGCAGTAAGGCCATCGATGCAGCTAACAGCGCCGATGCACCCACCACTGACCAAAGAGGAATGCCTCGGCCATTGGACGGGGATATCAACGGCACCGCAACTGCTGACATCGGTGCTTATGAAGTTGATGTCAATAAAGCGCCAGTTTTAACTGCGGGAACGTCAACTCTACCAACTATTAACGAAGACGAATCTCTTGCCAGCAACACCGGAATGCTGGTTTCCGACCTAATTGCTGGTTTAGCTACCGACGATAACAGCGACCCCTTGGGAATTGCCGTCACTGGAGTAGATAACACCAACGGCGCTTGGCAATACTCCACAGATGGCACCGCTTGGACACCCTTCGGCGCGGTTTCCGATACCAGCGCCACAGTTCTAGGTTGGACATCTCTCTACAGCGGTTATGTAACTGGCAAACCGGATAGCCAAGGCTGGTTCCAATTTGGCACTTCTTCTCCTGTTGGCACTCAAACCGCTGGCGGTAACTTGACCAACTTGGTTACTAATTTCTCATCGGCGGCTGGCTACAGCAATTACCAAGCATTATCTCCAACTTTAGTCAATGCAGCTTTTCCGATTCTCGATCGCACTAAAGGCTTTACCGTTCGTTTCGATGGCAAACTCAACAGCGAATATCACTCCAGCGATGATAACAGTGACGGACTGATAGACCGTTCTGGTTTGAGCTTGATCGCAGTTAGCAGCGACAACACTAAAGCGATCGAACTCAGCTTTTGGCCGGACGAAATTTGGGCGAAGAATGATGGCCCGGATTTAACCCCCGTTCCGAACCCTGCTAGAACTCTTTTCACTCACAGCACCACAGAACGTGCCTTGCAGTCAACCTCCCCTTTGACTCGCTACGAACTGTCAGTTTTAAACAATAATTACACCCTCAAATCCAATGGCACGCAAATTCTCAGCGGTGCATTGCGCGACTATCGGGCGTTTGACTCCGTTGGTGCGGGTTTACTCTACGATCCCTACGAACAGCCAAACTTCTTATTCTTGGGCGATAACACCAGTTCTGCATCGGGTAACTTCGACTTCAAACGCATCGCAGTTCAGACAGATACGAGAGTTCGCTTCGTTCCCAACACCGACTACAACGGCACGGTGAATCCCGGCATCTCTTTCCGCGCTTGGGATACCACCAACGGTCTCAAAAACGGCCAAACTGGGGTGAACGCCTCCGTCAACGGCGGACAAACCGCTTTCAGCAGCACCGCTAGGACTGCCAGCATTACTGTCAACCCCATCAACGATGCGCCAGATATAACTGTTCCTGGCAGTAAAACCGTCAATCAAGACACTAATTTAGTCATTGGGGGTATTAGCATTGCCGATGCGGATGCGGGTACTGGTGCTGTAAAAGTTACTGTATCTGCCGCTAGCGGAGTGCTGACTTTAAGTTCGACAACCGGACTCACCTTCACCACGGGTGACGGCACAACCGACCCTACCATAACGTTTAGCGGCAAGCTTGCCGATATCAATACTGCTTTAAGTAATCTCACGTATAAGGGTAATACCAACTTTAACGGTACTGACAGTATTAATATCTCCGTAGATGACCAAGGGAATACTGGGAGTGGTGGGAGTAAGACGGATAATGATGCGATCGGCATTAACGTCACAGGAATCCCCGCACCCGCAAGTTCCGTCCTGGTTAACGAAGTCGTCACCGACCCGCAACAAGACTGGAGTACCAACAACTTCAACGGTACACCCGGCGCAGGCACAATCAGCCAGGGAGTAGACGAATGGGTAGAACTTTACATCGCCAAAGATGGACTAAACCTAACTAATTGGAAAATCGAACTTCTTGACGGCACCGACGTAATCGGTGACCTCAGCAACAACGTTGCTACTAGAGCGTTTCAGGTACAAAATTATATCAGTGCTAGCGGTGGTAGCTTTACCAACACCAAAGCAGGCGACTATTTTGTGTTGGGTAATGTAGCCAGTTCCGGTCAGATGAGTAACAACATCAGCATTTTGCTGAAAGACCACACTGGTGCTGTAATTGACAAAGTGCAACTTGGTGGTGGCGGCGCACCTAACGGTGCTGCAACCGCTATAGGCGATCAAGCAGTAGCGCGTGTTCCCAACGCTACAGACACGAACAACGACGCCAACGATTTCCGCAAACAAGCGACCACTCTTGGCGCTAGCAACAACATCCCAGAAATCCAAGTATTAGAAACTGCTACCAATATTCCCGACAACACAGGTAGCGTCAACTTCGGCACTACTCCTCTGGGTACTGGTATTACCAAAACCTTTACCGTCAAAAATACAGGTTTTAGCGACTTAACCTTAAATGCAATTTCCCTCACAGGTACTGGTTTCAGCTTAGCGAGTCCCTTCGGCAGCACTACAATTGCCGCCGGTAACTCTACCACCTTTCAAGTTAAACTCGACGCCAACAACGCAAGCACTTTCAACGGAAATATATCTTTTGGGAATAACGACGCCGACGAAAATCCCTTCAATTTCGATATCAGCGGCGTAGTACAAGCGCCAGAAGTTTCCATTACTCCCGGCACAAATCCCAACGAAGAGGGTACAACCAACGGCACATTAAACGTTAAACTGAGTACCCCAGCGCCAACTGGCGGTTTAACCATCAACTTCACCCCCTCCGGTACCGCCAACAATCCCGCCGACTATAGTTTTGCTGCCGGTACGAATGTTGATACGATTGCGATCGGCAGTATTGTTATTTCAGCCGGAAAAGATACTGCTACTATTAATGTCGTTCCCGTTGATGATAATCTAATCGATCCTGGTGAAACGGTGGATCTCACCCTCACCAACGGCACAAACTACACCGTCAGCGCCACAAATAAAAACGCCAGTCTGACAATCATCGACAACGACAGCATCGTAGATTTTTCCCAAGCAAACTATCAAGTATCTGAAGATGGCACAGTTGTTGGTGTCGCCATAACTTTAAATCGAACCGGCGTCACCACAGGCACATCTAATATAGATGTA
>CASBRD010000425.1 GCA_949128025.1 Oscillatoriales cyanobacterium PMM_0008 | reverse complement strand
CCCCTAGCCCCTGGTTTGGCTACTCTGCACTTGTTCCCACAATTGTTCGCGGCTTTTGGCAGGTTCCGAGCAACTAAGCCCCTGACAAACCAGCCCTACACTTCCTGCGGGGAGATTATCTGTAAGAGCATAAACTGCTGTGGGTAAATATTGAGGGATGAGAGATTTGAGTTGCTCATTAGTAGTACGAATTAGAGTGGGATTGAGATACCAATCTAGAGCAGTAAATAGACTGGGACAGGCTTGAGGAGTCTGATTCATCACGCCGCTAAAAGCGCGTAAAGCTTGCTGGGCTCGATCGAGATATTGTAGATCTTCCGTGAGTAAGGCTAGTTGCACTAAGTTAGCGATCGCCACACCATTAGCAGACGGAGTAGCATTATCATTATAATTCCGCTCCCGCACCACAAGGTCGCCTGCTGCATCGCTGGCAGTGTTGAAATATCCTCCCAGTTCCACACTCCAGAGGAATTCATCAAACTCCTCCTGCACCTTGACCGCTTTTTCTAGCCAGAACTTACAAGTTGGGAATTGTTTTCCTTCGTCCTTACCCAATCCCAGAGAAGCTTGCTGCAAATCCAGTAGCGCCTTGATGAAAAGAGCATAATCTTCAGACTGAGCCAAAACCGCCGCCTTACCCTCATAATTGAGGCGATGAAAGCTAGAGCCCACCCACTGGCGATCCAAAATAAAATTGGCAGCCCTAACACCAACAGACAAATACTCTGTCCGTCCAAATGCAGTGTAAGCTCGTGCCAGTCCCGAAATCATCAAGCTATTCCAAGCTACAATCATCTTGATATCTGTAACTGGCGGAATCCGACCAGTCCAGTTGCCAGCTTTGGCTTCCTGATTATTGCGGGCTGGAGGAAAAGTTGACCGGGCGTCAGGTTTAACACCGTAGCGGACTTCAAACATTTTGAGTAAAGCAGCTTCTGCCCTATCGCTCAGATTGTGGGGGTGGCGGCGTTGCAGAACGTTACACCCTTCAAAATTGCCCTCAGCAGTGACAGTGAACTCCTCTTTAATTTCTGCTAATTCCTCAGCGGTGAGGATCTGTTCGAGTTCCTGATATTTCCAAACATAAAAGTTTCCTTCCTCTGGCTCTTTCGCCGCCGCATCGGCGAAGTTATCGGCATCCTGAGATGCGTAGAAGTAACCTTCAGGGGCAGTCATTTCTAGCACAAGCCATTGTACCGTACCGGCGATCGCTCTCTCAAATGCCGGTACTTGAACTCCGCTACTCCACAAACAAGCCAAATATTCCACAATCTGACCGTTATCGTAGAGCATCTTTTCAAAGTGAGGCACCGTCCAAGTCGCGTCAACCGTGTAGCGGTGAAAACCTCCGGCAACATGGTCGTAAATACCTCCCAGTGCGAGATTTAACCCCCGCTGGGTACAATGCTGCTTAGCATCGGATGGGGATGCCTCGTTGCCAGCTTCAGCCTGATAACTAAATCGAACGCCCCGCAGTACCAATCCGGCGTAAGGCATCATCGGGAAGCAGGGGCCATAACCAATACCTTTCAGCACGCTAGTATTGGTCTTTAAACCTTGACGCAGTAGAGACGAATCTAATTGTTCGCCGCCTGTTGGTTGCAGCATAGCTCCCTGCTGGAGATATCCGCGAATTTCTGCCGTTACAGACTCAACTTTGGCTTTTTCAGTGTCGTAGTGGCGGCGAATTGCTTGCAGCACTTGCAGAAATCCAGGTCGTCCGTAGCGGGGTTCGACGGGAAAGTATGTGCCGCCGTAAAAAGGTATCAAGTCTTTGGGGTCTAAAAATACGTTGAGGGGCCAGCCGCCTTGCCCGACCATCATCTGTAGCCCTTGCATATAAATACTGTCTAAGTCTGGCCGCTCTTCTCGATCGACTTTGATCGGCATAAAATTGGCGTTCATATACTCGGCAATAGTCCGATCGGAAAATGCCTCGCCTTCCATGACGGTACACCAGTGGCAGCTTGAATAGCCTATAGAAAGAAAAATCAGCTTGTTTTCGCGGCGGGCAACTTCTATGGCTTCATCACACCAAGGCCACCAGTCGATGGGATTTTCGGCGTGCTTGCGTAGGTAAAGGCTTGGGGATTGGGCAAGGCGATTCGTCATGGGAAGGGGCTAGAGGCTAGGGGCTAGGGACTAGGGGTAGGACGAGCGCGACTCAAGACGACAAGAAGTTGTTGGATATTTTTTTGTTTTGCTTTAATATATCGCGATCGCGCAATTCCCGATCCTTTAATTTAACGATGTGTTCTGCAACTGAAAAAGACGATGCAGCCAAATCGCTCCTGGGGTTGAGTTTGAGTGCCAGCGGTATGCTGAGCTTGTCTGGAGGGCAGTTGGTGAGCTGATTGATGCCAGCAGTTGGAGCGAGAATGTGATGATGGCGGCTTGCAAAAGTCTCTTGAACATGGCACACTCCTCTTCCTATCTTAGAGTCGCTTCTAAAATACGATTGACTCTTGCCATCTCACTTCGTTCCACTTGGTCACCCAACTGGACGGTTTCAAAAATCTTATTGATTATGGGAGAAAAAGCGATCGATCTTTGGTAAAGAACTGAGAACCGATCACTCACTAATGACCGTTGACAAATGATCAATTTAATGAAACGTAGCCAAGCTTAAAGCTGATAATGCGATCGACAACCAGAAGAGAAAGCAATACCGCGTCAGCTGCATCGCCTGTTGAATGCGATCGCAAGTGATAGGGTTAATTGGATCTCCCAGTAGCGGTTTATGTTTGGCAATGCCGCGATACCAGTTTGTACCCCCTACTCGGACACCCAGTATAGCAGCGTAAACACACTCACTCCACCCAGAATTGGGACTGGAGTCTGATGACGCATCTCTTTGACATATCCTCCAAACATAACCGGGTCTGCCAGATAAAAGTGCCAAGGTAATTACCACAAACCTGCAAGGAAGCCAGGTAAGAACATCTTCCTGTTTGGCACTAAACCATCCTATATATGTGTAAGGTGCTTCAGGGTAGCCGATACTTGAATCGAGAGTACTTGCCGCTTTGTAAGCAAGCGCGAGAGGAACACTACCTACCATCGGCAAAAACGCGCCAATTATCGCATAAAACAGCGGTGCCATTACACCATCAGTGGCATTTTCTGTCACAGTTTCCAAAACCGATCGCAGAACTTCTGATTCTGATAAGTTATCTGTATCGCGACCCACATATAAACTCAAAGTAGAACGGGCGCTAGTCAAATCTCCATCTGTTAAGGGTTGCAAAACTGCCTCGCCTGCATCTCTCAAACTCCTACCGGCGAAACAACTGGCTAGCAAAATGGTTGCAACTGCAACACCCAATAAAGGATGTAACCTGTCGGCAGCTTGAACAATTAACCAACCTACCAACCCACTACCCATGACTAATGAAATTCCTAGCGCTATTCCAGCACAGCGGGGTATGATTGTATCGATCGGCAAATTGGTGATCTTTCTTGTAAAATGAACACACCGTATGGTAATAGGGTTCTCTAAAATTCCGATCTGGTATTGAAATAATTGACTAATTATCCAGCCCATCACCTGCACGGGATGAAGCCAACCCCAAGGATCGCCAATTAGGTAATCTAACCCAGCTGCTAATCCTAGAACGACGGCGGACTTAAGGATAGAACAATCAAAAGGCATGAAAAGAAGGGGCTAGGGGCTAGGGACTAGGGGAAGAAGTGTTTATAATCAAGGGTTTCAGGAATT
>CASBRD010000424.1 GCA_949128025.1 Oscillatoriales cyanobacterium PMM_0008 | reverse complement strand
GGGCATACCGAAATTAACGCTTGTGGAGAGAAGACCCTCTACTTAGATTTGGAAACATTTCTTAAGCAAGGTCACTCGTTGAAGCAAGAATCCCACCTCTGACGGGGTGGGAGTGTCAAAAATCCTTAAGGGTTAAAAGCTGGGGCTTGATGCGGTATCGTAAAGCCTGATGGCATCAGTCCGCCAAAGAAGCGGCTGGCATACCGCTTCTTCTAAACTTATCCATCCCTGTTCTAAGCCTAATGACTATGGGGTGGGGCAAAGCGGAAAAAACTGTAAAATACATTTAACAAGTTTAATGCCACAATATCGCTAAACTAAACCCAGTCCTGAATACTCGGTGCCGATCGCTGAGTTGTTAATTCTTCTGAGGAGGTCTCATCTGTGATCGAAACAATTCTGGTGGCCCTAGATGCTTCAGAGCTATCGGAGCAGGTGATTGGGACCCTATATGACATCCAACTCCAACCAGCAACGAAAATTATCCTTTCTCACGTTATGCCTCCACCAGAAGCTGATGTGGAATGGGCAGCCGACCGGCCTCACGGTAATTCAGAGGAACTGCCTTACAGATATATTGAAAAGCAGTTGCAATCTTACCAGGCCAACTTGCCCTGCCAAAGTGAATTAGAAATTGTCACAGGCGACCCAGCCGAAGAAATTATCCGCCTCGCTAATATCTATCAAGCCGACCTAATTGTGATTGGGAGCCGTGGTTTAACTGGTTTGAAGCGGATTTTGCAGGGGTCTGTCAGCAGTCAAGTAGTTGCGGATGCCCCTTGTTCGGTGCTAGTAGTGAAGCCGAGATAGCCACAGAACTTAGCTATAAATAGGGTTTCACTTGGGTTAAGTTTTACTTTAATGCTTCAAACCAGCATAAAAATCAAATTTCAAAAAACAAAATCTAAATTTGGAAGTCTACAATACTATCTGAAAAACGCTGTAAAGAACGAGGATTATGGTTATTTGCCGTCAACAGGCAACTGTGGTGACAGGTGCAGTATCAATCCTTTTGAGCCAGCTGATTGGTTCGAGTCACAACCCTCTAAATCAGACATTGAGGGGATTATCAATTGAACTAGATTCCAATTCTTCAGTATTAGCCCAACTTCCGCCCCGTCAGGGGACAGGGATGAACTATAAGCCCCCTAACCGAGGCGCTCCCTCAAGTACGGGATCGGGAGGGGCGCGTAACCATGAGGGGCCGACTATTTTACAGTCAGATGAAGATTCTATTCAGTTGCGAGGAAACCCGAATATACCTAGCAGTCCCCCCGCACGCCCTATTTCCCCATCTCAAATTCAGCCTCGTGTAAGGGAATGTGCCCAGATTTTGCCTGTATTCTTAGTTCCTCAAGATCATGCAGGACAAACTACATCTGGTCGTCCCAAGTTTTTCTGGTATATGTCAGATACCAGTTCGGTGGAGTTTTCGTTAAAAAAAGAGGGCGCAAATGAGCCATTCTTTAAGGAGCGCCTCGAAGTACCAAAACCAGGCATAATTCAGACACAAATTCCTAAAGGCCAGCCAGAACTGACTATAGGGCAAGAATACCTTTGGTCAGTATCAGTTGTCTGCAATACCGAGCAAGACTCTAAAAAAGTTACTGTTCAGGCTGGTATTAGGCGCGTCGCTCCCACGCAGGAACTGACTAGACGGCTAAGAAGGGCCCAATCAGAACGCGATCGGGCCAGAATTTACGCTCAGCAAGGATTCTGGTATAACGCCTTAGAAACTATCTCCAACGCTTCTGAAGCTAAACCCCAAGATCGGTCTATTACCGAGGATTTTTACTCGCTTTTAGACCAGGTTGGGTTGAATGAAGTGGTAGCAAAACAGCGGCAAAATTCACAAAGGTAATAATCTTTGGCTCGAAAAATCTTGCATAAGAAGTTTTCGGGTCTGACGTTAAAACAAGAAAGTTATGGTTATTTCCCGCAAACACACGACTGTAGTAAGTGGTGCAGTATCAATCCTTTTGATACAACTGATTGGTTGGAGCAACACCCCTGGGAATCAAAGATTGAAGGGACTATCAATTGATTTAGATTTCAACTCAAAAGCCTTAGCAAATCCTCCTACAGCTAGGAAAAGTATTGAGTATAAGCCGCCCAACCGAGGGGCTCCAGCAGGTACTATAGCGGGGGGAGCGCGTCTTGTCGATCCTCCCGATACTTTCAGAGGCGTGACTCCCTCCTGCGACAAGTCGCTACTTGTACCTTTGGTTCCTCAAAATCACTCAGGACAAACGATATCCCTGCATCCTACGTTTTTCTGGTATTTGTCAGACAAGGGATTTTCAGATGAAGCGCCCAAAATGGTGTTTGCGTTAAAGCAAGTGGGGAAGGATGAAGTAGTCTTTACGCAGCAGTTCTCGATCGCAAAACCTGGCATAATTCAGATGGAATTGCCTCCAGAAAAGCCGGAATTGATGGCAGAACAAGACTACATCTGGTCAGTATCTGTCCTCTGCAATGAGAATGGGAAGCTTAAAAACATGGTAGTCGAGGCCCTTATTAGGCGTGTGAATCCTACGCCAGCGCTGACTAGACGGCTTTCATCTGCTACTTCAGAGAGCGATCGCGCCATAACCTATGCTCAAGAGGGTTTCTGGTATGATGCCCTAGAAGCGCTCTCAAAAGCTTCTGAGGCCAAACCTGACGATCGGTCTATTGGTGAAAATTTTTACTCGCTTCTAGGACAGGTCGGACTAGATGGAGTGGTCGCCAAAGTACGGCAACAATCGCAGAGATGAGATTTGCTAGTAGGAGGGTAAATTTCAGATTTTAGATTTCACATTTCACATTTCAAATAAAGAAAGAAATCTAAAATCTGAAATCTAAAATTTTGGATACGTTATTAGTGGTTAGCTAGCGGCTTGATTTGGCTTTCAAAAATTGCTTTAGCTGAAGCAAACTGAGCGTTTGACCCAAATTCAAGGGCAGCAAAGACACCCCTTCCAGGCGAGACTGCACCCAACCTTCTCCCCAATACCATTCGTGAAAACCATCAATTCCCTGACTCAATAACAAACGCAGACAGTTAGGTTCTGCCACGTCAACTTGGTGTTGGATTTCCACGGGGCCAACCCAACTGGTGAAAGTCAGGTCGCTGTGGAGCTGTTCCGGTAGCCCAGAGTCAAAGGTTTGGGGCCACAGCCATTCTTGCAGCTGGCTCGGTAGCAGCAGGCTGTCCCGAATGGTTGTTTCTTTAGCCTCAACCTCTATTCGCAGATTGCTTTTTTGAAAAGTACCCAGCATCTAAATTGCCAGTCACATATTTTGATTTGTGTAGGGGCGCTCGTTGTGAGTGCCCATCTCTTTTAGTATGCCAAACCCTAACCGTTTAGCTTGTAGGGGCGATTACTGAATCGGTGTTTTAGACGCCAACTGCTCGATCGCCAACTTAAAATAGAAGATGTTAAGAAATGTAAGGATTTTTCATGGCCGATCAGTTAATTCGGGCTACGGCAGCCGATGGCGGGATTCGTGCGGTTGGTGCGATCGCAACACGCCTCACAGAAGAAGCCAGAACACGGCACAAGCTCTCCTATGTGGCAACAGCAGCCTTGGGCCGCACAATGTCAGCAGGGCTCTTGCTAGTCTCCAACATGAAGCGAGCCGAATCGAGAATAAATATTCGGGTCAAGGGTAATGGCCCCTTGGGTGGGATTCTTGTCGATGCTGGTTTAGATGGAACGGTACGCGGCTATGTGGACAACCCCTCGATCGAACTGCCACCTAATGCCAAAGGCAAACTCGATGTGGGTGGAGCAGTGGGTCAGGAAGGCTACGTCTACGTTGTGCGAGATGTTGGATACGGCTATCCCTACTCCAGTACTGTGGAGCTAGTTTCGGGTGAAATTGGCGATGACATAGCTAATTACCTGGTAAATTCAGAACAGACCCCCTCAGCTCTAGTTGTAGGTGTGTTTCTCGAAGCTGGCCAAGTTAAGGCAGCTGGGGGTATCCTAGTGCAAGTCCTCCCCAAAGCAGCAAGAGACGAAGCGCTGGTGGAAACTTTAGAATCTAGAGTCGGGGCTCTATCGGGATTTACGCCATTATTGCAGGCAGGCAAGACATTGCCGGATATTTTTCAGCAGCTGCTGGGTGACATGGGACTGGTGCTATTACCAGAGACACAATTGCTACGCTTCCATTGTGGCTGCTCTAGAAGTCGCCTGATGGGGGCTTTAAAGATGCTGGGGGAAGCTGAAATCCAAGACATGATTGAAAAAGATCATGGTGCTGAGGCAACCTGTCACTTCTGTGGGGAAGTCTACAGAGCGAGCAGCGAGGAACTGGTTGAGCTGATTGAGGAACTTTACCAGGCCAAATCCTGAAACAAAGGTTTCTTATTTGTATCCGATCGGACTGGGGTCAGCAACTGCAACTAAATTCTTGGACAACCATTGACATTCTTTCCGAAATTGGTAACATCGAGATGTAGTGTATATCATCAACAGATGTGGAACACATTTCAGAAGTGACCATTAGCATCTCCGATGCAGCCAAAGAATTAGGTATTTCTACCAAGACATTAAGGAGGTGGGCGGATGCAGGCAAGATACGTGCAGAACGCTCACCAACAGGTCAACGGAGATTCTTTCTAGCTGATATCAAACGGATAACGCCACGAGAGTTAAACCAGTTAGATGACCGCATAACCATCAACTATGCCAGAGTTTCAAGCCACGACCAGAAAGAAGATTTAGTTCGTCAAGTGCAAGCATTAGAAGCATTTAGCGCCGCTAATGGTTGGCAATTTGAAACTATTCAAGACTTAGGTAGTGGATTAAACTATCAGAAAAAAGGACTACAAAAGTTACTCAAACGTATTATGCAAGGTGATGTAGCCAGACTGGTACTAACTCACAAAGATAGGTTACTGAGATTAGGCGCTGAATTGGTATTCGCTATGTGTGAAGAATTTGAAACTGAAGTGGTCATTATTAACAAGACCCTAGAAGAAATCACCTTTGAACAAGAGTTAGTTCAAGACGTAATTGAACTTATTACCGTGTTTTCAGCTCGTCTCTACGGCTCAAGAAGCAAGAAGAACAAGAAGTTAATTGATGACATAACTAAAGTAGTTAATGAGGTAATTTAAATGACCAGTCTCACATACGTTAAAGGATTGCCAACGACAGCATCAGAATTAAATAGCTTAGGATTTACCGAGTTAGAAATGTTTCTGACTGCATATAGTCTGGTATTTCACAAGGCATCGTGTGAGACAGCCAATCATCTCAAAGAGGTAAAAGATTTTAATAAATCTAGTTGGAATACTTATGTACAAAAAACTTATGGAATATCAAAGCGCCATGCTAATGGTGTCATAGCTCACGCGGTCGGCGCTGTCTTGGCTTCTAAGTCACACCGCCGAGTTGAGTTTGGACAAGTTTGTCTAAGTATGGGTAACTTTGTCCAAGCTTTTAGAAGCGGTTTCACTTGGATATAATGCACAAGATCTAGCTTTTTTGGAATTAGAGGGGTAGGATTGCTAGAACTGCGTGTTCGAGCCGAACCAGTCAGGCCCAATGCACGATTATTTTGGTGTGAGCTATGAGAGAACGGGGAAGTTCAGACCGAAGGTCTGCTGCTAGAGCTTCAGAGCAGGGGAATCAAAACCGATTTCCCATTCCACCACTGATTCCAGGAGCATCTGTAGCACCGCCACCAGGTGCTGCTTCAGTTTCGGCAGATACTGCTGGGATAAACAAAGTACAGTCAACCCAACCTGCTGATGGGGAGCAGAATGTGGAGCCAGGAAAATCAGCGCCAATAAGCAGGTTTTTGCCTGTTTCGCAAAAGCTAGGACGCTGGTTTAGCTATTGGCAGTTTTGGGCTTTTTTAGCAACGGTGACCGCAGGTGGAGTGGGGTTCACGGCAGTGGCTTTATTGTTTAAGCTGCCAACACTGCCGAACTGTCCTTCTATGTACTGGCCGACGGCTTCGGCATCTATGCGCCTGTACTGCGCTCAGCTGGCGGCAAAGAAGCAGACGGTGAAGGATCTGTTAGAGGCGATCGCTCTTGTCCAAAGTCTGCCACCAGATCACCCCCTGCGCGAGGAAGTAAACAACGAAATCAAAGAGTGGTCGCAAAATATCCTGGATTTGGCTGAAGCATCGTTTGATGCTGGCAAGCTGGATGAGGCGATCGCTATGGCTAGAAAAATTCCGGCTGATGTTCCTGCCTATTCCCAGGTGGAAAAGCGAATTGGGAGTTGGAAGTCGCTCTGGTCTAAGGCAGAAGGCATTTATCGCGATGGGGAAGCCGAACTGCGTAAGCAAAACTGGTCTCAAGCTTTTCGGGAAGCTGTCCGCTTGCTATATGTCGGCAATACTTACTGGCAAACCACTAAGTATGAGGAACTTAACCAGCTGATTGTGTCGTCGCGGGACGATGGGGATACGCTGAGTAAGGCGCAAAATCTGGCAAGGGGCAGGGTTATTAAGAATCTGCTGGAGGCTGCTAAGCTGGCAGAGTCAATTAACCCCAAGAGTTACATTTATAAGGATGCTCAAGCGGTTATCGTTGACATTGGGCTCAAAATGATGGATATGGCAGAAGCCCAGCTGGAGGATCGGAATGTAGATGAGGCGATCGATATCGCCCGCCAAATTCCCGGTAGTGCCAATTTGCAAGCCCAGGTGCAAGATTTTATTAATTTAGCTCAGGCTCAGGCTGTGGCGCAGCAAGGAACTGCTTCCAGTCTGCAAGAGGCGATCGCACTTGTCAAAAAGCTCACTCCTGACCGACCCTTGTATAGTAAGGGGCAGGATCTGATTATCCGTTGGCAGCGAGAACTCGAAGATATCGCCCACCTGGAAAAAGCACGCCAACTGGCTCAGCTGGGAACTGCTAGCGATTTAAAGTCGGCGATTAAAGAGGCGCAACTTATCCCGGCAACTCATCCTCGCGCTCAAGAAGCAAAAACGGAAATTTCTCGCTGGACAGATGGAATCCAGACGATGGAAGACCGTCCTTATTTGAATCGAGCCGAACAAATTGCGAGTTTGGGTGATGAGACTTCTCTGCAAGCGGCAATTGATGAGGCGAATCAGATTGCTGCGGGTCGCGCTCTTTATAAGGAATCTCAGGATAAAGTTCGGCAGTGGACTGCCCAGATTCAGCGAATTCAAGACCAGCCTTATCTGGATCGAGCAAGGCAATTAGCTGGTGCTGGTAATCTTGTGGATGCTATTGCTACGGCTGCTCAGATTAGACCAGGAAGGGCTTTATCTGCTGAGGCGCAAGCTGCGATGGTGGATTGGCAAGCGCAAATTCAGGCTCAGCAAAATTTGCAGGAGGCACGTCGATTAGGGAGTCAAAGAACGCCAGATACTTTGGCGATGGCGATTCGATTGGCAAAGCAAGTACCTAACTCTAGCCCGTTGCGAGCCGAAGCTGAGGATGCTATTAATCAATGGAGCTATCAAATGCTGAGTCTAGCGCAAGACCGGGCTACTTATGACTTAGCGGGTGCGATCGCCATTGCTAAAACAATTCCCGATCGTACTAGCGCCTATGCAGAAGCAAGAGCGCAGATTGATGTCTGGCAAAATATCTTGAATCCTCCAGATCTACCAAGTCCAGAACCTGTTGCACCACCACCAGAACCTGTTGCACCACCCCCAGAGCAAACTAGCCCACCTCCAAACTTCGTTCCCTCGGATGAGTCAAGTCCTCCACCAGCCACAGTTCCTTAAGAAATGGCAAATTTAAGATTTCAGATTGCAAATTTTAAATCCAAATTTCAATCTGAAATCTCAAATCTCAAATTTTCAATCCTGAACAGCACGTTGATAAAATTCCTCCAGCGCTGCTACACAAACTTTGTCATCGTAGAGATAACAGTGGCGCTGGTTCATTTGTTCCACAATACTTTCTCGCCACGGTCGATTCAAGCCTAATTTAACAGCAATTTCAATATATTCAGCTTCATCTTGAGCAATTGTTTCGGTGACTTAGCTAAGAAGTCGGCTCAAGACTAAACAACACCAACAAAAATTGAGAATTACTCCTTTCCCGCTACAAAACTATGTATCTTCTTCTTTCTTCTTCCTTCGTGTCCTAAAACGAAGAAGCGTTTCGCTTCGCTATCGTGTCTATGCGCGAAGGCGCACGAAGAGTGAACGTGGTTCGTTAAATAGATAATCTTGTGGCGGGAAGGAAGTAGTATTAAATTCTGTAAATTCGGTAGCTTTTTCTTAAGTAAACCGTCGAGACGAGTCAGCCTCAATTTGTCGGACGACAGTTAAAGCTGAGTAAGAGACGCCAGCAGTACCTTCACCGGGATGAGTCGAGTCGCCTACTAAGCAGAGATGCTTGATGGGAGTGCGATTGGCAAACCCAAACGGGCCAAAAGTGGATACTCTTTGACCGATGCCGCCCACAATACCGCGATCGCGTGCTGTAAAATGAGCAAAAGTGCGAGGTGTCGCCGCTTCCACGTGAATGATCGTTTCTGGGGTAAGGTGAAAAAATTGAGAGAGACGAGCGATCGCTTCCTCAGTATATTTATCCTTCAAATCATCATAATTAAGACAATTCCACCACTGTCTAACATCCGTAAAAGAAGAAGCCGTAATAGTTGCTTTACCATCTGGGGCGCGACCATCTCCAGGATGACTTACCGAGACAAACAAAGAATTGTTTTCCCCCAAGGGCCCTGACAGATCGTACAAAAATTGTAGATGAGGCGGACATCCAGGCGGAATCGCACTTTCTTCCACCCCCAGATAAACCACAAAAGCTCCCGACGCTGAAGGTAATTTATCTACCCGACGAGAATAACCCTTGGGAATTGGGAATTGGGAATTGGGAATTGCGCCGATCTTCTTCTCTTCTTCTTTTCTTCCTTGGCGTCTTGGCGGTTCGTTTTCTTCCCCCTCCAACAACTGCACCAAATTTTGCACAGTCACATTTGCTACAACGTAGTCAGCCGATTGAATCCAAACCTCACCAGTTTTCCGATCGCGGATACGGACGCCAGTAGCTTTTCCGTTTTCCACATAAATATGCTCAACGCTGTGGCGCATTAACAGCTTACCGCCATCTCGCTCTAGGGCTTCCACGAGGCGATCGCTCAACACCTGCATACTACCCACAAGATGATACAATCCTTGAGGTTCTTGAGAAACACCCAAAGCAGTAGCAGCATATAGCAAAGCAGTTTCTTCAGCATCCACCTGAGAGTAGAGCTTTAGTTGCAAATCCAGAAACGTTCTCAAGCGCCGATCATCACCCAGCCCATATATCCGCAAAGCATCGCCAACCGTCAAAAAAGTGTAAGGCAGGGTTAGTATTGTATCAGGACGAACCGCTTTTGTCAACTGCCACAAATCCCACAAGTTACGGGGTGGCAACACCGGGTCGCGAGATTGAAAGGCCCAACTGTAGCGGAACAGATTTGCCAACAGCTGCCAGAAGCGATCGCTACCGGGAAACTGTCGCTGCCGTTCCGCCTGCCATCGCTCTTGGTCGCGCCAGACGTTAATTGGCTCCGTTTCACCCGGCAGAAATACAGCACAAGCTGGATCGCAGGGTGTCGCCGCTGGTATCTCAATCTCTAATTCCGAGAAGATGCGGTGATGAATGCCGCCCGGTTCCAGTCCAGCAACCTGAGTCGCACCGACATCGAAGGTAAATCCTTTTCGTTTAAAGGTAGAAGCGCATCCTCCGGGTACTAAGGCTTGTTCGAGAACCTGCACTTGGTAACCGCGATGAGCGAGTAGCGCTGCTGCCGTGAGACCGCCAATTCCTGCACCAACGATCGCCACAGTGGGAGATTTGCTCTTCCCAATCAAACTGTCTGGCATGAATATAAACTTTACAATTTGTAATAATTCGATCGTATGTTACTCTACCGATGACGGCAATATTTGCGATCGCAAGTGACGGATTCTGCATAGCGTCAATGCTTTCCGTGTATCTACCAGAGCAGATTAAGAACCGTAACGATTAATATAGGAGAAGTAACAGCGACTAAAACTGTAACAACACATGACATCAACCCTGCTCAAATCTCCGCCGCTAAACGCCCCCACAGTCTGCCGACTACCTAACGGTCTGACAATTGTGGCCGAACAGATGCCTGTGGAAGCCGTGAACCTGAGTCTCTGGGTCAACGTTGGCTCAGCTGTTGAATCGGATGAGATCAATGGCATGGCTCATTTTTTGGAACATATGGTTTTTAAGGGAACCAACAGACTGGCAAGCGGTGAGTTTGAACGGTACGTTGAAGAGCGAGGCGCTGTCACCAATGCCGCTACCAGTCAGGATTACACTCACTTTTACATCACATCGTCTCCTAAAGATTTTGCGGCTTTGGCACCATTGCAGATAGATGTAGTGCTTAACCCCAACATTCCAGACGAAGCGTTTGAACGGGAGCGATCGGTAGTTTTAGAAGAAATTCGTCGTGCAGAAGATAACCCCCGCCGCCGGACTTATCAGCGATCGATCGAAACCGCCTTTGACCAACTGCCCTACCGTCGCCCAGTCTTAGGCCCAGCATCGGTAATTGAAGGGCTTATCCCTCAGCAGATGCGCGATTTCCATGCCGATTGGTATCAACCTCAGTCGATCACTGCCGTAGTAGTAGGTAATCTCCCGGTTAAAGAATTAATTGATATTGTCACAGACGGATTTATGCAGGGTAGGGGCAGGTCATACCTAGCCCCTATTCAATCTGGGGCAGTCGATCGCCCTACGTTCCAGCCAGAACAGCCTTTTAAAGAAATTGTTCGTCGCGAGTATATTGATCAAAGCCTACAGCAAGCACGGCTGATAATGGTTTGGCGAGTACCGGGGTTGACTCAGTTAAACCAAACATATCCGCTGGATGTGATAGCGGCAATTTTAGGGCAAGGGCGGACATCGCGGCTAGTGCGCGATTTGCGTGAAGACCGGCGGTTAGCTACCAATATTTCTGCCAGCAATATGACTTATCAGTTTCAGGGTACGTTTCAGATTTCAGCTCACTTGCCGGTGGAAAATATAGAGGAAGTAGAAGCTGCGATCGCGCAACACATCCGAACTCTGCAAACAGAACCAGTTACCAAAGCGGAAATTGCCCGCGTCCGCACACAAGTGGCGAATCGGTTTGTTTTTGCTAACGAAACGCCAAGCGATCGGGCCGGAATGTATGGCTACTATCAATCGCTGGTGGGAGATTTAGCACCATCTCTGAATTACCCAGCTCGCATTCAAACCCTAGATGAAGTGGATCTTCAACTTGCTGCCGAGCGGTATTTGTCTAATGATGCCTATGGTGTGGTAGTCCTTAAGCCAGATGGTGGGCCTAACGCCTAAAGGCGCGGCTACACGAACGAAGACCGCCTACGCGGTCTAAAAGCTCAAAATTTCTTTGACTCCGTGCGCGTAGTCCTGTCTTCGTTAAAATTTCTCATCATGTGGAAACAAATTGATGCTCATATTACCCAGGTGACTGGCAAAGAATTTCACACTCAGCACAGGCGATCGGTAAGTGGCGGCTGTATCAATCAAGGCTACGCCATTAGCGATGGTGTTAGCACCTATTTCGCCAAGCTCAACCAAGCGTCCCAAGTTGATATGTTTGAGGCAGAGTCGCTAGGACTGCAACAAATGTGGGAAACGCACACTATCCGCATTCCTAAACCAATTTGCTGGGGAATTGCGGACGGGTCTGCCTACATAGTATTAGAATGGCTCGAACTCGGTGGTAAAGGTGGAACGAGTGCTTGGTCAGAGATGGGGCGTCAGATGGCGGCGATGCACAAAGCCTTTAGCAGTAAAGGCTTTGGCTGGGACAGGAATAATACGATCGGTTCAACGCCCCAGATTAATACTTGGAAATCTGATTGGGCAGAGTTTTTTGGCGAACACAGGATTGGCTATCAACTAAAATTGGCGTCTCGACGGGGTGGTAGCTTTAGCCAGGGAGAGCGTTTACTCAAAGCTATTCCAGAACTGCTGGCGAGTCATCAACCTCAACCATCTTTGGTACATGGCGATTTGTGGTCGGGTAATGCCTCGATTACAACATCAGATGAGCCGGTGATTTTTGACCCTGCACTATATTATGGCGATCGCGAAGTGGATATCGCTATGACTGAATTGTTTGGCGGTTTCCCACCAGCCTTTTATGGCGGTTATAACGAAGCTTGGCCTCTAGATCCGGGCTATGAGGAGCGCAAAACGCTCTACAACTTATACCAGATTCTCAATCACTTTAATTTGTTTGGTGGCGGTTATGGATCGCAGGCAAATCGTGCGATCGAGCAAATTTTGAAGAAACCCGGTTTCTAAGGGCCTGGAGCCATTTCTTTGTAGGTTGGGTTGAGCGTGAGTGAGCGAAACCCAACGCAATTGTTGGGTTTCGTGCCTCAACCCAACCTACAAATTAAGCTGAACTCCCAGAAACCCGGTTTCTTGGAGAAACCGGGTTTCTAAGGGCCTGGAGTTTTACATTTAATTATGCCCACCTACTTAGCTACGCTACAAGCTTATCCTTGCTCCCAACAGCTACGGATAATGAACAAGAACCGACCCTGTTACCTAAAGCTTTGGGCTTCTGGGTTTCGGAGTTGCGAACCTTCCAGGCGAGTTCTAACATATTCATCCAGTGCTTTTGCACCTGTTTGGGCGTCATTTTGAGGGCTTTGGCAATTTCCTCGTCCAGCTTGCGATCCTGTTTGAGATGCAATAGCTGCTGTTGTTGGGGGGAAAGTCGATCGAAAAACGTTTCCCACTGCTGGGAACACATTCCCAGTTTTTGATCGATATCTGCTCCTAACCACTGATGTACGAGTTTCCAGTGGGAGACGCGAGCGAATTTTTCCACATGGTACTTAAAGCGCTGTTGCAGGTAATCGCGCTCGCGGGGCGTTAGACCGAGAATAGCGTCAATATCTGGGGCTGCCAAGTCTTGGAGTTTTAAGACTAGGTAATCCACACAGTCTGATTGATCTTGAGACTCTAGATATTCCAAAAGTTCCGAGATGACGCGATCGCGCAACACCCCTTCCGATGGGTCAATTGTTTCAGCAACAATCTGCGATCGCAGCTGCTGCATCAGCGATGACTGCATACCCGTCTGATCTTGGTCTCCCTTGGGCATTTCCACCGCCAGTTCGATATCCAGCGCCGTCTCAGCAGGTTGGCGTTTGACAAACGCTTGGGCTCGCAGCACGATCAGCTGCTGGGTATTACCCCTCGGCAAAGTAATCCGTCGTTTGGCATAATGTTCGGTAAATGCCGTATATTCAGCCAATTCCAATTGAGTGCGCGGCTTATAGTCTTCTGCCATCTCGTTTTCGCGCCGAAAAGCTTTAAAAGACTCTATGTAAAACTCTTGCAGGAAGTCTTCAATCAGGTTAGTGCGCCCTTGAAAGCCCAACTGAGATTGCGGCAGTGCTATGTATCGATAGACGATCGCGCTGAGGTTGCTATGCAGTTCAACGCGACCCTGTTTAGGCCCTAAGCGGTAATAGGACAGACACTTTTCCAACCTATGACGCCCCAAGGTGAGCTGCCAGGAGCGGATTTGACCGGAACTTTGGATGCGGGAACTCTTACGGCAAACCCGTTCTACTTCCAGCGCCATTCGGGAAGCCACCCCCTTAACTTGCAAGGATTGGCAACCGACTGACGCCCTCAGTTCCTCTAGCAAAAGTTGAGTCAAAGTTTTAGAGTCGTAGTTTTCTGGCAAATGTTCCGGAGAGTTCAGGTCGCTCATAGAAGTTGGATTGAGATCGTTGGCAGTTGTGAGGTTCATGGTATTGGCCCTAATGACTAATTTTACGAATTACAGCAAAAGAAAATGAACTTTTCGTCGATGTCATCACCCGATTGTGTGTTTTAGATGTTGATAATATGAAGATTCCATAATTGAGCTTTCCGATGTCTTACTCAAGTAGAGGACTGGCAAAAGCAGAATTTTTTTTGCTATTCAAATTTTCAATAAACGCTATCAACATACCTATGTACCCCTTCTTGCCTGAATCAATTTTCTAAGTCCGTAACCTTCCCATATCAACAGTGTGTGACATCGAACAGTAAGTGTCGATAAGGATAAGTTAAGCAGTTGCTTTGACTGAATTAAGTGAAAAAGGCAGATAAATTCATGTAAGATCGGTAAAGTTCAGGAAAGTTCAGGAAAAATCAGGTTATACTGAAATAGCAAGTTATCAAAACTGGCACAAACAGAGAGAACCAATGGACTTTGAAGAAGCGTTTAAAGTTTTAGATTCGGCAGTTTTTACCAAAAAAAAGGTTCACCTGAGAGACGTTGAAGTCGTTATACTCAGAGGCTCTTGGCAAGGAAAGAAGTATCACGAGATTGCCGCCGATTGTGGCTATACAGAAACATACCTAAAACAAGACATTGGGCCGAAATTATGGAAGCTACTCACAGAAGTATTAGAGGAAAGAGTCAGTAAAACGAATTTTCAAGCCGCACTGGAACGGCGGTGGCGAGCCTCTCTGGCAGCCGTAAACAAAGAACGGGAAGGGCAGAGCTTAGAAAAGCAATTTGGAGTGGCCTCCCCAGCAGATGCCCAAAACTCAGCCATTCCTGAGTATTATCCAAACCCAGAAGTAGAAGAAATCATATTTAACGATCGCAATTTTGTTGGACGTGACAAAGCGATCGCAGATCTCAACACTATGCTCGACCAAAGAGCTAAAATTATACTGATTCAGGGTGAGGGTGGTATAGGCAAGACACTGCTATGCTGGTACTTCATCAACAGTGGCAGGTTTGACTTGATTTTGGATCTCTGGATGGGTAAAGAGACCGAAAACATCACCAGCGCCAAAAAGGTAGTTGAGGAATGGCTAAGACAACACTTTAACGAGGAGCCAGCAGGAGATTTCGGCGTCACCCTAGAGCGTCTCAGGCAAAAGTTGCGAGAGCAGACTAAAAAAGTTGCAGTGTTAATTGATAACCTGGAACCAGCTTTGGATAAAGATGGCAAATTTATTGCCCCTCACCGTGACTACGTAGAATTATTAAGAGTGTTGGCTGACCCCGGCATTAATTGCGTTACCCTGATTACGAGCCGCGAGCGATTGGGTGAAGCGGCGGTGATGTTTCAGCACTATCGCTTGTCAGCGTTGGAGCTATCTGCTTGGGAACACTTTTTTAACAGCCGCAATATAACAACCGATTCTCTTGCCTTGAGAGAAGTGTTGAGTGCGATCCACAAAGCCTATAAAGGCAATGCGAAAGCTATGCACATCATCAGCGGCGCAATCGAAACAGATTGGCAAGGTGATATAGAGTATTATTGGCAAATAATTAAAGAGGACTTGTTGATTGAAAACGACTTGAAAGATTTAGTTGTCAGTCAGTTCAACCGTTTGCAACAAATTGACCCGGAAGCTTATCAACTTCTCTGTCGTCTGGGATGCTATCGCTATCAAGATGTGCGGTCGGTATTAGAAGATGGAGTTTTGCATTTGCTGTGGGATGTGCCAGAGCAAAGACGCAGGCGGGTAGTTAAATCCTTGCGCGATCGCTCTTTATTAGATTTTTTAAAGGGAGAACACTGGCTGCATCCAGTAATTCGGGCAGAAGCTAAAGCTCGGTTAAGAACAAGCGAAGACTGGGAACCAGTCAACTGCAAAGCAGCAGAATTTTGGACACAGAGTGTTAAAATAGTTGAAACTGTAGAAGATGCACGGAAAGCTTTGGAAGCTTATTATCACTACAAAGATATAAATCAATTCGATCTAGCTTGCGAAGTAATCTTAAAAGAGAGAGAAATTAACTCCCAAGACACGGGAGAAAAAGAGCCCCTCAGTCACTCCTTTAATAGGCTAGGTTTAATAGAAAACATAATTTCTGTAGTCAAGTTCTTGATTAACAATATTTCTAATGAATACCATTTAACCGTACTTTGCGGTGACTTGGGTGGACATTATCATCGTTCAGGCGATCTGCACAACGCTCTTAAATTTTATTATGATTCGAGAGAAAAAGCGATTAAGTGTCAAGAATCGCTGCCTCAAACCGATAACTCCGAACAATTCAGGTTTGAACTTAAGAGACGTGAGGTAGGAGTTGTATTTGCCATAAGTACTTGTAAAGTAGCACTCGGAGAAACTCAAGAAGCCATAAAATATTATGAAGAAACTGTAGAAAATACATTAGGTACTGTTTTTCATATATTTGCAATATTGTCTTGGTTCGGCCTCGCAGTTTTGCACTCAGATAGAGAATCTGCGGAATACGACAAACCAAAAACATATGCTTTGCTAGAAAAGGCTGATAAAGCTTACAATGAACTTCCACCCAGCATGAAAACTACATGGTGGATATTTATATATAGCTCGTTGTGGTCTGGTTTAGTATATAGTAATTTGGGAGAAAATGAAAAAGCTTTGGAAATGTTTGACAAAGTTATATCTTTTGTTGAATCAGGTAACGTTATCCAGAACAAAGGTCAAGTTCTAAATGGGTTAGCAGGTCTTTATCGAAATATAAATAATTTTGAAAAAGCTTTGGCAAATCATGAGGAAGCTATAAAAATTTTAGATAAAATAGGAGCAAAAGCTGAACTAGCTGATGCTTACTTTCAGATGGGATTGACTTACCAAAAGATGGGTAAAATTAAGAACAGTAATAATAAATTTGCCGAAGCAATTCGCCTCTACGAGCGGATAGTAGCACCCAAGCAAATTGCGAAAATCCAAACGGCAAAACTTAAGAATGACTATTAGACATCTCCTTTCAAAGAATGTAGAGACGTTGCATGCAACGTCTCTACAAGGGTTCTAGGTAACGCACTTTGAATTTCTGGAGATGTCTATTAAAATTAGAAGTTCGCCTGCTAAATTGAAGTGAAATCAGCAACACCGATCGCACTCGCATTTACACCTACCAACACCGCCAAAAGTTCATCGTTCCCAGCGATTTGGACAAAAGTATTATTCCCATTGTCACCCGTTCCCTGAGTAAAAGTTAGAGAATTTGGAGTCAAACCACCCTGTAGACTTAACCGATCCTGACCATCAATAAAATCCATAATAATATCGGCAGCACCACCTGCTGGAGTCAGCACAAAAGTATCGCTATCGCCGCCACCTACCAAAGTATCCGCACCAGCGCCACCGACGAGAATATCGTAGCCAGCTTCACCCCTAATCAGATTATCGGCTTGGTTACCGATAATATAGTCATTGCCTTGGGAACCAATCAGGTTTTCGATGATAGTGCCATAAGCGATCGCAGTAGCGTAACGATCGGGCCTGTAAGTAGCGAAAGTGCGATCGCCCAGTGCCGAATATGACCCAGCATTTCTAGCATCCCCAGTCGTCAGATGACCGCCCTCATTCATATCAAAATAGTAATAGCTTTCGTTGGGCAGCTGCACCGAAAAATCGAGGGTATCAATACCATTACTATCCCAAATTGCCTTCTTTTGATTTAGGAAATTGCTGCGATCGAATTTATAAATTGTATCAGTATTATTGAAACTATTAGCACCATAGAGATACTGTAAAGCGCGTATATCATAAGCCATCGGCGTACTTGGCGAAGGGTCAGACAAAGAATCGTTGTAGGTCATCACCGTATTCATGTTGTTATCTTCCCCATAAGGAAGAAATGGAGATCGCCCCTCACCGCTTTCGCCATTGTAATTACCGGGATGTTTCAAACCAAAAGCATGACCGATTTCGTGAATCAAAGTTGCGTAGCCGTAAGTCCCAGCGCTACCTGAAAAAGCATTAATCGATCCGCTTTCAAAATTGTGGCTTAAATGCACGTCACCATCAAGATCGTCAAAGCCAAGTTCATAAGTATAGGCATAAAAACCTGGCACATCGTCTCCATTAGAAAACATGAATCGGATCTGACCGTGACTGGCATCTGTATCTGGAACCTCCACCAAATTGAAGGGAAGAATTGGCGCGTACAAATTGTACAAAATATTGCGGATATTATTCTTAATCGCCACGCTCAATTCCCCAACCCCTGTTTCTGAACCTCTGTAGTCAGAAGCACTTGCAGCAGTAACAAAACTGAATGTAAGCGTGCCACCTTCACGAACATTCCACCTAGCAGGAGAATATCCCACCAACGCTTCTATGCCATTGCGATCGAACAAAGGTGACGAACGGCGTCCTTCAGCATAGCCATAGCTTTGGAAGTGTTCAAAAGCTTTTTGATTATTATTAATACCTGCTGCAACCAACTGTCGATTTTGGGATAGATAATATCCCGCATCGAATAAAACCAGAACTGAAGCGTGGCGTCCCTCAGCTATGCCGGACTCTTGAAAATGCTCAAACGCCTGCTTATTGTTAAAATCGGCTGCAACTAAGTCTGGGTTGTTAGAAAGGTAGAAGTTGACATCGAAAAAAGGCGAAAATCGCCGTCCTTCGGCTAAACCATTTTTTTGCAGATGTTCAAATAGTAGGCTGTCGCCTTGCGAGCTTACTAGCGTCAGGTCAGGGTTATTATATCTATAGAACTCAAGATCTACTAACGGTGAAAATTTCCTTCCTTCGGCTATACCATAGTTTTGCAGGTGATCGAATAGTTGGCGGTTAGTAGTTAAACCCGCTCTTGCCAGGTCGAGGTTGTTGGAGCGATAAAAGTTAAGATTAACTAATGGTGAAAATTGTCGTCCTTCGGCTAAACCAAAGTTCTGGAAGTGCGATCGGGCCTGTGTCTCATCCAAGTTAGCTAAATCTGGATTAACCGATCGATAATAATTAGCATCAAATAATTCTACGGGCATAGGTTATTTCCTGTCGGTGTTCACCCAATCCAAGGTATAATACCAAATCTGGGTTAACTACCCCCTTTTTCTTGAAGCCCGCGCAGGCGGGCTTTGTTTGTGTAGCCGCGACTTTAGTCGTCGGGTCAAAAAGGGGTTATGCAAGCGGATTTGGTATAACTGACCCGATCGCACCTATGCTCAGAGAACAGAGACACAGGCCAGAAAAATTAACAATTCTTATTACGTAGGGTGGAGATTGGCCACCCTACATTAAGAGCGATCGCACTCGTCACACTTAAATCAACTTGTAGGGTGCGTCAGACTTTCGTTATACATCGATAGAATAAGGGTTTGTGCCTCTGACGCACCCTACTCTATGTGCCAGGGGCTTTAGTCCTAATTAAGAGCGATCGCACTTCTAAACCGAAATGAAATCCGCAGAGTTAATCGCCCCCACCGGAACACCAGTCAACACAGCCAAATATTCGCCACTACTAGCAATCCGCAGCAAAGTATCATTTGCATTCGCACCAGAACCCTGAATAATACTGAGAGCCCCAAACGGCAAAGCAAGCGCCAAACCAATCCTATCCACACCATCCTGGAAATCAATAATAACATCAGCGTCTGGCAAATTCCGACTGCCATCACCAGCCGCAAATACGAAAGTATCCGCTCCAGAACCACCAGTTAATGTATCCTTACCAGCCGAACCCGTTATCCTATCATCGCCTCCATTGCCTGTAATGTTATTCAGCAAATTGTTGCCCAATATTTCATCATTACCCTCAGAACCCAGCAGATTTTCAATTTCCGATCCAAAAGCAATAATTGTGCCGTAGTCGTCAGTCCTCAATATAGTAGGTGGAAGAGGCGCTTCTGTAGTACCGCCGGGATTAGGAATGGAATAAGTCGCTCCATTCAGGGCAACCTGCGTCGTATTGTGACCCCCCTCATTCATATCAAAGTAATAGTCAAAATTGTTAATGCGATTCTGCGGCTCCAAAACTGGCAACCCCGCAAAGTCTAGCGTATCAACACCACCGCTGTCCCAAATAGTCCGCTTTTGGAGAATATTGCTGCCATCAAGTCTGTGAAAAGTATCCCCGTTGTTAACATAACTGCCCCCATAGAGATACTGCAAAGCACGAATATCATAAGACATTGGCGTACTTGCAAATCTCCCATTGTATCTACCGGGAACAGTAGTCTTACTCATGATGGTGTTGGTATTGTTATCCTTGCCAAAGGGGACAATCGGCCCAAAAGGCGTATCACCGGTGACTAGACCGCCCTGCGCTTCTGTCTTTCTTACGGTGTAATCATCCAAACCCAAAGCAGCACCAACTAGAAACAGCAAAGCTTGGTAGCCATAAGTGCCTGGGCCTGCCCCAAAATTGATTCCAGTCCCTAAATGTATGTCACCAGCAATACCGTTACCGGGAGAATCCGAAGGCTGATTGCCATAGCCACCTGTACCGCGATCTGCTGGCCCATTGGAAAGCATGATTCGTATCCGACCAACATTGGGAGGTCTGTCTGGAACCTCAACTAAATTAATGCCAATAACGTCATCATACTGTTTTATGATGCCGCGAACATTGTTCTTAATACCATCGCTCACTTCCTGAACGCCAGTCTCCGTTCCCTCATACAAAAAAGCACTGGCAGTAGTGACAAAGCTATAGGTCAGCGTACCATTAGCAGGAATATCTCCCCATTTAGCTACTTGTTCAAGCCAATCAGGAATTAAGATGGGGTCGTCTAGTTCAGTTCCCAGCGGTGGCTGAAGCAACGGAGCAATGTCATCCGGATTATACAAAATTGAGGCTGTCCGCGCTTCTCGGAAACCGTTGAGTTGAAAATGCTCAAACGCTTCTGTGAAGGTGTATTGTTGTGCAAACAGGTCGGGGTTGTTAGCTAGGTAATAGACCGGATTGTATAGCAGCGATGGGCGGCGTCCCTCATTCACACCAAAGTTTTGAAAGTGATCGAAGGCTTGCCGAAAGTTCATCCCGGTTGCCCGCAGGTCGTGGTTATTATCCAGGTAGTATTTGACATCAAAAAACTGCGAAAAAGGCCGTCCCTCGTTCACCCCCCGCTGTTGAAAATGATCCAAAGCTTGGCTATATCCGTTATTACCAAATGGCCCAATCAAATCAGGGTTGTTTTCCAGGTAGTACTGCACATCGAAAAATGGCGAAAACCTCAGTCCTTGAGCCAAACCAGTAGTTTGGAAATGTTCCACCAATTCTGCATCGGTAATCCCACCATCGTCTGTCAAATCTGCATCTTGTGCGAATTGTGGGTTGGCACTTCGGTAAAATTCCACATCGAACAACTGAGGCAAGTTCCTGGATGGTACAACAGAGATACCAGAAAGTTGGAATTGCTCGAACAGTTGTTGGTTGTCCAGCCCCGCAAAGTTGGAATTGCTAGCTCTGAAGGAATTCAAATCGAATGCCGGAGAGAAGCTACGCCCCTCAGCCAAACCCAAATTTTTCAAATGCACAAATAATTGTGCGTTATCCAATTCCACCAGGTCTGGGTTACTAGCTTGATAAAAATCCAGATCGATGTATGCAGAAGATTTGCGCCTTTCGGCAACCCCAGTACCGAGAAAATGGTTTAATAATCCCGCATTGTCTAAGTTGCTCAATGAGGGATTGTTACTGCGATAATAACTAACATCAAAAAATGGCGAATATCTAAGTCCTTGCGGAATACCAGTGCTAAGTAAGTGCCGTTCTACTTCTCTGGTATTCAAATTAGCCAACTCTGGATAGTTAGCTCGATAAAAACTTTCGTCATATACTTCTTGTATAGTTAACGGCAACACAACAGGTGGAAACATAAATCTTTCCTCGCAGATACAAAAGTTGGCGTTGATTATTAGCTAGTTGTTAGTTGTTTGGTTCTTTCGGGTCAAATATGCGGTCGTAGTAGGGGCACGGCATAATTAAGCTCTTGCTATGACCGACATATTGATGACGCCGTGCCCTACAAAATGTTTATTTTGAACAACATTAGCATAATAATTCCGAAAGACCCGTATTCTCAAACAGCAGTAAAGTCACTCACGGTAATGGTGGCAGATTGAACACCAGTCAACACCGCCAAGTACTCCCCAGTATTAGCAAGCCGGATGAAAGTATCGTTCGGGTTAGTGCCTGGGACAATCCTGATTTCGGGAAATGTCAGACCGAGAGCTAAACCAATTCTATCCTGACCATCCGTGAAATCAGTAAAAGTGTCAATCATTTCTGGATTAAGACTGCCTTGGCCGCGAGCCACTACGAAAATATCGTTTCCAGGCCCACCATTTAATATATCTCTACCAGAAGCGCTGTTAATCCGGTCATCGCCTCCTCCGCCTGAAATGTTATTGGACAAATTGTTGCCCAATATTTCATCATTGCCCTGAGAACCTATCAGGTTTTCCAGCTCGAAGCCAAAACCAAGGGTCGTGCCAAAGCTGTTAGTATTCAAGACGATGGGAGGCAGGGGTACCGTTTCGGTACTATTGGGATTGGGAACAGAATAGGTAGCTCCGTTAAGAGCAAGCTGAGTTGTGTTTTGACCCCCTTCATTCATGTCAAAGTAATAACCAAATGAAATCGATGGGAGTGCGGAAAAGTCGAACGTATCAATTCCGCCACTATCGAAGATTGTCTGCTTTACTCCATTTCTCCCGCCGCTCTGATTTAGCCCAATAAAATTGTTGAAGTCAAACCTATAAGTTGTATCCGTGCTGTTTAAATAACCCGCACCGTAGAGGTACTGCAAAGCACGGATATCATAGGACATCGGCGTACTTGCAAATGAGCCTGTGTATGTAGTGGGAGAATTGTTCCGGGTCATTACGGTGTTTGTATCGTTATCCTTGCCCAGGGCAAGAATTGGCTCAAAATCGGTGCCTTCTCTTTGTCTGTCGGGAAATTCCAAACCCAGAGCAGTACCGATGATAGAAAGCAAAGTTTCGTAGTTAAAACTGCCAGGACCCTGAGCGAAATCGACTCCGGCATTTAAATGCACGTCACCGGCGATACCCGAACCTGCAACATCTGAGGGCGCGTAGCCATAGCCTGCTCTATTCTGAGCGGCCGGCCCATCGGAAAGCATGAGCCGGATGCGACCGACATTGGGAGGGTTGTCTGGAACCTCAATCACATTGATGCCCATCACTTCGTCATACTTTCGCAAAATATCGCGAGCGTTGTTTTTAACTGCCTCAGAAACTTCCCTAATCCCAGTCTCCCGCCCTTCGTACAAAAATGCACTCGCAGTGCTAACAAAGCTATAGGTGAGGATGCCATTAGCAGGGATGTCACCCCATTTTGCTGCATTTTGAAGCCATTGAGCTACTGGCCCCTCCGAGTCTCGACCCGGTGGCGCAACTAAGGGAGCGATGTCATTTGGAGTAAACAAAACTGACGCCGGACGTGCCAGTTGGAAACCCCTAAGTTGAAAATCCTCAAACGCTTGTTTGAACGTGGTTCCTCTGGCAGCCAAATCGGGATTGTTGGCTAAGTAATAGACCGGGTTAAATAGGATTGATGGGCGGCGTCCCTCATTCACACCAGAGTTTTGAAAATGAGCAAACGCTTGCTGAAAATTCATCCCCGTTCCACGCAGGTCTGGGTTGTTATCCAGATAGTATCTGACATCAAAAAATTGTGAAAATGGGCGTCCTTCGTTCAATCCATAACGTTGAAAATGCTCGTACAATTCCCGCCGCGTATCTACTCCCGCTGTCAGCAAGTCTGGGTTATTAGTTCCGTAGTATTCGAGATCGAGATATGGTGAAAATTTACGGGGTTCATTCAGTCCAAAATTCTGGAAGTGTTCCAACAATTGGGTATCGTCCAGATTCGCTAAGTCTGCGTTACTTCTTCGATAAAAATCGGGATCAAAAAACTGGGTAGCGGCAGTTCCGCCTCCTCCACCTATACCAGTAGTTACCAATATCTCAAATAAGTCTCTATTGCTCAGTCCAGTCAGGTCTGGGTTGCTATTTCGATAGACATTTAAGTCAATTACTGGTGAGAATGTTCGTCCTTCATTCAGTCCAAAATTTTGGAAGTGTTCAAACAATTGCTCATTGTCCAAACTGGCCAAGTCTAGGTTGCTAGCTCGGTACAAATTTAGATCGAAAAACGGTGATAAAGCCAGCCCCCCAGGCACACCAACGTTTTGCAGGTGTAACCACGATTCTCTATTTTCCAGTGTATCCAGTCCGGGGTTGCTAGCTCGATAGTAATTGAGATCGAAGAACGGTGAAAGGGGACGCCCCTGATCCAGACCAGCGGTTATTAATTGTTCTGCTAATTCTCTATTGTTCAGTTCGTCGAGGTCTGGGTTTCTAGAGCGATAAAATTCCAGATCGAAAAATGGTGAAAAAGAACGACCTTCTCTCAAACCAAAGCTTTGAAAGTGTTCCCACAATTGTTTATTATTTATAGCACCCAAGTCTCGGTTGCCGTCCTGATAGAAACTGAGATCGAAGTAAAGGGAAAAAGGACGACCTTGAGGTAACCCAGTGGTTTGAAAATGCTCAAATAATTCTCTGTTGCTAAGCCTGGATAGGTCGGCGTTTTTATCTCTATACTCGCTGATATTAAAGAACAGTGAGGCGTCACGCCCCTGGTCTATACCAGAAAGAAGAAAGTTTTCTAATAATTGTTGATTTGTTGTGACATTTACTGGCAAGTCAGCGTTTCGGGTGCGATATATATCGAAGTCGAAATAGGGTGAAAACTCACGTCCTTGAGCTAGTCCAGAAAGTTGAAATTGCTCGAACAATTGTCTGTAGTTCAGTACTGTTAAATCTGCGTTATTGTTTCGATAAAAATTTAGATCCAACACGGGTGAGAAGGAACGAACCCCTTCGGCTACACCAAAGTTTCTAAAGTGCCGAAACAAATCAAAATTGTCTAAATTGGCCAAATCTCGGTTGCTGGCTCGATAGAAATCTAGATCGAAAAATTGTGAGAATTGGCGACCGCTAGCCAGACCTTGGTTGAGAAAGTTATCGAACAGTTGTCTATTGGTTAAGTTTGAGTTAGTAAATTCGGGGTTTGCGGAGCGGTAGAAATTTACATCGAAGAAGGGAGAGAATCTGCGCCCTTGGTTGATACCGAAATTCAGAAAATGTTGGAATAAATCTCGACTATTTAAGTTCGCTAAGTCTGGGTTAAAAGCTCGATAGAAATTCTCGTCATATATTTCTTGTGTATTTAAGGGTACAGCAGCAGTTGTTGGCATAGTTTTTTTCCTGGCAGATACAAGCTGGTATCAAGTCGATTTAATCATTTACTGTGAGGCAGAAACAATTAACCAGTTAGATCTCCGCTTCTCCCCTGATGGAGAAAACTGGTTAAAAATTTTGCCGAACTGTACTTCAGGACTTAGGCAAAAGAACAAAGAAACCGGGTTTGGAGCGTAAGTCCTGTACTTGAGATGATCTTGGGGAGATACTGGGCAATATGCCCTTTGTCAGCTATTGCCTTGGCATTTCTAAACAAGTGTGAAGTCGGCATTAGCGATCGCAAAAGATGGAACACCTGCCAGTATAGCTAAGTATTCGCCAGTGCTAGCTACCCTGATAAAAGTATCATTCGGGTTGGTGCCTGGAGTGATACTGAGGCGGTCAAATCTCAGCCCAGCACTTAAACCAATCCGATCTTGACCATCGGTGAAATCTGTAATGATGTCAGCCGATGCCGGACTTGACCCCCCGTCATCGGGAGCCAGTATAAATATATCAGATCCGCTGCCACCACTTAATATATCTGCACCACGGGCAGCTATAATCGTGTCATTGCCTGCTGCGCCTACAATGTTGTTGGAGAAATTGTTTCCCAATATTTCATCATCGCCTTGAGAACCTATCAAGTTTTCTAGCTCAAACCCAAAACCAATGGTTGTGCCAAAGCTGTTAGTAGTAAATGTACCGAACTGATTTTGATAGGTTGCTCCATTGAGCGCAAGTTGTGTGGTGTTGTAACCTCCTTCATTCATGTCAAAGTAATAACCGAATAGTGTGGATTGTAAGGCTGAAAAGTCAAATGTATCAATTCCGCCACCATCCCAGATTGTTTGCTTTACGCCATTTTGCCCATTTGATTCGTTTGGCCCAATAAAATTGTTGGCATCAAACCTATAGACTGTATCGCCATCGTTGAAATAACTGGCACCATAGATTAACTGCAAAGCACGGATATCATAGGCCATCGGTGTGCTTGCAGGGGAACCAGTGTATGTTCCGGGGAACAAGTTGTAGGTCATTACTGTGTTGCTATTGTTATCCCTCCCTCCAGGGAGAACTGGCTCACCATCATCTACTAGGGGGTTATCATCAAAGGGGTGTTGCAAACCTAGAGCATGACCGATTTCGTGCAGTATCACCTCATAGCCGAAACTCCCAGGCCCACCTGAAAAATCTACTAAACTCGTATTGTTAGTTAAATGTACGTCGCCAGCAAGAGTTCCGGTAATGTCGTTGGGGTCGCCGGGGTAGTAGGCATAGGCGAAGACGTTTCCGTCAAGAGACGACTGTATCGGCCCGTCGGAAAACATGAACCGCAGCTGACCGAAGTTGGGAGGTCTGTCTGAAACCTCCACAAGCTCGATCGGCAGCAAGTTGTCATACTCTTGCAGCATATTGCGTATATTGTTCTTAATTTGGGGGCTCAATTCCCTAATGCCGGATTCTGGCCCTTCGTACAAACCAGCACTGGCTGTGGTAACAAAGCTGTATGTGAGTACACCGTTGGGCGGGACATTCCATTTGAATTGCGGTATTTGTGACTGAGGTCGATTTATCTGATCTGGAATGGTTCCGAGAATCAACGGCTCTATAAATCTTGGCACAAAGAAGATGGAGGCCGATCGTCTCTCGTTAACACCTGTGGTTTCAAAGTGTTCGAGCGCTTGTCTGTATGTGAGTCCTCTTCTGGTTAGGTCGGGGTTGTTGGCTAGATAATATACTGGGTCAAATATCAGGGAGGGTCGCCGTCCCTCGTTTATACCAATATTTACAAAGTGATCGAATGCTTGTTGAGGGGTCAACCCCGCTGCTCTTAGGTCTGGCTGGTTAGCTAGGTAGTAGTTGACATCAAAGAACGGTGAAAATCTGCGCCTTTCATCCAAACCACGGCTTTGAAAATGGCTGAACAATTGTTGATTGGTCAACTCTGCTACAGCCAAGTCCGGGTTGCTTTCTCGGTAGGAGTTGATATCGAAGTATGGAGTAAATCTGCGACCGTCATTTATACCAAAGTTTACAAAATGATCTAATAATTGGCGGTTGGTTAAATTTTGCAAATCTGTGTTGTTATCTCGGTAAAAATTTACATCAAACAAAGGTAAGAACGGGCGTCCATCTTGTATACCAGTAGTGAGAAAATGTTCTAATAATTGTAGGTCGTTGAAGCTAGCCAGATCGGGGTTATTCTGCTGATAGTAATTGAGATCGACTAAGGGTGAAAATCTTCGCCCTTCGTAAACCCCATAGTCGATTAGATGACTCAATAATTGGTTGTTGTCTAAATTGTTCAGATCGGCGTTACTAGAGCGATATAAATTTAGATCTACTACGGGGGAAAAAGACCGTCCTTGGAAAAGACCTTCGTTTAAAAACTGCTGTACTAATAGCTGGTTTCCGAACCTACCTGAAACGTCTGTGTTATTAGTTCGATAGTACTCAAAGTCAACAAACGGTGAAAATCTGAGTCTTGATGTGAGACCGCGATCTGCTTCTATAAAACCGTATACTTGTAAGTGGTTAAATGCTTCATCATCGCTAAGTTGAGCTAAGTCTGGATTGTTTAGTCGATAGTAATTTGCGTCAAATATGTCTTGTAGGGTTAAGCGCGTATCTTCTTGAGCCATGATTTATCTACCTTTTTAAAGTCCTGTTTTGTTAGGTCTATCCAAGCAAGTAATACCAAGTTTGCTCTCCAACACTTGTGGTCGAAAACCTGGTTTTTTTGGGCAATACCTTCGCCATTTCTTTGTAGGTTGGGTTGAGTGAAGCGAAACCCAACAAATGCCTTGGGTTTCGTACCTCAACCCAACCTACAAATTAGTCCATTTTTCGGCTTGGCGAAGGTATTGTTGGGCAAAAGGGCATTAGTTATTCTCTCCTGCTCTCCCTCTCTCCTGCTCTTCCCCTAGCCCCTAGCCCCTAGTTTAATTGGCAGTTGAAAGATTTTTACTGGCGCGTTGGGCGCGTGCTTCTGCTGAAGCCATTACCTCAGCCATGTTTTCTAGCATTTCACCGGGGTGATTTTCTAGAACTCTGGTGGAAAGGGAAATTCGGCTTCTTCCTTCGTCAAGATCGACTATCATTGCTTTAATGGGCTGACCTACCTGAAAGAAATTGGGGAGGGATTCGATATAGGTTTGGCTGATCTGTTTGATGTGGAGCAGACCTGTGGTTCCTCCCATATCGACGAATAGCCCGAAGGGCTTGATACTGCTAATTTTACCCTCTACCAGCTGTCCTAGTTCCATTTCGCTAAATCGGGCAGATTGACTGGCTAAGCGCTGGGAAAGTACCAGTTTGTCGCGAGTTCGATCTAGTTCCAAAAAGCTGGTGGTTAAGGCTTGACCGATTAGTTCTGGCATATTATCTTTTTCGATTAGGTGACTTCGGGGGATAAAGCCGCGCAATCCGCGAACATCGACGGTGACGCCACCTTTATTTACGCCGATAACTTTGACTTGAACTGATTGAGTGTTTTCCTGCATCTCGGCCAGCTTATCCCAAGTTTGTTTAATTTCCAGCTCCTTTAGAGAAACTGTGACTTGTCCGTCTGCATCTTGCTCGCGGATAATTAAAAAGTCTTGTTCTTCGCCTAAAGGCAACAGGGCGGATAAATCGTCTACTTCTTTTAAGGTAACTTCTTGAATAGGCAGAAAAGCAGAGGATTTTGCACCAATGTCAATATAGGCTCCATCGTTGGTGTATTCAAAGGCTTTGCCCCGTACTACTTGCCCTTTTTCAAAGTTGAAGTCGTGTTTTTCTAGGGCTTTGGCAAAATCATCCATAGAAAAGGATGTGTTGTTTGCTTGAGAAGGGGTCGATTTGGGTTTCATCTTTCAATCAACTAGATTAGGTTAATTTTGATTAATTCAGTGGGGCGAGAGTAAATATGGCATAGCCAATTATGTATTTTAGCGATCGGGGAGGGGACGCTAAAGTTGCTTTTGCTATGACCGAACTCGAAGGGCAACTACCCTTAGCATTTTACCTTTGGCTGTAATGAATTCTTGTCTTCGATCTGGGCTAAGAACGGCTGCAAAGCTTCTACAACCTCTGGGACATCCTCATTCACTTGAAGTTTTCACCAAGAGATTCATCTGAAACAACTGTTTAACCTGAGTCCAAGCAGCTTCTGCTGCTGTTGCATCGTAGCTACCGCGACGATCGCAGAAAAACCCGTGGTCAACTCCATCGTAGCGAAAGACACGATGGTGAATGTGATGTTTTGTTAATTCTGCCTCAATTTGATCAACCTGTTCGGCTGGAATGCTGGCATCCTCGATGCCAAAGAAGGCGTAGAGAGTGCCTTTGATGTCTTTGGTGCGGGTAATGGTGGGTTCGCCGCCGCCGGGAGTGCGAGTGGTAATGCCTGCGCCATAGAAAGAGGCGGTGGCTTTGATATCGGCTAAAGTTGCGGCAAGATAGGCAACGTGACCGCCAAAGCAGAAGCCTATGCAGCCAAAGCCGTCCTTTTTTACCTGAGAAAGGCTCTTAAGATAATCTATTGTGGCTTGAATATCGCTCAGCAGTTCTGATGCTTTGGTTTGTTGCGCGTAGTCCCGGCCAATTTGGATGTCGTCTGGGGTATAGCCAGTCTCGAAACCGGGGGCGATGCGCTGAAAGATTGCGGGTGCTAGAGCAATATACCCTTCCTTAGCAATTCGTTCCGTTACGTCCCGGATATGTTCGTTCACCCCGAAGATCTCCTGCAATACTATAACCGCTGGGAAAGGCGCTGGGCCAGTTGGCTCAGCATAGTAAGCATCAATTTGCAAGTCCCCATTGGTAACTTTGACGTTAGATGTGCGAATCTCTAAATCTGCCATTATGATTTTGACCCTCGTGATGTCACCGTTTAGATTCTAGATTGAGAAGGCGGCAGAGATTGATATCTCACCCGGCTGGGTCATTTTATTTTTCTCCATATTCGGTATGATTCCTTTGCAGATAATCTATGCTAATCAGTACGGATTACCAACCTTGCTGGCGCTAATATGTTTGCGCGATCACAATACACTGAATATATAGATAAAAACTCAATTTTATGGTTCCTACCGTCAAATTATTTTCTCAACTACTGGATGTGAGTCCCTGGAGGCTCTAATATGGTTCAATTTCATATTCAACCGGATAGTGAAATTCCGGCATCAACTCAGCTATTTAATCAAATTCGGTTTGCGATCGCATCCCGTCAGTTTCCTCCCGGACACCGCCTCCCCAGCACTCGCGCCCTCGCCATGCAGACGGGTTTGCATCGCAATACCATAAGTAAGGTATATCGTCATTTAGAAGAAATCGGACTGGTGGAGTCCCAGGCGGGGTCGGGGATATACGTTCGCGCTCTAGGTCACGAAGGGGGAGGTAGACTAAAATCTGCGATCGTAGAACAATATCCCCAAGCCAACAAAATCGTCCAGGAAAGCTTGGATAAGCTGCTGGGAGAGGGTTGTACCCTCAGTCAAGCGAGGGAGCTTTTTTTGGGAGAGATGGACTGGCGCTTGCGTTGTAGCGCCAGGGTGCTGGTAACTGCGCCTACCCAGGATATTGGCGTTGGCGAGTTGATGGTGCAGGAATTGGAACAAGCGCTCCAAATTCCCGTGCAACTGGTGCCTTTGGAGCAATTAAGCCTATTTCTGGATCAAACTCATGGTGGTACGGTGGTGACCAGTCGCTATTTTATCGGAGAAGCAGATGCGATCGCATCACCTAAATCTGTCCGCGTTATCCCCGTAGACATCTACGACTACAGTTCCGAAATTCAGATCGTCAGAAATCTGCCCAAAGATAGTTGTGTTGGTCTAGTTAGCCTCAGTTCTGGTATTTTGCGGGCGTCAGAAGTAATTATTCACAGTCTTCGAGGTGAAGATTTGTTGGTGATGACGGCTCAAAAAGGAGACGCTTACAAACTTAACGCCCTGGTTCGCAGTGCTAGAACAATTATCAGCGATCAAGTTAGTTTTCCGGCGGTGAAAGCTGCTGTTTCAGAAGCCAGAGAAGATTTGATTCGTCCACCGCAGTTGATTTGCTGCGACAACTATATTGGCTTGAAATCGATTAATTTGCTCAAGCGGGAGTTGGGATTGGGGTGAGTGGGAATTACAAATTTTAGATTTCAAATTTTAGATTTCAATTCTTCCCTCTCAATCGGAAATTTAAAATTTGCCCGATGTTTAAAACTATGAACAATGAAGGAGGAAAAATTCCCGCTCGTCAAATCGATGAAATTAGGGCGATCGCCGAACAATACGACATAGGAACCTGCTTGCAATGTGCTGCGACAATTAAATCATACTTGAAATCCCAGCAGATTAAAGGCAGACATATTAGAATCGAGACTCTTTCTCCATACGGATTACAAGGAATTATCTACGATGATGGCATAAATCAGCAAATTGCCACCAATGGATTCCATGAAGGAATTGCGATCGACATAGAAGGAGTGGAAAAAGTTTTCGATAACCTGTACCATAAAGGAAAGCCAATAGACGAATGGTTACAAGATTTAGTCGTTATACCTGGAAATCAGCTTAATCTGATAAACAAAGAACAGTTTTAGTAATAACATCACAGAGAAAAGAGGTAGTATGATTAGTTTTTCTGAACTTTTACCCGAAATCAAAAAAAGACCGACACTCTATTTAAGTCGGTACTCAATCTTTGATTTTCAGTCCTTCTATTACGGGTACGATCTCGCCAGAAATCAACTCGGATTGCCGAAATCAGAAAAAGATCAAGAATTTGAACATTTTTTGTCATGGTTACGAGAGAGATATAAAATAGAAACTACCCAATCCTGGGCGAGTCTTATCCTCTTTCATTCTGTAGATGAAAAAGATGCTCTCGATCGGTTGTTTGACTTTTGGGAAAAATTCCAGAATTGCGATCGCGCCAGCGTTGCGGAGCAATATCGCAACCAAGTTTCATCAGTAGTCAGTTGAAAAATTCGTACCTACCCAAAAATTAGGTTTCTCAAGGGAAGTGCGATCGCGTACAATTAAACTAGCCCCTCTCCAACCACAAGCCGCCTATGACCGCAATCACTATCAAACCTAAATCAATCCTAAAGGAGTTCCTCCAACTTCCAGAAACTAAGCCTGCATCAGAATTTATCAATAGAGAAATTATTCAAAAACCTATGCCACAAGGTGAACACAGCCTATTACAAATAGAAGTCTGCGAAGCGATTAATCGAGTAGCTAAAAGCCCAAAAATTGCTTACGCTTTCCCAGAACTACGTTGCACCTTTGGCGGTGATTCAATTATCCCAGATATCGCCGTATTCAGATGGGAAAGAATCCCCATTGAACCATCAGGTAAAATTGCTAACCGTTTTGAAATTCATCCTGACTGGGCGATCGAAATTCTTTCCCCTGACCAAAATCAAATTAAAGTACTTAGTAAATTATTACATTGTTCGCGAAATGGTACTGAATTGGGTTGGTTAATCGACTCAGAAACAGAAAGTATTCTAGCCATATTTCCCGGTCAGCGAGTAGAAATTTTTACAGGTGCTACTCAATTACCTGTACTTGATGGAATTCAGTTAGAATTGACAGTTGAACAAGTTTTTGGTTGGTTAACTTTTAGTTGAATTGAATTCAGTAGAAGCGATAGCCCATCCCATACCACAAGTAACTTATGATCGCAACGATTAAACCTAAATCAATCCTAGAGGAGTTCCTCCAACTTCCAGAAACTAAGCCTGCATCAGAATTTATCAATGGAGAAATTATTCAAAAACCTATGCCACAAGGTGAACACAGCCGACTACAGACTAAACTTTGTACTGTCATCAACCAGATAACCGAAACACCAAAAATTGCTTACGCTTTTACAGAACTACGCTGCACCTTTGGCGGTGATTCAATTATCCCAGATATCGCCGTATTCCGTTGGGAAAGAATCCCTATGCAACCCTCTGGTAAAATTGCTAACCGTTTTGAAATTCATCCTGACTGGGCGATTGAAATTCTTTCCCCTGACCAAAATCAAACTAAAGTGCTTAGTAAATTATTACATTGTTCGCGAAATGGCACCGAATTGGGTTGGTTAATCGACTCGGAAACAGAAAGTATTCTAGCCATGTTTCCCGGTCAGCGAGTAGAAATTTTTACAGGTGCTACTCAATTACCTGTACTTGATGGAATTCAGTTAGAATTGACAG
>CASBRD010000423.1 GCA_949128025.1 Oscillatoriales cyanobacterium PMM_0008 | reverse complement strand
TTATCCATTTCCATCACCCCTGTGAAAACTGCCCCTTGCATCTCTTTGACCATATTTTCGATGTCCAAGGTAGCAACTGCTGTCTGATCTGCTAGGCGGCGAATTTCTCTGGCTACCACAGCAAACCCCGTGCCGTACTCTCCGGCTTTTTCGGCTTCAATCGCCGCATTGAGTGAAAGTAAGTTGGTTTGATCTGCTACTTTGGTGATGGTGGTGACAATGCTGTTAATGCTGTTGGCTTTATCGCTAATCGTTCCCAGTTTTGACGAGATACTGCCGGTAGAACCTGCCAACCTCCTCATGGTTGTTTCCATGTTGTTCAAGTCTTTTTGACTGTCTCCTGCAGCTTGTGCTGTGACTTGCGATGTGTGTTCGACTTGCTCGATCGTTTTGACTAGGTGTTTGGAATTGGCGGAAATTTCTCTGGCTGTGGCGGCTACTTCATTTGTCGAGGCAATCTGTTCTGTCATTGCTGCCTCTAGTTGTTTGCCAGAAGCTGCGATTTGGGTGGCTGATGTGGTAATTTGAATGCCCGATTGCTGCACTTGGCGGATTAATGAGTTCAGGTTTTGGATCATGGTGCGGAAGGCAACCATTAATTTTCCTACCTCATCTCGATCCTCTGTGATTGGAACTTGAGTAGTCAGATCCCCAACAGAAACTCTTTCTGCTACCCCGACAACGCCTGCAATTTTAGCTCCCAAGGGTTTGGCTATTGTATTGCTGAAGTACCAACCAAATACTGCCGCAATCGTCGGCCCAAGGATCAAACATACGATCATCAAGAATGTACTTGTCGCTACATCTTGCTCGGCTGTCTTCTGAGCATTTTCTGCCACCTTGCTATTTAAATCTAGTAGTTCTAGCAGTAGGTTTGTTGATGTATCAAATGCAGGCTGTAATGTTGTATTTGCATATTCATTCATTTTTGTAAGTGAGTCGGCAGCTGCTTGAGCGGCGGCAAACTCTGGTGTATCCTTTTTCCCTTGGGTTAATAAGTCTATTTGAATTTTTCTGGGATTGATCACACCTAATTGCATAAATTTATTGTGCAACTGAAGAAACTGTTCACCAACTGTTTTCCAATTACTCCATTCTGTTTTAAACCTTCGGTAGATTTTTTCTTCTTCTGGAGAGCGATAGGCGGCGTCGTAAATTTTTAATCCTTCTTCTTCATCCTTAAGTGCAGTCTTAATTTTGGCTAATTCTTTTTGTATTTCCTCCACACCTAGTGATGTAATAATCAGGGATTTTTCAGCACCATACTCTCTGGCTTGTGCTTCGCTAGTTTTCCACAAACCGACAACGCTGGGAAAAGCGTTTTCTGTGATATTGCTAATGTGGCCGCTCAATCGGGAAATCCCAATCCAGCCTATTACAGAGACTATTAATACAAGTATACCCACGCACATAAATGCGGTAAATAGTCGCGCTTGCATATTCTGGTTTTTTAGCATGATTTCATCCCCTGTTTGTGATTGTTTGTTCCCTGTTGGTTTGACCAAGTGTAAGTTTCTATTTTAGCTGACTGCTGTCCAGTTGTCTACGATTTTGGCAGTCTTTGGATTCGTTGTCTTAGGACTGTTGCGCCAGCCATATCCCCACGATGTTCTTTGAGCAAACACAGGTGTAAGAGTGCCTCATAGTTATTTGGCTCCAAATAAATTGCTTTTTGAAAGCATTGTTCTGCTTGTCTCTCAAACCCTCTAGCTTGATGGATTTCTCCGAGCAAGAGATAAGCTTCAACACTGGTAGAATTCTCCTTTAGATAGGTTTCGCAGAGTTTAGCTGCTTCATCTAACTGTCCGCTATCAGCTAATTTGCGTGCTGTCTCAAAATTGAGGGATGGAGTTTGTTTTGAATTTGCCTCCTTTGGTTTACTCAAGGGTATGGTTTCGATTTCTGGAGAACTTGGCTTTTCCCGTAGACTATTTTGAGGTTTGCCCGGTTTGGCAATTTCAAATAGTTGGGCGGCTGGTTTCCGCTGAGATGAATTTAAGTTATAATTTGGTGAAAAGTTAACTTTATTTTTGAGGGCAAGACTTTCTCCATTTTTTATTTTATCGTCTTTATTGTCCTCTTTCCGGTAAGCAAAAGCAAAAGGATGCCGCACGGATACGAACCCTGAGTCCAATATCTGTGATGTTTCAGCGTGTCCCAAAAATAACAACCCTTCTTTGGCTAATAAACGATTTAAATTCTGAAAGCTCTGTTCTCTAGTAGATCGCTCAAAGTAAATTAATACGTTCCGGCAAAAGATTATATTGTAAGGTGATTTTTCCCTTAAAAAGTCGGTTTCTACTAGATTGCCGGACATGAAGTTAACGGCATTTTTAACCAAATCGCACAATTGATATTTATCGTCCTTTTTGGTAAAATAGCGTTTCTGAAATTCTAGGTTGTTTCCCCGAAATGAATTTTGGTTATAGATAGCTTCTTTGGCTCTAAGTAGGGAGTTTTTGCTGATATCAACGGCATCAATGCGAAACTGATTAGGAGTCAAACCTGCATTGATAAGCGTCATGGCAATTGAGTAAGGTTCTTCTCCAGACGAACAGGGTACGCTTAGCAGACGTAAGATGCGGTGTCTTTGGGTGGGCAACCATTCAGATGTGACATAACGCTCCAAAAAAACAAAAGGTTCCCAATCTCGAAAAAACCAAGTTTCCGGGACAATTACTAATTCAACCAACTCTTCAAATTCCTTGGTTGATGTTTGTAATAGCTGGAAATAGGTTGGCAAATCGGGCAAACCACAGGCTATTCTCCGCCTTTCTACAGATCTGGCAATTTCCCCTGAGCCAAGGATGCTGGCAGCCAAACCAACTTTTTCTTTCAGCAGTGCTTCAATTGTTTCCTGGATCATTGCTCTTATCGTTACTCCCTGCTAATAAATACTTTTGTTGGGAATCTGACAGCAAATATTCTAACCTAATGCGCTGGATCATGCCTTTATCATCCATAAGCATTTCTCCTAAATAAGGAGGGGTATTGTCTAATGGCGTTCCTGCATCGATTAAATCGGTATCTGGCTTATTTAAAGTTTCGGTGACTCGTTCCGCCATCAAACCGAGGTAGCGCTTGCTGTTATCCTTCCCAAAGTAGTTGACCATGATAATTCGAGTACTCAGGTAGGAGCGGCTGGGCTTGCCTTGAATTAAATGGCAGATATCGATGACTGGTACGATCGCACCTCTATATTTAAACAAACCGGCAACATAGTCAGGAACGTGGTGTATCTTTCTCAGGATGACCCTTGGTATAACTTCAACGACCTGGGAACTATCCAGAGCATAAAGGTTATCCCCAACATAGAAAAGTAGCATTAACATAGGCTGTCCCTAATAATTACCTATTACCAGTCGGTTGTTTGACAACCAAAAGCCTGGTTTGTGACATGACTCCGACCTAAAGGTACGGAGCTTCTAAGAATCACTTCTTAGTCTTCCTAGTTGTTCCCTTGCGGGTTTTCGACTTTGACCTAGACTGAGATATCTCAGTCCCTGGCA
>CASBRD010000422.1 GCA_949128025.1 Oscillatoriales cyanobacterium PMM_0008 | reverse complement strand
TAAATGAAATTTTTATTCAACTGCCGGAAGTTGCGATCCAAAAACTTTTTGCTGAAGGCTTCCAATTTTACCGTTGGGATGGAGAAGATTCGACAACTTTGCGTTTGGTGACGGCATTTAACACGAAGGAGGAGGATGTCAATGCTTTTATAAAAGTGGCGGCTTCCCATTCAGCCGAAGCTGTCAACATGGCAATAAGCGAAATGACCTGATTTTGATGTTTAAAAGGTATTTACAATGAAACTGTTGCGGAATGCGATCGCATTAATTTTAGCTTTCCTAGCCTTGATTTGCTTTGCCCCTAATGCCTGGGCTTTTTGCGGTTTTTATGTCGCCAAAGCAGATACCAAACTTTACAACAAAGCTTCGCAAGTAATTATTGCCCGTGATGGTAGTCGCACTATCTTAACGATGGCAAATGACTATCAGGGAGATGTCAAAGATTTTGCACTCGTTGTTCCTGTTCCTGTAGTTTTACAGCAAGAACAAGTTCGCGTTAGCGACCCCAAAATTGTTGAACGGCTAGATGCTTTCAGTGCGCCTCGACTGGTAGAATATTTCGATGAAAACCCTTGTGCGCCTACCTTTTTGCCCAGATCTGTAGCACCACCTGTAGGAGACGTATCGGTATTACAATCAAGTAATAGAAGAAGCGATCGCTCTTTAGGCGTTACCGTAGAATCTCGCTTTTCAGTAGGAGAATACGACATTCTAATCCTCAGCGCCACAGAATCTAACGGTTTGCAAACATGGCTTGTCCGTAACGGTTATAAAATTCCAGCCGGTGCTAGTCAACTGCTGCAACCCTACATCCGGCAAAACATGAAATTCTTCGTTGCCAAAGTCAATCTCGCACAATTTCAAAAATCCGGTTATCAATATTTACGACCGTTGCAAATGGCCTACGAATCGACCCGATTCATGTTACCAATTCGTTTAGGCACAATCAATGCTATCAGCGAACAAGACTTACTTGTTTATGTATTATCGCCAAAAGGACAAGCGGAACTTACCAATTACCGGACAGTAAAAGTACCTTCAGATGCAGAAATACCTGTATTTGTCAAGAGCCAATTTGGCGACTTCTACAAAGCCATGTTCGCTACAGCACACACTCAAGAAGGCAAAAAAGTAGCCTTTCTGGAATATGCTTGGGATATGAGTAATTGCGACCCCTGTTCCGCAGAACCGCTCAATCAAGAGGAACTGCGTAAGGCAGGAGTCTTTTGGCTAACTCCATCCCAATCCAGTAATGTTTTTATCACTCGTCTCCATGTACGCTATACTCGCGATAAATTTCCGGAAGACTTGATGTTCCAAGAAACTTCAAACCGCCAAAACTTCCAGGGACGATATATTCTGCGCCATCCCTTTGAAGGCGATACTAACTGTGAAGCAGGACAACAATATAAAAGAGCTTTGGCGACAAGATTTGAACAAGAAGCGCAGACTTTAGCTAAGCTGACTGGGTGGAATATTAATGATATTCGGAAAAAACAGCCTGTTAGTCAAAGTCAGCCAATGCCTTTTTGGAGAAATATCTGGAATTAAAAAAGGTCAAAAGTTAAAACTCAAGGTTTTACTTCTTTATTATGTTTGAATTTTAACTTTTGACTTGATTACCCCATTTTTAATTAATAAAATCCATGAGTGAACCCTCGATCAATCAGTTACTGGAAGATCTAAAACACCCTGATGAGACTATCCGCGATCGGGCCACATCAGAACTCTGGCGCATTTGGTTCCACCAAAAGGGAATGATGGGTTTTGAACTGCTTCGACGCGCTCAGATATTGCTGGAGGCGGGAGAAGTTTCCCAAGCTGAAACCGTACTCACAGAACTTATCTCCGATATACCTGACTTCGCAGAAGCTTGGAATCGACGAGCGGTTCTATACTACACAATAGGGGAGTATAAAAAGGCGATCGAAGATTGTAAGCTGGTTATAAAGCTAAACCCGATTCACTTTGGCGCACTGCACGGCTTAGGGTTGTCCTATGCCGCACTGGGAGAGTATCGCACAGCTATCCAAGCTTTTGGACAAGCACTGTCCATTCAGCCCTACGCTTTGATTAATCAAAGGTTGATTCTAGAATGTACAGCTCGATTGAGTTAGATTCAAACACTAAAGAGGTTGCTGTGGCTCGCAAACGCTTGATTATCGAGATGGGCATGGGAATAGATCAGCACGGACAGGAACCGACTGTCGCCGCAGCAAGGGCTGTAAGAAATGCGATCGCACACAACGCCCTACCTGGTGTCTGGGAAGTCGCTGGTTTAAGCGATCCAGATCTAATGATTGTGGAAGTACAGGTAGCAGTACCTTACCCAGAACAAGTACGGGAAGCAGAAGTATTAGCTGTGCTACCTTTTGGGCGCAAAACGCTCACCGTTGAGCAAGGCGGTATGGTAGTTCAGGGTCGGGCAATTGCCTCCCTCAACGATAAAAATGATGAAATGCTAATTGCTGTTGCTGCTGTCACAGTTTTTGTCGATATTGAGTTTTGACATATGGATTTGATACGCAGACTGTGGGGATGAGAAATACCCATCATGCCAAGATGACAGAGTTGCTAATCGGTCGTAATTTGGATTGGTGTAGATGAGAACAGTAAACTGGTGTGTTAGGGGTATGCTAGGAGTGCGATCGCATCTGTTATCTTGTAGCTAGATTCAGATCCGGAGGAAAATTCCGATTTCATCTATCGCGTTTGTGGAGGGAATAAATATGCGAGTTGAAACCGTTACACTTAAAATTCCAGAAATACTTTATCAACGCTTGGTCAATACGGCCAGTGCTACCCAGCGACCTCTAGAAGAAGTCATCCTCCATGCTTTACAAGTAGGCAGTCCTCCAGAATGGGATGATGTACCAGAGGAATTTCAAGCCGACCTTGCCGCCTTGGACAAACTAGACGACAATACTCTATGGCAGATTCTAAATAGCCGCAAAACAGCAGCAGAAATAGAGCGATATAACACCCTGTTGCAAGCTAATTCTAACAGTACGCTGACAGAGGTGGAACGCTTAGAACTGATGGCACTGCGGCATGAGGCTGACCGTTTCATGTTACGTAAAGCTCAAGCAGCAGTACTACTCCGCTGGCGAGGACATACCGTGCCAACCCCATAAGCGCTCATGTCTACATACATCCCTGAAAGTTTAAGAAATCAAATTACACAAACCGATCGCAGGCGTTGCTGCTATTGTTTAACCAGTGAAGCCAATAGCGGTATTGCCATGACTTACGACCATATTCAGCCTATTTCTAAAGGTGGAGAAACAACTTTTGAGAATGTTTGTTTAGCCTGTCGTTCGTGTAATGAATTTAAGGGCGATGCAACCGAAGCTGTAGACCCCGTGACAGGAGAAACTGTACCTCTTTTCAACCCACGCACGCAAATATGGTCTGAGCATTTTGCGTGGAGTACCGACAGCACAAGGGTTGAAAGTCTAACTGCTATTGGTCGGGCTACAATTGTGCGTCTGCGAATGAATAACCAAGTTATAGTTGCAGCTAGGAGGCGTTGGACAATCAGTGGTTGGCATCCTCCCACTGGCTAATAATGACAATCCTAATCTGTAAAAGTTTGAATATTACCATTTCCAAAAATATGCTTACAAAATCCTCAAAACTTTACTAGAAACTATAACCTCTACATGACCTTAAATCGTCGCCAATTTCTCACAGCTTTTAGCATCGCAGCATTAACCGCCCAATTGCCGCAAATTGCCCAAGCTAAATCATCCCCATCACCAATTATTAAACCACTCAACCTCAAAGTAGGCGATACAGTCGGATTGATCAACCCCGCTAGTCCCACACCTCCAGAAGATATTGAAGAAGTTAAACAAACTCTGACAGATTTAGGTTTAAAGTTTAAATTGGGGTCGCATCTTCTCGATCGCTATGGTTATCTCGCGGGCAAAGATATCGATCGGGCCGCTGATGTCAACGCGATGTTTGCCGATTCATCAGTTAAGGCAATTATCGCCGGACGGGGCGGTTGGGGCTGCAATCGCATTTTACCATTATTGGATTACAAATTAATCAGAAATAATCCCAAAATTATTATGGGCTACAGCGATATTACTTCCCTATTGTTAGCAATTTATGCCAAAAGTGGGATTGTCACATTTCACGGCCCAGTCGGTACATCTACCTGGAATCAGTTTACAGTAAATTACGTGAAGCGGATTCTGTTTAATGGGGAAGCCGTCACGATGCAAAATCCCTCAACCTCAGAAGAAAAGCTGTTCGTGCGGGATTCTCTTAAACCAACCGCAGTCCTTGTGGAAACCATTACTCCCGGAAAAGCTAAGGGTAAATTAGTGGGTGGCAATTTGTCTGTTTTGGCGGCGATGGTAGGTTCTCCTTACCTACCTGACTGGAAAAAAACTATCTTGTTTGTGGAAGAAGTTGAGGAGGAAGTTTACCGAATTGACCGGATGTTGACTCAATTAAAACTTGCGGGAATTCTTGACCAAATTGCTGGCTTTATTTTTGGGCAATGCACCGATTGCGATCCAAAAAATCCAGAGAAGTCGCTGACATTAAAGCAAGTTCTGAGAGAACACATACTTCCTTTGGGAATTCCCGCTTGGTACGGTTCAGCGATCGGTCACATTCCAAATAAGTTTACCTTGCCGATCGGTGTCGAAGCCGAAATTGATGCCAGCGCTGGCACTATCCAAATGCTAGAAAGTGCCACAGCTTAGAACTAAATTACGCGCACTCCCATTATGAGATTTGTTTGAGGCGATAACCGACACCGTGGACTGTCTCAATCAAATCTTTTGGCGCTCCTACAGACTTGAATTTTTGACGTAAGCTTTTGATGTGAGCTTTAACAGTACTCTCTTCGGGTGGAGCCTCAAGAGACCAAATCCGTTCGATAATGACACTGGGGGGCAATACCCGCCGACCGTTACGGAGAAGAAGCTCTAGGAGACTGTATTCTTTAGGGGTCAAATGCAGGAATTGGTCTTCATAAGCGACTTCATAGGTACTGGGGTCAAGACGCAGACTTCCCCACCCCAGTACCGGAGGCAAAGAAGAAAATCCCCGTCGCAGGGAGGCGCGAATCCGAGCAAATAATTCTTGTAGGTCAATAGGTTTGACTATATAATCATCAGCTCCGGCATCCAGACCGTTGACTTTATCAGTGCTAGTGTCGAGGGCAGTAATCATGATAATAGGTAGGCTATAACCATGACATCGCAGTCGTTTGCAAAGGCTAAGGCCATCCAGGTGGGGAAGCATCACATCCAACAGAATCAAGTCATAGCAAAGGGTTTTGACCTGCTGCCAAGCGGCTTCTCCATCATGGACAACATCAACTACATAACGCTGGTCTGTCAGGGCTTCTGATAAGGCTTCAGCAACCAACAAATCATCTTCGACTAGGAGCATTCTCATAGTGGAGATATCTTTCTATCTTAAGAGTGAACGGATGCAAAAACTACAAACTGAATAGCTGCTTTAGGGCAGAATGATTTAAAACAATCTGGTCTTCGATTAAACAATGTTTGGACAAAAACAAGTGGCCTCAGACCCTTTTTTTGAGGTGACGCCTATGAGAAAAAACAGTTATTTTAGGAAAATCGCCATGTACTTACCTCTAATCTCGATCGGGGTAAGCAGGGAAATTTGCCCTTTCATTAAATTATTACAGCTTTTGACAAATATTAAGAAGATGTATGAAACACGATTTACGCATTTCCATAGTGGCATGGGGGAGTGGGAGAGTGGGAGAGTGGGCCAAAAATCCTGTACCTCATCCAAGCGCAAACCGCTATAATCTAAAGTTCTCGATCGCTTCATGCTATACCACATTAAAATCAAAAATCTGCTTTACTTAAAAAATCGATAAACTTGCGCTTAATAGTGAGGGTTTTGAGCAGGCGTCGCAGATAGTTCCGGCCTCAGAGGGAAAACTAAGTCAGAGATGAGAGTAGCGCCATGCTCGGTGAAATACACAATGAGGTAGAGATGTCTTTGATTCCGGAAAAGATGGAGCCTGTCAAAACAGCCTGCGAGCAATGTCAGACCACCTTAAAAGTACTACAGGTGGCCCAAGAAAAGGCAAAAGTCAAAAGCGACAAGGAGGACAAGGAAGACTCTTTTTCCCAACCAACTACTTATGATTGCATTCCCTCAAAAGAGGAACTGGCTGCTTGTAAGGCAGCAGAAGCAGAACGCCAGTATTATAAGGAGTTGTTCGATCTGGCACCAGACGGCTATCTGGTGACCGATGTACAAGGGGTGATTCAGGAAGCCAACCGCGCCGCTGCCACTCTACTGAATGTGTCCCAGCAGTTTTTGGTGGGTAAACCGCTGGTAATTTTTGTTGCCGAGCAGCAGCGTCGGCTGTTTCACTCTAAACTGACTAGGCGATTGCGCCAAAGCAGTGCGGTACAAGAGTGGGATGTGCTGCTACAGCCGTGTGATGACGAACTGATTGACGCTACCCTGCGGGTGAGTGTGATTCGCGATCGCGAAGGCAAACCAGTAGCTTTGGGTTGGTTGGTGCGGGATATCACCGATCGCAAGCAAGCCGAGTTAGTGCTGCGGAAAAGAAAGCTTTTGATTCACCAGATTGCTGACACAACCCCCAATTTGATTTACATCTTCGATCTAAAGCAAAAACGCAACGTCTACATCAATCGCCAAGCTTATGCCTGTTTTGGCTATACCCCATCGGAAATTCAAGCAATGGGATCGGCGTTTTTTACAGAAATTTTTCACCCAGAATGTTTGCCTAAGCTTGCCGAAATCAAAGAACGATTTGCCAGTGCTAAAGAAGGTGAGGTACTGGAACACGAATTGCTCTTAAAAAACGTCCACGGTGAATGGCGATGGCTTCACACTTGGGATATTGTCTTTACCAGAAATGCTGATGGTACACCCGAACAGATTCTTGGCACAGGCATAGACATCACCGATCGCAAGCAGGCAGAAGAGATCGGTGCGGATCTGGAAAGAGATCGAGAACTGAGCCAATTACAGAGCCGCTTTTTTACTATGGCATCTCACGATTTTCGCACTCCCCTCAGCACGATCTTAATTTCTGCCCAATTACTCGAAAATGCTAATGAAGAATTACCGAAAGAAAAAAGACTGAGGAACATTCAGCGGATTCAGGCATCTGCTAAAACGATGACTCAGTTATTAGATGATATTTTGACAATCAATAGAGCCGAAGCCGGAAAGTTAGAGTTTAATCCACAAATTGTCGATCTAAAAAATATATGCGGCGAACTCGCTAAAAAAACACAGTTTGTAGCTGGAAGCAAGCACACAATTATTTTTAGCAGTCACGGTAAATGTAAAAATGTTTACATGGACGAAAAACTCCTGCGAACAATTATCGAAAATTTACTATCCAATGCAATTAAGTATTCACCGCAGCTCGGTAATGTGGATTTCGAGCTAGTTTGCGAACCAGCAGAAGGAAGCCAAGAGGGAATGGTTATTTTCCGGATTAGCGATCGCGGCATTGGCATTACACCAAAAGACCAAAAATATATGTTTGAGCCATTCCATCGCGGCAAAAATGTTGGAACTATCCCCGGTTCGGGACTGGGGTTAACTGTTGTGAAAAAGTGTGTAGAGTTACACGACGGTAGCATTACAGTAGAGAGTGAAGTTGGAGTCGGCACAACGATCGCAGTTACTATTCCTTCTTCTACTGCATCTTTAGAATTAGTTAATTAACTTAAGTTGCTAGTTACTTGCATTCTGGGTATGTTGTTGCGCTTTAGCGCTCTTATCTAAGTTGGGATAAGAGCGCTAAAGCGCAACAACGTACCTAATACCAGCCTCAATCATATAACTAGCCACTTGCGTTAACTAGAACAAAATCCTGCTGAGTGATGAAATTTACTGGCACTCCTTTGAGAGTTGCTAAAAGTTCACCTGTTTTGGTAATGCCGATCGAAGTTCCATCACTACCTTGATTAATTGTCAATTGTGCAAAAGTTAGATTACCGCGTAATTCAAGTAAGTCAATATTATCTTCAAAATCGAGGATAATGTCAGTGCCTTTTCCTGGTGATAAGACAAAGCGATCGGTCCCACTTCCACCCCTCAGCATATCATTGCCTAAATCCCCACTCAGCCAATCATTTCCAGCGCCACCTGTGAGAGTGTCGTTATCTTTGCCACCGTAAAGAGTATCATCTCCCTCATCACCATTTATTTTATCCTCACCTTCATTGCCAAACAGCAAATCGTTGCCAATTCCTCCGCACAAACAATCTTTTTCACCAACACTACCAATGGGAACATCGCTACCATTGCCTCCATAGATGGTATCGTCACCATCCTCACCACAAAGACTGTCATTCCCCAAATCGCCAAACAGCATATCGTTACCAGCATCGCCAAAAACGATATCGTCATTTTTACCACCGCGTACCGTATCATTGCCTTCATTCCCACAAACGGTGTCATCCCCTTCATTACCGTTGAGGAAGTCATCGCCAATACCGCCTAATATCAAATCGCGTCCGTTAGAATCGCTGACACCACCAAAAATGGTATCGTTACCTTTATCACCCATCAGGGTGTCATCGCCGCTATCTCCCCACATCTGGTCATTATCTTGACCCCCACGCACAATATCGTTGCCTTTGCCGCCTCGGACAGTATCGTTACCCTGATTGCCGTTAATTACATCGTTCCCCTGATTACCGTTAAGTAAGTCATCGTCTTCGTTGCCGGAAATCCAGTCGCGATCGCTACCCTCTGGGCCGCCAAAAATGGTATCCTTACCATTGTGGCCGTACAAGTTATCGCTGCCTGCTTTTCCTTCAATAAAATCATTGCCACCCAAACCGTTTAGCGCATCATTTACATCGCTACCGATCAGGTTATCGTCGCTTTCTGTACCGAATTGGGTGTTATCAACTGGATTGGGTTGTGCTAAGAGATACCCTTCTCCTCCCTCATCGAAGAAATTATCTAGATTAGGATGAACAAGTTTTTCGCAAAAGCAATCTTCTTCTTCGCTATCATCGTTGATGATAGTTCCCACGCCTTGACTATCTACAATAGTAGCGTTGGCAACACCAATTAGGTTAACAAAAAATGTTTCGTTTGCTTCATTGGTAATATCGCCTGGGACAGTAACGCTAATAGTTTTGCTGGTTTCGCCTGGATTGAATGCGATCGCTTCTGGAGAAACCGCATTGTAATCATTATCGGCAGATGTAGCCGTACCGTCAGCAGTCGCGTACTCAACGATGACACTTTGATTAGACGCTTGGCTGAGAGTCAAGGTAAAGTTAGCTGGAGTAGTGCCGCTATTACCTTCAGCGATCGTGATATCGCCGATCGAAACAGTGGGTAAATTATCATTATCGATAATTTCTAGAGTAGCTGTTTTTTGAGTACCGATGTTTGTATTAGCACTGGGATTAGCTAACGTGAGAGTAAGGTTTTCATTCCCTTCAACTACGCTATCTTCGATAATGGGAACTGTGACAGTTTTGCTAGTCTCGTTCGCACCAAAGCTGATAGTTTGAGTCGCACTGTTGAAATCAGAACCACCTATAGCTAAACCGTTAGCAAGTTGCACATCTATATTAGATGTACCCGATGTATCCTCAGTACGGTTAATCGTGACGGAAACTCCTACTACCGTGCCATTTTCATTTACTTGATAGTTCGCTTGCGAAAAGGCAACGGTGGCGGGACTGTCATTATCAACAATTGTCAGATTGGCAGTATTTTGACTACCGATATTTGTCCCACCACTAGGATTAACTAACGTGAGAGTTAGATTTTCGTTCCCTTCAAATAAACTATCGTCAGTAATGGGAACTGTGACAGTTTTGCTAGTTTCATTAGCACCAAAGCTGATAGTTTGAGTGCCATTGTTGAAATCCGAACCGCCTGTAGCTGTACCATTAGTTAGTTGTACATCTATATTAGATGTACCCGATGTATCCCCACTGCGGTTAATCGTGACAGCAACTCCTACTACCGTGCCATTTTCATTTACTTGATAGTTCGCTTGGGAAAACGCAACTGTAGGTGGACTATCGTTATCAAGTATTTCTAAAGTGGCAGTATTTTGGGTGCCGATGCTGGTATTTGCAGTAGGATTATTTAAGGTGAGGGTGAGGTTTTCGTTGCCTTCAAATAAACTATCGTCAGTAATGGGAACAACAACGGTTTTTGTGGTTTCGTTGGCGGCAAAGATAATATTTTGAGTGGTGGCGGTGAAATCAACTCCGCCTGTTGCTGTACCGTTTGTTAGTTGTACATCTATATT
>CASBRD010000421.1 GCA_949128025.1 Oscillatoriales cyanobacterium PMM_0008 | reverse complement strand
CCCCTAGCCCCTAGCCCCTAGCCAACAACTCCACAATGACATCTGCATCTAAAACCAGCAACTTTCTGTCATCAGAATTCATTATCTGGCCTTTTAGGCACAAGCTCAGCACCTGCATCTGCGGCAGTGCGATCGTTGGAGGTGGCTGGATTTGAGATTGGTCACAACCCATCAGATGTCCCACTTTATTAACTGCTAGACCCAAAACCTTACTTTTGCTACGAACCACCAGAACGGTATGTTTTAGATGATAAAAATCCTCGGCAAATAGGGCACCGAGTCCTAATAGATAAGCTAGATCGACAAGCCATAAAACCTGCCCTCGCCAGTTACAGACACCCATAACAGCTGGCGGCATATCAGCGATGGGAATAATATGACTGGGATCTAAATTCAACACTTCAGCCAGCCGCTCCGTGGGCAACATAGCTTGATTTTCAGGTGTGAGGGAAAAGGTCAAGAATTGCACGAGGTTTTTTTTAATTTTGAATTAAGCGTTTCACTGTTTGCAGGAGTTCTTCTGGGTCTAAGGGTTTGGTCAAATAAGCAGAAGCTCCCTGCTTTAAACCCCAATCTCGATCTATTTTTCCACTTTTGCTAGAACAAATTATAATCGGGATATTGCTAGTTTTTTCTTCACTCTTAAGCTTTCTACAAAATCCAAAACCACTTTCTCCTGGTAAAACAATATCTAGTACAATAGCATCAATTGTTTTCTGTAGAACTATTACTTTTGCCGCTTCAGCAGTGTTCACTGTAATAGTATTTAATCCTTCTCCTCGAAGAGACTTTGAAATGAATTGCGCTTCAGTGATGCTATCTTCTACAACCAAAATTGTTGCCATATATTTCTCTTTATTCTTTAAAAATCTAGCCTTAGTCTCAAAACCACAACCCAAGTCAAATCAATGAACCAACTGAGTTCAATATATTATAACTTTTGACTTATAGACAGGTGTTTGTGAATTATTTGTAAAACTTTTTCACGCTCTGGAGGTTTACTTAAAAAATCAGAAGCTCCTGTCAATTTGGCCTGACCGCGATTGACAATGCTATCCCGACTGGTGAGTATAATAATTGGGGTATTTTGAAACATCGGTGTTTTACGCAAAAAGGTACAAATGCTATGACCGCTAGCATCGGGCATCAGCAGGTCGAGAAAAATTAAGTCTGGCTTGTGCTTGACAAGATCGGACATTTGTCGTAGTGGTTCAGTTATTTTCAGCAGTCGGTATCCAGCTGGTATGAGGATTTTTTCTAAGGTTTGACCAACAACGGGGCTATCATCAATACAGGCAATCAAAGGCTGCTTTCCTGACGCGGGTTGCAACTTCTCCACATTTGAGGAAGCTTTTGAGGAAGCCGGTGATTTTTTAAGAAAGGGCGAGGAGAAATCCGAGACTTCTTTTAGTTCTACAGCGTCTCGGCGAATCAGGGGAAGCAAGGAGAGAGTCACTGTTGTCAGGGAACGCTTCAGCTGGTGAGCAATATCCCAAATGGTGTTGTCACCGTTGAGTAATTTTTCTAGACTCCAATTTTGCTCTTGAGGAGGCTGTTTCCAAACGGGTGCCTGTTCGGGTAAAATATTGACGAAACCTGCATTTTGCCATTGTTGCCACAGTTGTTCAACTTTTTTAATAATTTGCTCGATATCTGCTGAGGACAAAGGCAAGGATAAAAAGATTTCACTGTTAGATTTTTTGGCGGGAGACCAACGGCTGCTCGTAACCGAATGGCTTGCCAGAAAAAATAAAACTTCCTGTGTTGTGGTGCGAATGACTGCTTTGGCTTGAGTTACGCTTAGCTGCTTTTGCGTGACGCCAAGGTTTAGCAGATGGTATTCCCAGGGTTCATTATCAAGAGAAGCTCCTTGAGGTACGAAGTCAGGGCAATGTTGCCTTAAGGCTCTTTGCCAGCGTCGCCAGCGGTGGAAACCAACTGTGGCATAGAGGAGGTGACCGTGGTAAAAGTATACCCTGCATTGGCCTTCTGGCAAGGTGTCGCTTTGCAATGTATCGCTGAAGAAGAGAAGCCATTCTCCGGTTGCTCGTTTCTGGCTCAGCAATAATATGTTCTGCGCCAGCTTAGACAATGTAGACATATTCAGTGGCTATTATGTAGGCGGGGGCAAGTTTACAGCGGTTTTTGAGTCAGTGAGGTACAGCATTTGGAAGAATGGGGGGTGGGCTAAAAATTGTGTACCTCATCCAAGGGCAAACCGCTATATCTAAGGTGAACGTAAGTCTTCTATCCTTTGTAATATAGTGCTTTTTTCTGGTAAAGCGCATGATAACTTTCTTAAAGTCTATAAATATTTTATATCAGTAAAATCACACAAATTTGAACATGACTCAAATTCCCAGTACTTAGAATAGTTTTGTGCATTTTATACTTGAAAAACAGTTGTTATGGCTTGATTTACGGTAAACTCAATATTTTGGTACAAATCAAGGTAATAATATAGGACTTAAAAAATATGATGCACAGCTTTATTCCGCCGACGCGCTTTTTCCCTTATCTGAGCTGGACAGATATCCAAGCTATGCCGGATAAGCCAAATGTAGTGCTAATTTTACCTGTGGGTGCGATCGAACAGCATGGCCCCCATCTACCCCTGATTGTGGATGCGGCGATCGGTGAAGGGGTACTGGGTAAAGCCTTGTCAAAGCTGGAACCAGATATCCCCGCTTACGCCCTACCGTCGCTGTATTACGGCAAATCGAACGAACACTGGCATTTCCCCGGTACAATTACCCTCAGCGCTCAAACTCTGTTGTCAACCATTACCGAAATTGCCGAAAGTCTTTACCGGGCTGGTTTTCGGAAATTGGTCTTGATGAATTCCCACGGCGGTCAGCCCCAGGTGATGGAAATTGCGGCGCGGGATCTTCGTGTAAAGTATGAGGATTTGATGGTTTTCCCATTGTTTACGTGGCGGGTGCCGCATATTACCAAGGAATTACTGACGCCAAAGGAGTCACAGCTAGGTATTCATGCGGGTGATGCGGAAACCAGTTTGATGCTGTCGATTTTGCCCGACCAGGTGAAGATGGATGCAGCTGTGGCGGAGTATCCCGATTTGCCAAAGGATAATCTTTTGACTATGGACGGTAGGTTGCAATTTGGCTGGGTAACGCGAGATTTGAGCCAAAGCGGTGTGGTAGGCGATGCGACTGTGGCGACGAAGGAAAAAGGCGATCGCATCCTGGAATCGCTTTCTGATGGCTGGGTACAGATGATTAAAGATGTTTACGCTTTTCGTCTACCCGGTTTTTGATGTCGATCTGAATCAAACGCCCGCAGGCTGGAAGCCTGGGGCTACACATACCAAGCCCACCTTCGTGGGCTTTCATTCTTATAGCCTGCGAAGGCAGGCTTTGTTTGTATAGCCCCACCCTTCAGGGTGAGGGTATTTTTGAAAAACGCTGTATTATTGTTCATCGAAATTCATAGATTTTCTCATAGCAATAGCACTTTTGATTTGCTCCAAGATACTTGAAGTATCAGTGATTAACTCCTGTTCGGTAAAGTGCAAAGTAACAAATCCTTTCATCGTTTGTTGGATTAATTTACATTTAAATTTAAGCTCATCAGAACTATCCCATTTCTCACCCCTCAGATAATTCTCATCTCTACAATAAACAATAATGTTGTAAGGTTCAAACTGTAAGATTGAGCAACTTGCCAAGTTATTTTTAGGCGTATATTTTCCAATCTGCGGCGGAGGAAAATTTTGCCGTTCCATAGATTTTAAAAGATTGATAACTAGAGGAGAACTTTCTGATGGTAATGTAAAGTTTTGCCATAATTCTCCATATTCTGAACTTGTGATTGGCTGGCTGATATTATCCTGCACCACAGGCAAATTACTATTCCTTGTATCTAATCTTACAGACTCCGATATATCGGGAGTTATAAATGTCTTATAGGGAATTGTATTACTATCCCTATCTATACCTTCTCTGCTCTCAAACTTGGGCACGATAAAATTACTAATTGATTCTTCTATCGCGGTAAATCTTTCAAAAAAAACTTGACTTCTAGGAGTTATTTCTTGAAACATCTCCTTGATCTGCTTAAAATTTTCCTTGAGTTGTCCTAAAGCTCCTAAATGATTTTCGTAAGCAGAAATCTTATCTTTTAATATCTGAATTTCCTGTTCGTATCTTAACTGATTGGATTCAAATTTCTGCCGGATATTTTTAGCATCCTCTCTAGCAATTTCAGCTTCCGTACTAAGTCTTACTTTTTCATCATCCCCATAGGGAACCGGGTCAATACCATAAACGCTTACTATTTGCAAATTTCGCCATCCAGAACTAGCCAACTTTCCAACAGCAGTCATACCTTTGGTTAAATAAAGGATAAACGTTGAGAAAGAAGCTCCGATCGTAAAAGAGGTAGCTAAATTCAAGAGCAAGCTAAAGTCTCTTGACTGATTACTTTCCAAAAAAGCTAGAGAAGTCAGTAGGAGATCTGCTATAAATACTATCCAGATGGGCGAAAACTTTTTACCTATAAAAGGTAAAAATAATTTCAACTTCTCGTTCAGAATATTTGACTCATCTATCAAAACAGTTATGGGTAGAGTTGCTGTAGCAATAAAACCGAGTAAGTTGTTAGTAGGAATTCCGAAGACCTTGGCTCTATCTGGTATATTGAATGTAGTTTTAAAGAAATTATCCAGAATAGCAAACTGAGCGAAACCGAAGAATATTAGCACCACAAATACTACACAAAGTAAGATTAGCCACAATCTAGTTTCATCGTGGTATTTCTTTTCAAGCCTTGGTATCCTAGAAATAGGTTGGCTCTCTTTACTCATAAATAAAACATCAATGGTTACAGCTTGACAGTTAAGTAGGAGTGAATTCAATACCCACCCTTACTTGTCAGGATCGGTATTACACTTATTGGGAGCGATCGGATCGGCTAGATCTTGAGGAACGGAGCAGTAACCCGATTGTGGGCTAGCTTGGTATCCTTGGGCGTCTAGCTGAACTATGTTCGGTTCAAGCTCTCTATTGTAGTGTACTCCTCCCATCTTGTCTATATCATTAAGCTCATTAGCAACGCTAGGAGAAACTTCTTTACCAGGGTAAAAAATGTCACTTCCTTCAGGACTGTCGTCTTCAACTGACCTCAAAACTTCAACCAATTCTGGATAATTTGAGAAAGCCCATTTATAAAATCCTCCAACCCGATTCCAGGTATAAGGTTTAACCAATATTTTAGGATTTTTTTCGATTACTTCAAAGGGAATTGAAACGATAAAAATAATTTTTTCTAGTTCTGGTGAATAAATATCTAAGTTTTTTTCCATACTTAAATTTAGTACTTGTTTTTGGTCTTCAATGCTCCATTTCCAAGCTAAACAGGAATCGTATTTCGTATAGAACCACTGCCCTGCTATCCGATCTATACGTCCGATAAAAAATCTGTTACTTTTATTGGAAATTGTAACTATTGTGGTGATCTTTGGAGCTGACTGATTTCCTTTTAAGGTGATGGGTTCTCCGGTTTCGGTTTTGAGATTATCGGGAACTGCTAAAACTATTTTTTGAGGCGAACAAGCTCGCTCGCTAAAAAATTTATTATAAATACGCTTCTTTGATTGCACGCTAATGGCTTCACCACTTGTTGTTTGGAGTTCGCAAGAATGACTGCGTAATTTAAATCCTAAAAAAATTAAGCTGAAAAATACTATAATTGCTAGGATTCTGGATAAACTTTTCATGGTTAGACTTAGCGATGCGATCGCTCTTTGCATTGCCTCTATGGTAGCGCGAACCGCTATGTAAAACCTACCCAAATCTACTCATGTAGTCTTGAAGAGGTATTTCCTCGTTTCCAGGTTGAACCTGGAAACGCTCTGTTTGGAGGCTCTGCCGACCGGGAGACGGTCGGCAGAGCCTCCAAACAGAGCGTTACTAACGTAAGTTGCTAGTTATATCATTAAGGCTAGTAGCAGCAGGTACGTTGTTGCGCTTTAGCGCTCTTAGAGCGCTAAAGCGCAACAACGTACCCATTATACCCAGGATATCTACTTTCAAGACCCGGTTAGCAAATTCAAAGGCAAAATCAATTACCGGATTATTTTTTGGACTCTGCGATTTCACGGCCAGCTATTTTTTACTGAAATATACTTCTATCTTCATGATGTGGAGCGGACAGATGAGAACACCATTTTAGCAAATTGGACTGTTCGCGGTGTCTTGCGCGTTCCCTGGAAAGCTCGCGTGTTCTTCAATGGCTACTCTACTTACAAACTCAACAAAGATTGTTTGATTTACGAACATATTGACACTTGGGATCGCTCTGGTGGCGAGATTTTGAAGCAGTTTATCCGCAAAGGAGGGAAAGGCTAGCCGATTGCGGATGATGCTGTCAAATTGGGCTACTACAGAAAATATCAGATCGGGAACTTTAACCGGCGAGAAACTCTCGCATATACTGATTTACCAAATGTGGCCGTTCCTGCTGTACCCAGTGACTGCAATTGGGGATGTACTCGATCCGAAAGTCTCTCACATAAGCTTCTGTGCCGTAGGTGAGTTCCTTGCCAAGAGCTGTATCGTTTTCTCCCCAAATCATCAGTGTGGGAACTTCCAGAACGCTCCAATCTCGATTTAGTAGTTTCTGCTGGAAAATATTGCGGTAATAGTTCAACGCGGCAGTAATAGCACCCGGTTTTGCGGCTGCTTGCTTGTAAGCTTCAATATCCGCCTGCGTAAAGGCGTTTTTGTCAACAGCCATACCAGTAAAAACAGTTTCAATAGCTCGGTAATGCGATCGCGCTAAGAATAATTCCGGTAGCACTGGTAGCTGAAAAAAGAATATATAATAACTGCGTCGCAACTGCTGTAGAGTGCGTAAACCATCGGCAAATTTGGCTGGGTGAGGTAGGTTCATCACAATCAATCGCTCTACCATTTCGGGATGGGCGTAGGCAAAATTCCAGGCGATCGCACCACCCCAGTCATGACCCACAAGAACGCATTTTTCGTAACCCAGTCCTTTAATTACCCCCTCAACATCTTTGATGAATTCATCCATCACATAAGCCGATCGATCTGGCGGCTTATCGCTGTCGTTGTAGCCACGCAAATCAAGGGCGACAACCTTAAAATCCTTGGCAAACTCCGGTATCTGATGCCGCCACGAGTACCAAAACTCAGGAAATCCGTGCAGCATTACCATCAGGGGGCCATCTCCCTGAGTTACGTAGTGCAGCTTTATCCCGTTGCTGATGATGCGATCGTGTTTCCAGGTAGCCTCTGTCACAAACATTTATGTTTCCTCAGTTGTTTTGGTTATATTAACAACTTCGATCATCCAAACATCCCCCACGAAAGGGGGATTTAGCGTGAATAAAAATTGCTAACTATACCGTGAATAGATTTAATCAACCAATCACTAATGACTAATCACCAATGACCAATGACTAATCACAATTTTTTATTTATCGCCAATATCGCTGACCTTGCCAAAAGATACCAATAGGAATACCCATCAACTGAGTGCCTTGCAAATCTACCAGAACAGCTGGTAAAGGTAACAGTAACTTCAAACTTAAAACTAAAGCTAAACACGGAACTAGCGCCCACAAGACATTACCGTTGATTCTCACTTGTGGATAGAACCGCTCAAGTAAGTAAACCGCCATCACCCCTACGCTAGCTGCTACGATAAAAATCATCAATACACCTAAAGGGGGTGCATATAGAATAGATAGAACAACACCGATTATCGAAGAGTATCTCAGCCCTAAATTTAGGAATAATTCTAGGATAGCAACAATAAGAGTGGTGAGGGCAGAAACTTGGAATAGGGATAGCCAAGGTAGATATTTCAAGCTGTTTAGAGGATCTGACATATAGCAAACAACTCCTAGATTGCTTTAATTATATCCTGACTGGCAACCAGTAGCTCTAAGTAGATGAGTATAATTAAACGTAAAACTGCCGAGCCCTTAGAAACCGGGTTTCTGGGTGTTCATAAAAATGGACGCGCTGGTTGGGTTGAGTGAAGCGAAACCCAACCTACAAAGAAATGGCGAAGGTATTGATAAGGTAACTTCATTCTTCCGACTCCTTTTCTTGAAGTGATTTTAACTAAGGATAGGCTAGTCTTCATGAAGAGTTCATAAAATTTTAACTTCTGTCCTTTCTGTAATCTTACTAGCTAGCGCCTCAAAATCTTGGTAAACATTTTTAACAGCAGAAGTGTGGGCACCAATAGCACCATCAGCAGGTTTCAAGTGAAACATAGGTTTGCGTGCTTCCTGAGCCATCGGCATTAAGCTTTGGTAATTTTTGATTAAAGCTAAACAATGAAAATCATCTCCAACAGAGATATTATTTTCTCCTGGCTGATTCAACACAGCTTCTCGGTATACAGTCGGAATGCGATCGATCCAACGATTGTATGCCTTTACTGGACGATCTAGCCTTACTGAATGTTGCAAAACTACGTAGCCAATGGGTTGCATACGACCCTTTGGCAACTCCAGATCGTCAGCAGGGTTGCGAGTCAGTCGATCTTTCCAATTTTCTCGCCAACGTCGTAAAGTAGGGCCGAGATTGCGTAAACCTTGCAATGAAAATAAATCTGGTGAAAGCGGAACAACAACATAATCTGCTGCGATTAGTGCAGCACGATTAATCGCTCCTAAATTTGGCCCTAAATCCATTAAAATAACATCTGCTTTGTGTATGATAGCTGTCTTCTGCATCATTCTCCAAAAAGCAGATATGACACGGAAAGCACGCTCATCGCCATCCATACACTTAGGCCATACTTCTGAAAGCTGATCCTCAAAACCTGAAAGCGATAAATCTCCTACCAAAAGTGCTAATTTTCCGCCCCTTAATGACAGTTGAGATTCGACATATTCCAAATGTGGATCGGCAATATCACCAATAGCTCTAATCAGGGGCTGTACGCAACCAAACACGGTTTTTGGGTGATTTCCATCAGGCCAGAGTTCTTCCAAGCGATCCGCGTCAATAAATGCAGATGTGAGGTTTGCTTGGGGGTCTAAATCGGCTGCTACTACCCGAAAACCCAAATCGCTATACATCCACGCCAAGTGATAAACTAAAGAGGTTTTACCAACTCCTCCTTTGTTATTAAAAAAAGCAATGATGGTAGTATTCATAGTTTTTTCTTAAGTGTAACCAGCACATGAGCATCTTCCACAATAAATTCTAGTGGTGGGTTGCGGTTATTCTGAAGTTGCTGTCGCGCAAGTTGGATTCCTACCCCAAATCTCTGAACATAGCCCAGATTTTTCATTGCTTCTGCTAAATGCGGGTTTCGATAGTCTGTTACACCCGGTTGTCCGAAGTTTTGTCGATTCACCTGACCGAAAGGCCCACCTGGATTTTGAATTTCGATGCGGTCATTAAACCAGGTAATCCGCACTGGCGCATAAGTACTTTCATAATTACGGTGCATAATAGCATTTCTTGCCAGTTGTTGCAGGGCAACAATGGGGTAATCAGGCTGCTTAATCTCAACTGGCTGGGCAGTAATATCTGTAGCAACTGAAATATTAACTTGAAAAGTTTCGTCCAACATCCGAAGTAGATCGGTAAGAGGCCCGCCGATTTCTTTCTGATCTTTTATGGGATCGGTTAATTCTGTTCCCTCAATGCGAAGAAATTGAACATAAGCACCAGGAACGAATTGCCTGGGGTCATTACCTACCACCAATATTCCCAAAATAGTTGGTTTTGGTTGCGGTTCAACTGTAGCAAACCTCATGGATGTGAGTTGTTGTTCAACAGAACGTTGATTCTCTTCAATAATTTCAATAGCTAAAGACGAAGGCAGATAAACTCGACGGAATAAATCTAAATCAAGGTCATCCAGGCTAGCGGATGCTAAAGGTCGAAGATCGAAAGGTAAATCCTTTGACCGTCTTTTTTCAGATAGACGACGTTCTTCCTCTGGTGTAGCGGTTGCTCTGCGGGGGCCTACGCGCACCCAAACACGCCCGTTAAAACGCACGGGCGGGGCATCAGATGGTTCCACAATGACAACTGCTAGTTCGCATCCGCTGATAGTTCGCTTCTGGACAATTATTGATGGGAAAGGCAAGATGTTTCCATCAGAGCGCATATCCGAGAGTGTCAGTAAAAGCTGATCGGTAATTGGCAGGTTGGCACAGCTTCCGTTATCGTTAGCACCAATCAAAAGGACTCCTGATTTTTGATGGTTTGGCAGGTCGTTAGCAAATGCACAAATGGCCTGACGAATCACACCTCTGTCAGATATGGATGCCTTGCGTTCTACCCGATCGGATTCAAGGTCGTTTAGGAGAATTTCTAACTCCGAATCGTTCATTTGCCTGTCCTACTCAAAACTTATTTGCCTCTCTATATAGTTTTCATAATACTTGTCTTTGGTGGATGTTGCTGCAACACCTGCCTTAAGTATACCCATTAGCGATCGCGTCCCAACACTCTCATACCCAAAAAGGGAGCGCTAAGTCTTTTGATGTGCGAGCGCACTCCCAACCTTGCACATACCCAAAGTGCGATCGCGTTTGTCTACTGATGCACGAATCCCACTCCCAAACTCCCATATAGCCAAAGTGCGATCGCGCCAAACCTATACTATCTGATTAACCAATTCCTGATACACTTTTGTACAAGCTGTTTCTAGGATAGTCCGAACTTCAGCATCGTCTTTACAGATCTTGCCCAAATGATACTGCTTCAAATCGGAGAATCCATATTCAGCAAGCTTAGAACAAATTTCTGCTGGTTCCGCAGATACTCCAAAAAACTTTTTCATTCCTAAGCTAAATTCCACAACTAGCTTTTCATACTCTTGAAGAAATGAAGGAGTTATTGGAGTTTTTTCCTTAGCAATTTTTTCCATATTGTTAAATAGCCAAGCAGTCAACGCTCCTAATTGACTATTTTCTAAAAGCTGGCAAAGTTCTTGCTTAAAATATTCAATGTTAGGCGGATAATGTTGAATTTCTAATCTGGTAACAGAAGGTAATTCAGAGTTAAATTCTACAAAGCAGGGATGCAACTTTTTAGAGCGAAATGTGTTTTCAAAAACGTAAAGGATACCGTCTGAACCGCGATAGCCTTCAGCAATTATAACTGCCCTTTTAATTCGCCCAAGAATAGTTACTACTCCCATTACCTTCTCTAGTGAACGACACCAGTAAATCTCTACCGAATTATGATGCACGCCCAATTTAGGTAGTGCTTTCTTAGCCCAAGAAGAGTGCTGCTCCACTACAACCGCAAATTCCTCCCAACTTCCTTTATCATATCGAGCAAACTCTCTAACTTTACTTGTTATATCGTCACATAGCCAGTGTGGGCTATAAAATCCAAGGCATTTCAATAGCGTATGTGCTGCGGAGCGATACTGTTGCTGTAGATTTAGCTTGCATGAGTATTTTAGAGGCCCTATATCTATATGATTAGACTTAGCTTCTTTGATTATCTGCCATATCTCTTGCTCTTCTTCTTCTGTTAGCGGACGACCTAAATCAGCTTCTTGTTTATCTTTCAGATCTTCATATACTTTCTTTTTAGAAATATAAGAAGGATAAAACTCAACAGAGCCGTCAGGTAAAAATTTTATCGGCTCTTTTGGTTTTGGTTTTGCATATTCTTTGAGGTTGAAGTCACCCTCTGTCTGGATTTCTGGTACTTTCTTATGACGCTCACCTTTAAACGCCCAAGCATTCATTATATGATTCGTGTATATAGAAAAGGTAGAGTCTATTTTGGAGAACGCACTATTACAGCTATCACAAATAAGTCTAGATGTTTTTTGTGAACCACCCCAGCATGAATTGAATATATGTTCCTTGCTTTTGGCTGGAAGGGAACCGCCGCAATAAAAGCATTTTTTTAATTCTGAAACTCGGATATTTGGTTTTCCCAAATGAGTGAACATAAGATTTATCGGATGTACTTGTTTTTACAGGGATACGTGAATACATACCGACTAAAGTTGCAGATACCCGGATTCTTTGGTAGGTATTTTTGCCAAACGGAGATGCTGAAGATTTGTCTTGATATTCACCTCAGACTATACAAGATATAGGTGGATGCTGCAACAACACTTGCCTCAAATATTCCCCAGTATAAGACCGATCGCACTTCGCCACCTCCTCCGGCGTCCCCACTGCAATAATCTCTCCTCCCTTATCGCCACCTTCTGGCCCCAAATCGATCACCCAATCGGCAGATCGAATCACATCTAAATTATGCTCGATCGCTAACACCGAATTTCCCTTATCCACCAACCTTTGCAACACATCCAACAATTTGTGAACGTCATAAAACGATAAACCAGTTGTCGGTTCATCTATTAAATAGATGGTTTTTCCGGTAGCGCGACGGGATAATTCGGTTGCTAATTTCACTCGTTGCGCTTCACCGCCGGAAAGGGTGGGTGCAGATTGTCCTAAACGGATATATCCTAATCCAACATCGACTAATGTTTGCAAGCGACTAACCGCTTTGGGAATATTTTGGAATACTTCCAAAGCTTCCTCAATTGTCATGTTCAAAACATCAGCGATCGATTTTCCTTTGTATTTCACTTGCAGCGTTTCTCGATTATAGCGATCGCCTTTGCAAACTTCGCATTGCACGTACACATCTGGCAGAAAATTCATCTCGATGATATTCACTCCCTGACCGCCGCAAGCTTCGCATCTTCCCCCTTTCACGTTGAAGGAAAATTGACCGGGTTTGTAACCTCTGGCTTTTGCTTCGATCGTTTGGGAAAAGATATCGCGAATCGCATCAAATACTCCCGTATAAGTGGCGGGATTGGAACGCGGAGTGCGTCCAATTGGCGATTGATCGATCACAATTGCTTTATCGATCGCATCCAATCCTTCCATTCCTTCCATCTCTTTCGGAAAAGGTACTTTCCGAAAGAGATGATGTTGCAAAGCTGGATAAAGTAATTCGTTAATTAGGGTAGATTTTCCCGACCCCGAAACCCCAGTTACGCAGACAAGTTTTCCGAGAGGAATTTCCACATCTATATATTTAAGATTATTTCGATTTGCGTTTTTAATTAAAAGCGATCGCCCATTTCCCGTTCTCCTTTCCGCAGGCGTTTCAATTACTCGTTTTCCCGATAAGTAAGCACCAGTTAAAGATGCTTCTGCTGCCAATAATTTCTCTAAGTTTCCTTGCGCGACAATTTCGCCGCCGTGAATACCAGCTAGAGGGCCGATATCTACTATATGATCTGCCGTGCGAATCGTTTCTTCATCGTGTTCGACGACAATTAAAGTATTTCCCAAATCCCGAAGTTTGGTTAAAGTTTTCAACAATCGACTGTTATCTCTTTGATGCAATCCGATACTTGGTTCATCTAAAACGTAGAGAACACCTGTTAATCCCGATCCGATTTGGGTGGCGAGACGAATCCGTTGCGCTTCTCCTCCCGAAAGTGTCATTGCTGGACGGTCGATGGTGAGATAATCTAACCCAACATCGAGGAGAAATTGCAATCGCGCTTTGATTTCTCTGAGTACCAAGTCGCCTATTTGCGCTTGCCGATCGCTTAACTTTAAATTATTTACCCGTTCCTTACATTCCGCGATCGAAACTCCCGTTAAATCTAATATTCGATATTGTCCTAACCTCACCGATAGCGCTTCTGGTTTCAACCTTTTACCCTGACAAACTTCGCAAGGTCGATCGATTAAATACTGTTCCAACTTCTGCTTTTGCAATTCGGAAGCGCTATCATCATAATACCTTTGCAGCATCGGAATTACGCCGTTAAACTTTCGATAATCGTTGCGTTCTTTGATAAAAATCGGTTGTTCGGAACCGTACAAAATTATCTGTTGTTGTTCTGCTGTTAACTGATACCAAGGTTCGTGCAAATGAAAACCATGCGCTTGTCCGACACTATAAAGTAATCCCGTGTAATAGGAATTTTCCTTATCCACCCAAGGCGCGATCGCATCTCCTACTGCTGCTTTCGGATCGGGTACTACCAAATCTGGCGAAAATGTTCGCAAACTACCCAATCCGTGACAGTTTGGACAAGCGCCATAAGGCGAATTGAAAGAAAACAAACGCGGTGATAATTCTTCCATTACCGCGCCATGTTCGGGACAAGCAAAGTTCTCTGAAAATATCAATTCTTGGGGTAATTCTTCATAGCTATTGACATCGTTTTCCCCATGAGTTAATATATACTTAGTGTCTGGTCGCGACGCGCTTATTTTGTCAAATGTATGATTTAATACCTCAATAACGGCAATTCCAGTGGAATGACGTAGGCAAGTGCTGAGGGAATCGACTAAACGCTCCTGAATATTGGGCTTTTTAACGAGACGGTCAACAACGATATCTATATTATGTGTATAATTTTTATCTAACTCGATGTTTTCATCAAGCTGTCGAACCTCTCCATTTACCCGAACGCGCACGAATCCTTCCGAGACGAGAGAGGAAAGTAGCTTACGGTGAGTACCCTTTTTCCCGCGCACTACGGGGGCAAGGATTTGGAAGCGCGTACCGTCGGGAAGTGCTAAAATGCGATCGCACATCTCGTCGATCGTCTGAGGCGCAATCGAGCGATCGCAATGGGGACAATGAGGTTCGCCAGCGCGTCCGAACAGCAATCGCAGATAATCATAAATTTCCGTCACCGTTCCCACCGTCGAACGCGGGTTATGGGAAGTCGATTTTTGGTCAATGGAGATTGCAGGACTCAGACCTTCGATCGCATCCACATCCGGCTTATCCAATTGTCCGAGAAATTGTCTGGCGTAGGCGCTGAGGGATTCCACGTAGCGACGCTGCCCTTCCGCGAAGATGGTATCGAAAGCGAGAGAAGACTTACCGGAACCGGAGACGCCAGTGAAAACGATTAAGCGATCGCGCGGCAATTCCAAATCGATATTCTTCAGGTTATGCTGCCTAGCACCCCGAATCCGAATCGAATTCTGGCTATTGTGATTTACCCCTGTGGGAAGATGACCGTTTGGGGAATTGACAGCGTGGGACATGAGAGATAGAGTGCGATCGTGCTTGACTATTTTAGCGCTGTGGGGATTTTCGGGTGGAGTGCGTTGGCGTAGCCTCCTGTAGGCATATCAGATTTGAGAAAGCGGGTTTTTGAAGGGAAAATCTCACAACTTAGCGGAAACTTATTCTGTAATCACGCGCTTGCCCCAGACTAGACACTGACAAAGTAGATCGCCTATAATGTGCTGGTGGCGACCTCCTCCAACCGTCAATACTTAACTTAAATGGAAACTAACGAAAAATCTGCTAATTCTCAATTCTCTGCTGGTGCTGGTTTTCAAGCCAATGGAGATGCTCGGTTCGTATCGCAAAATGTTAGAGATATAGGTTCTCAGTTCAAAGCAAAAATGTCTCGGACGGCGAATTCCTCAGCCCCTTCGAGAGAGGGATTTGCTTTTGAGTACCTTGACGCGATGGATCAGCAGATCGACTTAGGAGGCAGATATAAGGTTGACGTTCCTGATATTAACGGCAAGAACTCATCTGATATTCTAATTAAGTCCAGAACTTCCGGCGATGTAATCAAAGAACAACAGCTAAAACTTAATTCGCGTCCAGCAGATAACGCTGCTAAAAGTGGAGCCTACGGGAAACAGGAGATTAGAACTCCCAAGGGACAAACCCGAAAACCAACAAATTATAAGGTCAAAGAATCAAATATTTCCAATTCTGAAGTTAGTAAAGGAGCGAAGCATCCTAATCAGGCAACTAGCAACTATCAGTTTAAGGCTGCAATGGCTGAAATTAGTAACGCTGCTGCTACAGGTGCAATCACTGGCGCTGTTGCTGCCACGCTGATTTCTGGTCTAGCACATTTTCTGGCGGTTGAGCGTGGTGAAATGGAAATCGATCGTGCGATCGCAGCAGTTTTCCTAAATGCTGTTGAAGGCGCTACTATAGGCGCGGTGAGTAGTGGATTATTTGCAGCTATTCCTGCATTCATTCCTGCTTTAGTTCCTATTTTAAATATCATTTCTGTGCCTCTTTTAACTGTTGGTGCATTCCAACTCGTTAATCAGGTAGGTCAAATTCTCGATCGTCATACATTTGCCAAACGTAATGCACTGCTTGAAGAAGTGCATCGACAAGACGCTAAGTTCTTTGAGAGTTTTGACAAGCAAGTTATGGCATACCTCCAAAGTTAGCTTTCTGTTTTAGTTCTGAAATAAACAATTCTTGAATTATTAGGTATCTCTCGATGAATATTGAACAAGCTCGTGGTCTTCTTAACGAGATTGAAGCACTGCTTTACTCTGGTTCAGATTGGGATATATTTTGGCGAAATGTTTTGAATGAAATTCGCGCAGGAGATGTAGACGGGCTTTTTTATGAAGCTCTCGCTAAACTTCATGCTTTGGGTGCATTAGACGCCGATCTCAATAACTTTATCAACATCTTCATCAGATCGCAGATTCAGCGATTCTACGAGCAACTCTACAGAACTCGTAGATGGCATCTAATCAACGGTCATGTTTATACCTATTCAGATGTTCTACGCTTCGTTAAAGAAAGTCAACCGCTAATTCAGCTTCTCCGCAATAAAATCGAGCAAATTCATGCTGAGTCTTGCAAAGTGTCTGAAGAGTTCTCCAAGCATATAGTAGCTTGTGGAACAGGTGTGTTGATTCGCGATGAGTAGTCAAGAACAATCTGTATGATAACAGGAATCGTTAATGCAGACTTTGAACCAATTATTCCAATTTCAATCTGTGACTTTGAGGGAAAATACCATATAGTTAATCAATCAGATTTAATTGCATTGAGGCAACCTAATGTTGAACGTTACTGTTGATGAAATACAACGCGATCCTTTGAAATATCTTCGTCAAGTAGAGGCAGGTGAAACTATTGTTATTGTTAGATCCGATCAACCGATCGCCGAACTTAGACCTATTGCCAGTAGTAAACAATTACGACCTTATGGTTTATGTGCAGGCGAGTTTACCGTTCCAGATGATTTCGATGCTCCTTTGCCGGAAGATCTTCTCAGTTAGCGATCTAATCCTAGTTTTTTTACAGCTTCATCAAGTGGTATACCGCGTTCCCCAGCTTTTGTGCGATTCAATGATTCTATCAACTGCTGTTTAACTTCTTCTTTAATTTCTTTTCCTTCATCAGGATCTCCAAAATACTCGTCCAGACATTGTTCGACAGTGTGCCGAATTAGGTCTGTAAGTTGTTCAACTGTCATCTCTTTGACCTGCATTTCCATATCCTTGGCTTGGTGAGTATTAATATTTTAGCTGTTTTCGATCGCAAATTATTATTACCGATGGTATAAGCTTTCCAAAAATCAGAAGTTGTCAAGGATTTCATCAATATCCCTCACATTATTTGCTGCTATATCTGCTTCTGCTTTCGCAATCAGAGTATCTAATTTGCCTGCTGCCAAATTCTCTTCCATTTGTCTATCCTACTTTTCATTTAAATAGTTTTTAATCCATCCTGCCAATTGGCGAACATCATTTTCGGGAAGCTGTTTAATCGCTGCTTCGATTTCTGGCAAAGCGTTCATAGAGAAAAATTTGTTTTGTATAAGTCTATATTTTATTTTAACTCAAGATTGGGATAAGCTTGACAAAAATTAAGGTAAATTCTCAAAAGCGTAGCATTATTACTCCTAATCATCGCCAGCATCAATCTTAAGAGAGATTTAAATTACCTCAATAAAGAAACCTTTCGATATAGTAGTTTGATCGCACAACTAAAATTAATACTTGCAAATTCAACTTCTTCCCCTTCCCGATAAATTTGTTCTACCCAATTTCCCTCAGCATTGCGGCGAAAGCACTCGACCATTATCTCTTTTTGACTTATCAGCACGTATTCCGTCAAAGTTTCTAAGGTTTTGTAGTCGTTAAACTTGCCTTCTCGATCGAACTTTTCAGTTTTGTCAGATAAAACTTCCACTATTAAACAAGGGTAGCGAATAAAGCTTTCTGCTGAGTTTCTATCCCGTTCATCGCAAGTAACTACCACATCGGGATAGTAGAAATCATTTGCTGCTTCTACTCGCACTTTCATGTCTGCACTATAAACGATGCAATCACTATTTTCCAGAAAATTATCTAACTGCCTATATGTATTTCCTGTAATAATCACATGAGCCTTACTTGCTCCTGCCATTGCATAAATGAGTCCTTGCCTGTATTCATGCTTGATTGGGCTGTTTTCTTCTATTTCTAGATATTCTTCAGGGGCAAAGTAAGCATTATCTTGAGTAGCAATCATCATCTCAAATCTCCTAATATTATAATTTTAAAGAATAGTCAAATAAGTTTCCGTCGGGCCGATCGGCAATAAAATCAATCTTTGATTTTTCAAATCTACTTCAATTCCCAACGCCTCCATCGGAATCACACCCAACAGCGCGTTACTTCCCGCTGGCAATTCCAAACATTCAAAAGTTCCTTCCCTTCCCAGCAGGGATATTTTCGCATCTTGAAATATTCTGGCAGTACTAATACCAGTGGCGATTTGAATTACTACTTCCTTGAGTAATTTCAACCCTAACTGGGCAATAACATTTGCCGGAAGGCAAAGAGTAGTCGCATCTGTATCTACCAAAACATTATCTAAGGTGATAGACCTTACTCGGTCAGTCGGAATAATCCCATCTTCTGCATTGGCTTGATCTATCCGGTTAGTGATGATTAGCGTTGTGGTAACTTTTCCCATTATCTCTTCGGTAGTGGGCCGCATGATTTTACTTTGGTTTAATTGTATAGCGCGGCTAAATGAATTGTACAACCCGTGTGGCCCAGAAACCGGGTTTCTTACCCTATATGAAGCGCGATCGCACCTGATTGCATCTTTCAAGTCCGCACTTACCAAGGACTACCGATCATCGTAAAAGCTGCCCAATAAAAAGGATGCTTGAAATTTCTTGTTTGTGCCCCTGCGAGTTTAGCTGGGAGAGACATCCCGCCTCTGAGCATTGGGCCGCGCAACTTACCGTTTTCCAATAGCACATCTCCCCGCAGCATACCTATCTGCGCCTGCCTCAACGCCTCAGCTTTTATCGGCACTACCCTTAAGTGCTGGTAAAACTCAGTCATCAGCGCCAAAGTTCCCTCATCGCTAACACTCCACAGACTAGCCAGCACCGTCTTGACACCGCTGTTAACTGCCAAACCCGCAAATCCCATCTCCGCATCTTTATCTCCCACCGCCGTGCGACAGGCACTCAATACCAACAGATCCACTGGCGGGTTATTCCACTGCAACTGCCTCATCTTATCCAGTGTCAGTTTACTATCCCAAAACTG
>CASBRD010000420.1 GCA_949128025.1 Oscillatoriales cyanobacterium PMM_0008 | reverse complement strand
GCTTCCTCTGGTTTATCGTTTTGCGCCTCGTTGCTCATGCCGGGATACTCGTCACAAGAGAGGGGATCGTTGGGGGTCATGCTACGGCTTCGCTCCTAATAAGGATATTGAGTCAGAGGACTCGCTCATCAAGCGAGATATTAAGAAAAGTTTAGCTACCTTAATCAGCTCTTAACAATATCGCTATTTTAAGGTAATTGCGCTCATCTTTTTATACAGAGGCACTGAGCTGGTTGGCTAAATTGTTAAACGGCGTTCAATAGCATTAAGTGAGCGATCGCACACATCTGCAATGCTAACGTCGATTACTAGGTGCTTGTCAGCCGTAATTACCCGTAAATCTGTATCGGCATTACCGACTTGACCGATTTTTTGCCAATATTCGCCCAGTTGCTCCTTTAAATAGGATTCCCAAATTTCCGATCGCTCTTGCTCTACCGAAACAATAATTCTTGCGCCGCCTTCCCCAAAAAGCAGACGATCCCAACGCACAACTTCTGTTGAGGTAACGCCTAAATCGATTTGGGCACCCAAGCGACTGCTAATGCAAGATTCCGAGAGTGCAACTGCCAATCCTCCCTCTGCACAGTCATGGGCCGATCGCACCCAACCTTGCCGAATTCCCTCCCGACAGGCAGCTTGCACCAGGCGTTCCATCTCAAAATCTACCACTGGCGGAATTCCGGCGACAATACCATGAATTGCCGCTAAATACTCAGACGCACCCAAATCGATTTTGGATTTTGGATTTTGGATTTTGGATTGCAAAGGTAATCCCAAAAGATAAATTAAATCTCCTTCTGCTTGCCAACCTTGACCGCAAACCTTAGTAAGATCGGGAATTAACCCCACCATACCGATCACTGGAGTCGGGTAGATAGGTTGAGGATTTCCCTCACTATCCAGAGTTTCGTTGTACAGAGAAACATTGCCACCAGTCACAGGCGTACTAAATTCTCGACAAGCTTCTGCTATTCCCCGACAAGCTTCTGCCAGTTGCCAATAGCCTACAGGCTTTTCTGGACTGCCGAAATTGAGGTTATCTGTAACTGCCAAAGGTTCTGCGCCTACACAGCTGAGGTTGCGTGCAGCTTCTGCTACTACTGCCTTCGCACCTTCGTAGGGATTGAGATAAACGTAACGGGAATTGCAATCAACAGTTGCAGCGACACCTTTATTGTGTCTTGTGGGATGGGCATCTTGCCCGTCCTCTTGGATTGATGACAGGCGAGACGCCTGTTCCACAAGGGGGCGAATCCGCACAACCGCAGCATCTGCGCCACCGGGTAAAATTACGGTATTGTTCTGCACTTGATGGTCGTACTGGCGATAAACCCATCGTTTAGATGCGATCGTCGGATTATCCAACAAAGTCAGTAAAATATCATTCCAAGTTTGCATATTTCCTTGGATTTCGATACCAGATGCGGTACAGGGAGGGAGAGATGCCGCCGTCCATTCCCAGGCTTTCCGGGCATATTCTGGAGGTTCGGCTAGTAGTTCTCGGTGATAAATTGGTGTGTTATCGGCTAAAGCAGTAGCAGGAACTTCTGCCGCGACTTTGCCCTCAAATAAGATTCGCACGATCGGCTCTGAAATGACTGTTCCCGCGACTACCGCTTGCAGTCCCCATCTATGGAAAATATCAATTAATTCCTGTTCGCGTCCAATATGTGCAACAAACAACATCCGTTCTTGGGATTCTGAGAGTAAATATTCGTAGGGAACCATCCCACTTTCCCTAACTGGGATTTTATCTAAATCCAGTTCAATTCCCACACCGCCTTTAGCTGCCATTTCCGATGTCGAACAGGTAATACCAGCTGCACCCATATCTTGTGCGGCGACAACAGCGCCTGTTTTGAAAGCTTCCAGACAAGCTTCGATGAGGGATTTTTCTAGGAAAGGATCGCCTACTTGGACTGCGGGCCGATCGTCCATTGAAGCGTCGCTAAGTTCCGCACTGGCAAAACTTGCGCCTCCCATACCATCTCGTCCGGTGGTAGAACCGACATAAAGCACGGGATTGCCGATTCCTACTGCACCAGATTTTACGATATCCTGGGTTTCCATCAACCCCAGCGCCATCACATTGACTAAAGGATTTTCCGAGTAGGCCCGATCGAAGTAAACTTCACCGCCAACTGTGGGTACTCCAACGCAATTACCGTAGTGCGAGATTCCCGATACTACGCCACTGAACAAGCGTCTGGTACGCGCATCTTCCAGGGAACCAAAGCGGAGGGAGTTTAATAGGGCAATAGGTCTAGCCCCCATTGTAAAGATATCGCGGAGGATGCCTCCCACGCCTGTCGCTGCACCTTGAAACGGTTCGACTGCTGAGGGGTGGTTGTGGGATTCGATTTTAAAGGCGAGTCGGAGTCCGTCGCCTAAGTCTACTACTCCGGCGTTTTCTCCTGGGCCAACTAAAATTCTTTCTCCCTCGGTGGGAAACTGTTTGAGTAGGGGTCGGGAATTCTTATAGCAGCAGTGTTCTGACCACATGACGCCAAACATCCCCAGTTCGGCTTTGTTGGGATGACGATCGAGGCGTTTGACGATTTCTTGGTATTCTTCAGGCTTAAGACCTTCAGCAGCAATTTCTTCGGGGGAAAAGGGAGAGGTGGTAGACATGGAACCCTTGCACAGACGGCACAGGCTTACATTTTAGCCCCATTTTTGCCATTGGATAATTTTTCTACTGGCTTGGTTTCCATCTTAATTTCCGCTATTAAGCTAGGTTTCTTGCCAAACCTTGTGAATCGGTTTTGCTGCTAGTGTCCGAAACAACAATCACTTTTTGTATTTCTCCAGCATCTGAAGGGTTTCAGACACTTCGCGTTCTAACTCTTCGCGTGTCTGATCTGGAAATGGTGAGATATAGTACTTGCTCATTAAGTCGGAAAGTTGCCACCTATCTATACCCAGCAGTTTTGCTGCTCTTCCAGCACTAATATCGGCGTGTCGCAACAGTGTCATTACGTAAGCTTCCCGTGCTAAACGTTCGGCTTCTTCTCTGTGTATTTCAGGTATTTCACGGATAGGTACTTTGAAGTTGAATTGAATTTCTAATTCTCTTTCTATCTCTGGTGCTGCTTCAGCTTGTTGTTGAGCTTCCCGGAGTTCATCCTTAAATTGTTTTGTTGCCATCTGACCCCCACTAGCTAGGTTTGTTGCAAAACGTTGTGAATCAGTTCTGCTGCTAGTTCTAGTTTATCGCGATCGGTGAGGGCGTCTAGGTCAACTGTGAAGTCTTAAAAGTAAGAATAGGTGGAAAGCGATCGCACTTCCATTTTGCATAATTTGGAGTGCGATCGGCCCTAATCTAAATCCCTATAAATTATCCTTCTGTCGGATCGCCAGCAGACGCTTGTGCAGCTTGTCTCACTGCTTCAACATCCAAGCCTAACGCCAAGGCTATCTGTTCCACACTTAATCCAATTGCCAACAAACCCGGTACAGATTCCAGCTTACCTTCCAGCTTACCTTCCAGCTTACCTTCCAGCTTACCTTCCAGCTTACCTTCCAGCTTACCTTCCAGCTTACCTTCCAGCTTGCCTT
>CASBRD010000419.1 GCA_949128025.1 Oscillatoriales cyanobacterium PMM_0008 | reverse complement strand
GTAAATAAAGATAAATCTATGGAGGCGATGATTCAGAATGATGAAGAGAAAGAATGGATGCAGCCTCTACTTGATATCCGCAACGAATTAGATGTTGAGAACGATCACGACAAAAGAGATTTTCGCCGCATCTACGGCAAGGTTGAACTTTTTGAACGCGATGTCGAGGGCGAAATCTCAGTTTACCCAATTCCTGGCCCATATACTAAATTTTGGCGAGAACATTGGGTAAGACGAGTATTAGAAGCACAAACCCAAGTTCGTAAAACCGCACCGCCAGAAATGCGCGACATCACCCTCATCACCAACGAAGAACTCAGCGAAATTCGTCGCATTTGGCTAGAAGAAAAACACGAATTCGATGACAGCTTACCGAAAATTTACCAAGAAGTCACAGGCGAACCATTCCAAGATACCCGTCCTGGCGCAGACAGAACACTACTAGGGAGTGATGAATGGACAGTATTAGCAGAAATCTGCGAAGAGGATACCATGTACCTAGAACTGATGGCGAAACTGCTAGACACAGAACGCCAATACTATACAAAATCTCGTCGGACTGGAATATATGACGACTTAGAGAAATACTTCGAGAGTAGTTCTCGTTCAAAAGAAGACGCAATTCAAAAAGCCCACAATCAACGCGACTTCAAACAGGCGGCGAATGAAGGCAATGTTGATACCATTAAAACTAGAGTTCAAGGGTTAGATACCATTCAAAATGAAATTGAAAAACCCAAGGACACCTCTAAACAACTAACTTGGGGAAGTTTGAAATTTCCAACTAACGATGTAGATGATTCAGAAGAGGAGGGTTGATTTTTGGGTATGTTGTTGAGCTTTAGCGCAACAACATACCTTTGTTTAATGTGCCAGTTGCATCAGTATTGTATGGTAGGGGCGGGTTTGGCAGATAACCCTTCTGTCGAACAAACAACCTCTCGGCAAAACCCGCCCCTACAATCAGACTTGATATAAGTCCTGTTTCTGATGGCTAATGGTAAAATATAATAAGCATTTACAAATTGGCAAACCGTGAAATTTATCGAACTTGTTCTGCAAAACTTTGGCCCCTACGCGGGACGACAAGTTATCAATCTATCTCCAGAAGAAAATGAAAAATCTGCCCCCATCATCCTGTTTGGCGGTATGAATGGGGGTGGCAAAACTACCCTGATGGATGCTATTCGACTTGCGCTTTACGGACAACGCGCCCAATGTTCTACTCGTGGCAATTTAGGCTATAGCGATTTCCTCACTCAATGCGTGAATCGCCATACGCCACCCACGGAAAAAACCCGCATTGAACTGTTTTTTGAACATATTGAATATAATCAAGTCATCAAATTACGAATAGTTCGTTATTGGACAGCTAACCCTAAAGATGGGAAAGACCATTTAGGCATTCTCGATGGAGAGTGGCCCGATACGGCCTTAGCCCAAACTTGGGATGAATACATCGAAAATTTGTTGCCTTTAGGTATCTCTAATTTATTTCTTTTTGACGGCGAACAAGTCAGAGAATTGGCCGACCTAGACACTCCGCCGCCTCTGGTAGTGGAGGCAATTAAATCTCTGTTGGGACTAGAACTGGTTGACCGTCTATCGGTGGATTTAGATGTTCTTGTTAGTCGCAAACGCAAACAACTTGCTGGCGCGAAAGAACTTGCCGATTTAGATGAAATTGAACGCAAACTCAATAAATATAATGAGGAAAAAGAGGCGGTTACTCAGGAACAAGCTAATCTCACCAATCAGTCACATATTGCTAAAAAGAATCATCAGCAAGCTTATAATAAATTCCTCTCTGAAGGCGGTAAAATTGCTGGGGAAAAAAGTCAGCTAGACAAACAACTGGAAGAGGCTAAAGAAAAAGCCCAGAAACAGCGTCAATCTCTTTGTGAATTAGCCGCAGGTACGTTACCTTTAGCCTTGATTCAACCCCTCCTCATCGAAGCGGAAATTCAAGGCGAAAAGGAATCTCATTGGCAACAAGCACAAGCAGCGCAAAACTTGATAAAAGAACGCGATCGCCGTTTACTCGATCGCCTAAATCAGCTACAATTAACTGCCCCAAAAATAAAGCAAATCAAAACATTTCTAGACGGTGAAAATAAGACTCTAGCCGAAGATATTGGCAAACCAGAAGAATTCAGATTAGGCGTTGATGCTGAAACTCTAAAAAATCTTAGCCTTCTGCTACATCACCAACTTCCTTTGGAAATTAATCAAGCAGAAAACCAACTGCAATATCTGACTGAATTCGAGTCAGAAATTGACTCGACCGAAAGACAGTTAGCTTCTGCTGCTGCGCCGGAAATTTATCAGCGTTTACTAGATGCTGTCAATGAAGCAAAAGATGAAGAAATTAAAATAAAAGTGGCGGCGGAAATAGCCGATCGCAAAAAGCTGGAACTCGAAAATGCGATCGCGCAAATAAAAAAAGACCTCGCCGCCTACGGCGAAGAATTCATGAACCGCAAAAACACCCACCACATCATCACCTCCGTCGCTAAAGTCCAAAAAACTCTCCAACTATTCCGCGAAAAATTAACTCTCAAAAAACTCAACAAACTAGAAATACAAGTAACCGAATGCTTCCGGTATCTCCTGCATAAATCAAACTTAGTCCATCGCGTCGTCATTGATGCCAATAACTATAGCCTTTCTCTATACGATCCCGAAGGAAAACCAGTACCCAAACATCGCTTATCTGCCGGAGAAAAACAACTATTAGCGATCGCTTTATTGTGGGGATTAGCGAGAGTTTCGGGACGACAACTACCAGTCGCGATCGATACACCTTTAGGACGACTGGATTCCTCTCACAGAGGTAATTTAGTAGAGAAATATTTCCCCTCAGCAAGTCACCAAGTGATCCTGCTTTCAACGGATACGGAAATTGGGAAAAATGAAGTAGAAAAGCTGAGAGAACAGGATGCGATCGCACGAGAATATCTGCTAAAATACGATATCGAACAGCGACAGACAGTTGTTGAGTCGGGGTACTTCTGGTAAAATAGGATAAGATTTTACCGCAGATGAAGACAGATGAACGCAGATGAACGCAGATGGGAAATTAATCATTACTGAGAAGATTATTGGATGTGCTTTTACCGTGGGGTGCGGCTTTTTGTTGAGTCAGGTTACTTCTGGTAAAATGGGATAAGATTTTACCGCAGATGAAGATGGATGAACGCAGATGAACGCAGATGGGAAATTAATCAGATTACTGAGAAGATGATTGGATGTGCTTTTACCGTGGGGAATACTTTGGGGTGCGGCTTTTTGGAGAAAGTGTATGAAAATGCTTTGGTGTATGAATTGCGTAAAGCAGGGTTACGGGTTTACCCGCAGTACCCAATAACAGTTTACTATGATGGGATTGTAGTAGGGGAATTTTTCGCAGACTTATTGGTACAAGAGTGTGTACTGGTAGAACTCAAAGCAATCAAAACTATGACCGAAAAAGATCGATCTCAATGCCTAAACTACATCAAAGCTACCAACTTAACCATCTGCCTACTAATTAACTTCGGCAACCCCCACATCGAAATCAAACGTATCGTCCGCAACTTTTAACCCACAAATCATCATAATCCCATCTGCGTTCATCTGCGTTCATCCATCTTCATCTGCGGTAAAAAAAACCTATGAAACCACCAACCAACCGAATCCTGCTTTCCCAAACCCACAAATCATCATAATCCCATCTGTGTTCATCTGTGTTCATCCCTCTTCATCTGTGGTAAAAAAAACCTATGGAACCACCAACCAACCGAATTCTACTATCCCAAACCGCCAAAGACCAACTCCTCAAACTCAGACGCTTCACCAAAATCGACCAGTGGAACATCCTATGTCGCTGGGCCTTTTGTCGTTCCCTCGCCGAACCATCCATCCCTTCCCCCGTACCCATCCCCGCCGACAGCAACGTCGAAATGACATGGCGCGTCTTCGGTGGCGAAATGTCTGATATACTATTACTAGCCCTCAAGCAACGCTGCCACAAGGACGGTTTGGGATGCGACAAAGAAATCCTCGCCAACCAATTTCGCCTCCACCTCCATCGCGGCATCGGTTACTTAGCAGGCGACCCGAATATTAAAAAGATAGAAGAGTTAATTGCGATCGCACTTCCATCTCAAAATAGTCAGCCCATAGCCAAATAAGTCGGTTGTTTGAAGTCAAATATGCTGATTTGGACACGGCATAATTAAAATTTCGGTCATACCAAAATTTTAATTATACCGTGTCCCTACAAAAATGTTCATCAGGAACATTAGCATAATAATTTCAAAATACCCGCCCATAGCCAAATAAGTTCTATTCTTCTTTTTTTTGACTTTTGACTTTTGACTTTTGACTTTTTGAAGAGTGGGCGGGGAGAGAATCGAACTCTCATGACCGTAAGGCCGCTACATTTTGAGTGTAGTGCGTCTACCAATTCCGCCACCCGCCCTTGGGTGAAGCTTTACTATTATAACCTTCCTTCCCACTATTTTGCAAGAGGTTTTGATAATCTTTGCTGCTACCCCAGCGATCGATCTCTCTAGCCCGCAGTACCGGCACCGGATGAGTCAGAGTTGCCGTCTGCGCCTCCTTGAGCATTTCCCCCAATTGGCTGCTACTAATATCATCATAAGCCCGTGCCTGCGCTAGAAAGGCATCCAGGTTGAGTTGAGGTGCCAAAGTCGGCGAACCGCCAGCCAACTTCATCAGCAGCGAACTCACCACCTTAGAATCTTGGATGGCCAGCAGGGCGGCGCGATCGCAAGTAAACTCAGCACATCTTACCCACTGCAACATTTGTCCCTGTAGCGATTGGGCAATCATACCACCCCAAGAAGGTAATTGACCCGCAGCCAGAATGATGATATTTGCGATCGTCAGATAAACCCCGTGTTCGCACTTCAGATGCCCCAACTCATGGGCAATCACCGCCTGAATCTCCTCCGGCGTCAGCAACTCAATCAGAGAAGTATGCAGCACCACAAAAGGCTGCTTCCCGCGCATCGCAAAAGTGTAAGCATTCGGCACCGGATGCTGACGGACATACAGCTGGGGGGGTTCCAAATCTAACACACGACAAGCTTCTAGCAGCATCTGGTGAAAATGAGGCAATTGCTTCTCCCCCACCAGAATGCTAGCCGCAATATTTTCCAAATAAAAAAACTGCTCCGCCAAAGGCCCAAGCAAATTCCGCACCATCATATCAAATCCCGGCAACTGCTTGAGCGCCTTAGTTGCCTCCAGATCCAGTGGATGACGGAACTGGTCCGCCTTCAAACCAATCAGTTGTGTTTTGATAGCCATGCCGGAAAAAGTTAAACCCAAAAGTGCCAAATCAGGACTAACCAGCAAATTGCCAATCTTACCTCTACAAGGATCTTATACCAAGTTGTAGTCGGAAGTGTAACTTTGGATATGGTGCAACTGATATAGGGCATGGGGCAATCGAGCATTTCAAAATTACGGTTTTGACCACAACTTGGTATTAGCACACTAAGTACGGAAGAACCTGTTAGTCTTACTCTATCTAAATATGTAAAGTTTTGTATCAAAATTCAACATTTCTGCTATTCTACTGTATAGTCTAAAAAACATACCTAGATATACTGATATAAAATATGTTAATTTTAGACTCTGAAGAAAAATCAATTGCTGATACCATCAAACGGTTAAAAGAAGAAGCTGGTTCTCACTCCCCAAGCGTATTTACGTTAACCAATGAGTTACCTGCTTTAAAAATAAAAGTTGATGCTTGTTTTTTATCTAATCCATACGCTACAGATTTTTTTATAAAATACCTAGAAGATGATGTGATTAAAAATAATAAACTTAGGGATATCTTAGAGTTTTATCCTTCTCAAAACAAAGTAATAGCTGGAACTTTATCAAAGAATCTTAATATTCCTACGGAAAATATTTTATGGGTAATGGTGCCATAGAAACTATTCAAGCTGTAATTCATAATTTTGTCAAGAGCAAAATATTGATTAATCTGCCCACCTTTTCTTCTTATTATGAATTTGCTAAAAATAGAATTGAAGTTATATATAATAAATTAGACAAGAATGATAAATTTCAATTGGATATTGAGCAGTTTATTCAACTTATAAAAAAGGAAAAGCCCGATACTATCGTTTTAATTAATCCCAATAACCCTACTGGAAGCTATATAAAACTAACTGATATCAAATACATTTTAGCAGAATGCCAAGAAGTAGAAAACATAATTATTGATGAAAGTTTCATTCATTTTTCTTTTGAAGACGATACATATACTTTCAAAAGTGCAGCAGAATTAGTCAAATACTATAATAATTTAATTATTATAAAAAGTGTGTCGAAAGATTTTGGGATCGCTGGAATTAGGGGTGGATATGCTTTAATGAACCAAAACAAAGTAAAATTTTTACTTAAAAATGGTTATCTGTGGAATATTTCTGGTCTAGCGGAATATTTCTTTAACCTTTATGCAAAAGAGACATTTTATCAAGAATATGAAAAAATAAGAGTTAAATTTATCAAAGATACTCAAGACTTTTTTGCTAACCTTTCAAAAATAAAACAGATTAAAGTTTACCCTAGTTTAGCAAATTTTGCTCTTGTTGAATTAATAGATGGTTCCAAATGTTCTGATTTTTGCTATAAGCTCCTAATCAAATATGGGGTTTATACAAGAACTTGTACAGATAAAACAGGATTAGATGGTGAATTTGTAAGAATTGCTGCTAGAAGCGAGAGTGAAAATCAAATTATTATAGATTCAATACAAGATATGTTTTTATATTAGCTTTTCTAGGTATAATCTTAAATAAATCTAAAAAGTTAGATCAGAAAAATTAGTTTGTGATAGACTATTTTTGTTGTTAAAATATTATCAATTGTCAATCATGTCCCCTATTAATCCTCAGACAAAATTATCTTTTTGGCAAGAACAATTACCTAATTCTCAAGGGATGATGCTCAACGCTCAAGCTATGGAAATTTTGGTTATTACAAAAAAAGTAAGTTGATTTAGGATAGTTAAGGTGAAATAACTATAAATTCTGAATCAAAGAAGCAATTTTTTCAGGATTCAAATATTCAATAGATAAAATAATTTCCCTAGCTCCTGCTTGAATAAGATGACTCTGATAAGCTTGTGTCTTTTCCTGTGATTTTTGTACATGGGGTGGTAAGACACCAACTCCTATCCAGTTCCGTTTTGGATCGATTTTCTTAGCACGATTAATAGTTTCCTGTTCAGTTACCGTGTCTCCTGCAAAAATTACCGGTAATGATCTTTCTATTTTATGGGAAATTTCTAGCTGTTTAACTACAGTTAAAAGTCCTATCGGTTCTGGTTTACCCGGTCCATCTTCTACGGCAAATAGTAATGGAGATGTTAATCCTAAACGTTTTTCTAACACATACTCAGCCGAAAGCCGAGTTGCGCCACTGCAAAAGCCCCAAAGTATTCCTGCTTGAGTTAGATGATCAAAATAGCTAGGCTTAACTAACAATTGTTCGTCATGGATATATCCTAACTTATTAGAAGACTCATCTCCCCAATAACTATGTTCAAAAAAATTCCCCAATAATTGGAAATCGAAAACAACTTTATCCCTGGGTTTTCCCTGACTTTCGTAGTAACGATAAACCAATTCTCTAGAGGCTTCATAATCATTATTCCAGATACCCTCAAACAAAAGATGATCAATATCTTCTTGGGTGGGATAGAAAGAACCTTCCGTAAAATATTTAACAGTGTCAGACATCGCACGAAAATGTGAACCAGTTACGTCCCTAATAACACCATCAATATCAAAAACAACAATGGCTAAAGGAGAAAAAGTAGAGTTGATTGTAGTCATAGGGATTTGAGTAGTAAGTGTGCAGAAAATGGTTTCTTCCGTACTTAGTGTGCTAAAATATTAGGGTGGTACGGTATTTACTGCGATTGATAGTGTAGGAAAGGTAATACTGCGATCGCGCGATGGTTTACTTGGTACAGGAAATCTAGGACACGACAGCCAGTAAAGAGACAGATGGAGGACAGAGCGCGATCGCGTGGGGACTTAAACCCGACCGTGAATAATTGCCGTAGTTCGGCGGTGGTGAGGATTTTACCTTGGCTGTTCCCGTTGACCTTCATAGTGAAATTGGTAATTAATTACCAGAGTACACAATATTGGAAATTCAGCAAAATACACCCTGACAAAACCCTGGATACCTCAGCCCAGCAGTATAGGCAGGCTGCAATACTGCCCATACCGCTTTAAAATTGGCTGATTCGGCCATATTATCCAGCTACGTTAGCTATACTAGCTGAAACCTCTTCAGTCGCAGGATCTCTTTCCCCATCAAACCGCAAGATTTTAGCACCTAACTTTTGCAATTTCAGATCCAGATTTTCGTAACCTCGGTCAAGATGCTGCAATCCCTTAATGATGGTTTTACCCTCAGCAGCCAATCCCGCCAGCACCAAAGCCGCCGAAGCCCGCAAATCCGTCCCCACCACAGGCGCACCCGATAATATCGGTACACCTCGGACAAGCGCATGATTACCCTTCACCCTGATATCAGCCCCCATCCGATTCAACTCCGCTACATGACCCATGCGGTTCTCATACACCGTTTCCGTAATCATGCTATCCCCTTCACTCAGCGTCAGCAGAGCCATAAAAGGTGCTTGCATATCCGTTGGGAAACCTGGATAAGGCAAAGTTTCAATATCCGTAGGTGTAATCGTTTCGCCGCCAATAATCCGCAGACAGTTAGGAGATTCTGCAATTACTTTCGCGCCAATTGACCGTAGCTTTGAGATTACAGCCGTCAGATGATCTGGTACCACAGGCGACAAACTCAGTTCCGAATGCGTAATCGCCCCAGCCACCAAAAAAGTCCCCGCCTCAATCCGATCTGGAATAATATGGTAATCCACCGAATGCAAGCGCGGAAGCCCATCAATGATAATCTTCTTCGTGCCTGCACCCTGAATGCGAGCCCCCATCGCCTGACAGAAATTAGCCAGATCTATCACCTCTGGCTCTTGGGCCGCGTTTTCCAGCGTCGTTTCCCCATCCGCCAGTGTCGCTGCCATCATCAGTGTTTCTGTCGCACCCACACTGGGATAATCTAAGTAAATATGGGCACCTTTTAATCGACGATTGCTACCGCTCACATAAGCATTCACTATCCCATGCTCAATCTGAACGTCCGCCCCCATCGCTTGCAAACCTCGGACATGGAGATCCACAGGTCTGGCTCCGATGGCGCATCCTCCCGGCAACGGCACGCGGGCCACTCCCAAACGAGCGAGCATTGGCCCCATAACAAAGAAACTTGCTCTCAGTTGGCTAACCAATTCGTAAGGAGCTTGAGATTGTTTGATCTCCTGAGCGTTGATGTCTAAAATATCACCATTTCGCTCTAATTTCACGCCTAAAGACGCCAGAATTTGGCCCATCCGCCCCACATCCGCTAAGGAAGGCACGTTACGCAAACGGCAATCTTCCGGGCAAAGCAAGGCACCAGCCATGATCGCCAGCGCTGAGTTCTTCGCTCCGCTAATTTTGACGTCACCTTTAAGGGTCGAGCGCCCCCATATTTCTAGAACGGACTTATCTGCTTCGGGCGAAGCATGGCTCTCTGTTAAACCGATAGTAGGAATAATTGTCCTGTCCTCCGAATCAATTTACGTTTGTACATCTTCTTCAAATTTGCTTTAGATTCTACAGGAAACATTCCAGTTGTCCATAATCTGAAGGAATTTTCGTGTCCGGTTTCTTCCGCTCCCTTTTTTCTCTGAAGTCAAGTAGTTGACAAACCCAACCACTTGCAACATAATGATAAATCGCGAGATAAATAAAAAACAAGCGGAACTGGCGGAATTGGTAGACGCGCATGATTCAGGTTCATGTGGTGCAAGCCTTCCGGGTTCAAGTCCCGGGTTCCGCATTCCCAAGGCAAAAAAAGTTTGGGGTATGGAAAAGTCACTGAATTTATTGACAAAGCTACTCATTCTTTACTGTTTGGGTAGCTTTTCCCGTGCCATTCGTTCAATCACATCACGCGAGGCTATTTGCCCCTAGTTCAATTTTTTTTGTCTCCGTGCCATTGGATTGCAGTAAAGCGTCAAAGTCATGGTGAATCTGCGTTTGGACTCATTATATTTTTTTTAACCTGCCATCTTGACACTCTAAAACACTCATATATAATATGAGCATTACACATTTGAGGGGTCGAGTCAAATGCAGCTAGTAGAAAAACACGTAATTAACAGAAAGCATAGGTTTTGGAAGGAATGCGACCACTTAGCATTACAATCAAAACATCTCTACAATTCTGCTAACTACGTCCAGCGCCAATACTTTTTTGAAACCAACAAGTATTACAACTCCATCAATATTTATCACCAGACTAAGAACTTAGAAGCTTATAGG
>CASBRD010000418.1 GCA_949128025.1 Oscillatoriales cyanobacterium PMM_0008 | reverse complement strand
TACCAAAAAGCCAAAGATAAATTAGCCAAACTCCAACGCATTGTAGCACGTCGTCAAAAAGGTTCTGCCAACCGGGTTAAAGCAGTCAAAGCCTTAGCGCGTCTGCATCAAAAGATAGCCAATATCCGATTGGACACATTACATAAACTAACTAACTACTTAAGCAAAAACCACGCAGTAGTAGGAATTGAGGATTTGAATGTGTCAGGGATGATGGCTAATCATTGTTTAGCTGCATCGATAGGAGATATGGGATTTTATGAATTCCGTCGGCAATTGGAATATAAATGTCCCTTGTATGGCAGTAAGCTAGTAGTGATTGGTAGATTTAAGCCAAGTAGTAAAACCTGTTCAAATTGCGGTTTCGTCAAAGAGATTTTGGCATTATCAGAACGAATTTATCGCTGTGATTGTGGCTTAGAATTGGATAGAGATTTTAATGCTGCAATCAACATTGAGAAATTAACGCGGGAAGTTCTCTCGTGTCTGCTTGTGGATGGGGTGCTGCCGACAGTCCCAGATGAAACAGGAAGTTTTTGTTAATGAATGTTAGCAAAAATCGAACGGTTCTACCGCACTTAAACTAGCAGCCTCGAAACTCAACGATTCTGATATGCTTGCCAAAGATAATACCCCACAGTGCCAAACACAACCAAGAGTATTATCAACAAAAACGCCACATTTAATCCCAACGCTTTTCCTGACGCTGCCAGAATAATTTGCCATTCTATAAAAGCAAATTCCCAGACAAGTTCCAGTTTCAGCCATCTTATTAAACCCACAGCTATCTGATATTGCCTGTAAGCATTCGCTTCTGTAATTGGCACAGGATAATTGAACGTATGGGGAAAGCGATTTATTACTGTCAGCATCGCATAAATCAATATGCCGATCGCCGGAAATAGTAATATAGTCAATTTGCTACCAGTGGAATCTGGCTTGCCTGAAATATCAAAATGGATGGGAATAACATCAGGTAAAGCAGCCCACTTAGTGATAAGGAGTATAATAGTTAAGAGAATGCCTGCTAAAGCGGCGATGTCGATGGCTGTATCTAAGGTAGAGCGGGGAATGTTTAAAACTGGTCGCGATGTCATATTTTAACTCCAATGATTAGATTCATTACATTCTCCAGATTTCCGCAGATTCTTTCCCATGCACAAACTAAGTCGTCATTCAAAGCTGCAAGCACAATGTTCATTTTTCTTAACCCTTGGTTTTAACTGCTGGAGCGAGCGTCAGTTATATACTACATATATAACCCAAAAATATAGTTAAGCAGGATTAAATCTGCTTGGTAGGGGCGGGTTTTGTGTTAACATTTTTGTTTAAAGCGGTAATTTTTAGCTAAACCCGCCCCTATAATATCCTACGCCGATTTTGTTACCGCTTAAGAGCTAGAGTCAATCCATCTCCTATGGGAACAACACTGAGGAAAACTCGTTCATCGCGATGTAATTTTTGATTGAAAGCTCGGATAACTTGGGTAATGTTATCTTGACTTTCAGGGTAGGCAACTTGTTTGTACCACAACACATTATCAACTGCAATCAAACCACCGGGACGGACAAGTTGGAGCGATCGCTCATAATACCCCTCGTAATTACCTTTATCCGCATCGATAAACGCAAAATCAAACGTAGACGCCTGTCCGTCTGCCAATAACCGATCCAACGTCTCCAGTGCTGGCGCTATTCGCAGATCGATCTTGTTTGCCACCCCAGCTTCTTGCCAATAGCGACGAGCTACAGAAGTGTATTCCTCGCTAACATCGCAAGCGATCATCTTACCATCCGCCGGAAGTGCCAGAGCCACCCAAAGCGAACTATAACCAGTAAATACGCCGACTTCCAGAGTTTTCTTTGCTCCGATCAGCTGAACCAGCAGCGCCAAGAACTGACCTTGTTCTGGCGCTAGCTGCATTACGGCGCGGGGATGAGAGGTGGTTTCGTCTCGCAGACGCCGCAGTACGTCTGCCTCCCGCAAAGACGCGGATAACAGGTAATTATAGAATTGAGTGTCAAAGCCAAGGGTATTTGCTGACATTTTTAGTTTAGAAATCGACAACGCCTACAATCTATACTAGCCTTATTCGCAGAGGCAGATCGGGATAAAAATTGATTGTGCGGTTGATTTTGATAGGAATTTTACTGCTAGTACAAGCCGTTTACCGAGCGACTGGTGCAAAGTGCGATCGCACTTTGATATCCAACACTTTTCAGGTAAGTGAGGTACAAAGAAACCCAGTTTCTGGGGTGTACTTCATAAACCTGCAATCTGCTGTAAGATAATATCGATCTGGCGAAGGCCCGATCGCTCTGCTCTTTTTCCTCATGTTAAAATAGACGCAATTCAAGAGTTAAGTTTGGGAAAAATAACCATGACAGCTACTCTACAAGTAACAGAACAGCGCTACTACACGCCAGAGGAATATTTGGCACTGGAAGAGACAGCCGAATACAAAAGTGAATATCACGATGGGGAGATAGTACCAATGACGGGTGGAACTACAAATCACAATCAAATTGCTGGAAATATTTACATCGCGTTAAGTCTTGCTCAAAAAGGAAAGAATTACCGAGTATTCATCGGTGATGTGCGCTTGTGGATACCTAGAATCAAACGCTTTACCTATCCTGATGTGATGGTAATAGCAGGTCAACCTGAATATTACAATAATCGCAAGGATACAATTACCAATCCTCAAGTAATTATTGAAGTTTTATCGAAATCGACTAAAAGTTACGATCGCAGTGATAAGTTTGGGTTTTATCGAACAATTCCAACTTTTCAAGAATATATTTTGCTCGACCAAACGCAGATGTCGATCGAACAGTATTCTAAGGAAGCGAATAAGCGGTGGTCTTATTCTGTTTACGATGAAGAAGATTCGGCGCTAGTTTTTAGTTCTTTCCAGCTTGAAGTATCTCTGGAAGATATTTACGATCGGGTTGATTTTGAGGCTGGGGAAGTAGAAGAAGAGATAGAAGATTCAGAAAAGAATGAAGGGGAATGAGTGCGATCGTATTTTCTGGGACAGGGGTGGGATCTGGGCGAACTAAGATCTGTTTCACGGCTCGCATTCTAATTAATTTGCTTTTAGGCGATCGCACTCATCATCCTGGGATATATAATTGAGAAAATCGCCCCTGTAACAGCTAAAAATGGGAGCAATAAAAATGCTAGAGATTCGTAAAAGTTATGTAATTGACGAGAATCAACAAACGGTAGCGGTGCAAATTCCTGTTGTAGATTTTCAACAAATCGAATCAGCACTGGGAAATTTACAACCAGATGATGATACACTAACTGAAATTGATGTAGAAAAAGATATTGTTGTTCGGATGCCCCCTCTTTCTAGCCGACAGGTACAGCTTCGAGTTAAACACTTGGGTCGAGGTAAGCCACAAGTAGTATATGACCCATTGCCAGAAGACTAATTTATAGGGAAGTATCTAGCATGACTGAAAATTATCCTTGGTATATAATTGTCGAAGGATCGGATCTGCGTCAAGGTGATTTACTAGACAGATGTCCTGTACTTATACCTTCTGCTAAACTTCTGGAAACTTCGGAAGGAAATGAATACGAACTGGATGGCTATATTCAGGAGTTTGATGTAATTGTGATGAGTCAATCCTGTGATTTAGAACAGGAAAAGCTCGATCTTGTCTTGGTGTGTCCCCATTGGTCGCTATCAGAATTCGCTCAGCAAAATGATTATTTTAAATCGCGTAAAGGCAAGGAAGAATTGAGGCGGGGAAATATTCCTGGCTATCATGTTTTGCGGGGGTGCGATATGGAAGGATGGAATATGGGGACTCGCGTTGTAGATTTTCGCAATGTTTATAGTTTGCCTTACCCGTTTCTAAAGAGTCTTGCTACTAAGCGGGAACAAAGATTAAGGCTTTTACCGCCTTATCGAGAACATTTGTCCCAAGCTTTTGCTCGGTTTTTCATGCGTGTGGGTTTACCAGTTCCTATTGATATGAATTGATTAGTAAATGGAGAGCGATCGCATTTCAATTCATAACTGTTCATAATCTAATTTTCCAGCCTGAATTGCCTGATTCACTTCTGCTAACGACAGTTCTAAAGATTCTGCAATTTGTTCGGCACTCAAACCTAGTTTTGCCAATTTAGGTACTGCTTCTCGCTTAGCTTTGCGTTCAGCTTCTTCTAAAAGTTTTTGATAATTTGGATATTTTTTGACATTATTATTGCTGTTATTTTCTGATTGCGATCGCTCTGACGAAAATGATTCAGATTCTTGTGCAGGATTACTACAAAAATTAATATGCCCAATTTGGACAGGATTTCCAGAATTTGAGAAGTTTACTACTTTCCATCTTTCTACTGTAGCCCGAAAGTTTGATTTGTTAACGTCTTCGCCCAGCGCACTTGATAGTATCTCCCATAGCTGATAGCTAGTATCCCTTATATGACCCTGGCTACAGTGATACTCTTCCGCGATTTGCGAGTATTTCCGATGATTCAAGACTCCCTTGAGGATTGCTAATTGCAGGTTGTCGAGGTGTTTGCCTGTCTTGGCAAACACTAGCTCATCAATAGATGTTAAAACCTCTTGCATATCCATCGGTATAGCAGAATTCGATACTCTTCTAGTATAACCCGACTTTTTCCGACCTTATCCGTTTTTTTCCGACTTGTCAAAAATGGTATTACTTGACATTATAAGTAGTATTAAGTTGGTTTAATTACTTATCAAATTGTTGGTCTGTGCTTTGGGAGCGTCAGCCATAATACAGATTTGATATAGCCAACAGGCATTAATTATTTCACTTCGTCAATATGAACAAGTTAATTCCATCTGTTTTCCTCTCGTCTGTTCTCCTTCTTGGTACAACTGAAAGCACTTTTCATCAAAGTGTTAACGCTCAGTCATTCCGACGTAATCGCCCAGATTTAAACGGTCTGTTAATTACAAATCCCGTTAATAGAACGATTTTCTGGGTCGATCGCGGTCAGCTTCGGCATATCAGAAATCCGACTATATATGGAAGATTGTTTGTACCCAACCATCAAAATTATTTAGACACCGATGCCGTTGAACCAGGACCATCTATAACCGATGATAACAGACTTGTCCGTTGTAGAGAAGACGGACATCGTTTGTTTCGCCGTGTATATCTCTTAGACCAGGGTAAAAAAAGGCACGTTACGTCTCCAGCTGCTATGAGTAAGAATAACTTTAACTGGAATGGGGTTACTAATATTGATTGTCCGGTTCTAGAGAGTATACCAGACGGAGATTCTATTGGAACTTAAACAATAGCTGACTTTGAAATAGGCTCAAACCCAGTTATCAAAATATTTTGATGTCGATTTATGCTTTTTCTTACTGTGACTCGGTTTGAGCCTCATTTATCATTCTGGACAAACACTACGATCTCGGTCAAACCAAACGATATAGTAAACTGAACCTACGCGAAAACCAAAAATACGCTTTCTTTCATCAACCCGCATTTCCGATAGTTTTACATTTTCGGCGAGAAAACCGCGTTTCCCATCCAAACTGTTGCCAAAAAAAGGCTTTCTGCGGTATACAATAAGAATATCTCCAAATCCATGCGTTCCTTTCCTCCGATGACAGAATCAACCCAGAAAGGCCAAGTTCGCCGAGGTCGTATTTTTCCCGATCGGCAGAGTAGTCCAGAAAGTCGCGCTAGACGCATCGCCCAAAGGGAAAAATTAGGTAAGCATTGTCGCCAAATTTTCGAGCATATTCGCCCACAATTAATGTCAACTCATTACAATTGGTTCATTGCTATTGATGCAGAAACGGGTAACTATTTGCTGGATGAAAAGTTTGATGGTTTGATGCAAAAAGTAAAACTTCATTATCCGTCTAATGGTACAGTCAGATTAACCGCTTTTCGCCTGAATGAAGATGGTTATTGTGGGTTAATATGATTTTGGGACGGTTTGAGGAACGGGGAAAACTGATTTTTGAGGTTGAGTTAGTGACAGCTAACGGTGAAGGAATTGCTGTTGATGCGTTACTGGATACAGGGTTTACAACAGGGTTTTTGGCAGTTCATGCGGATGATATCGAAGCTTTAGGTTGGCCTATTTTAACTTCTGAAGTTGAAATGCAAACAGCAAGAGGAACGGAATATTTTGATATTTATGAAGGTCGGGTAATTGTCGATAGCAGAGAATTTATTGTCCCCGTTCACGTTGGTTCGGACTTGCCAGAAATTCTGTTTGGTCGTCAATGGCTGAGTTTAATGAAGCTTGTCATTGATGAAAGAAATAAAATTTTGACTTTGGAATATGTGGGAGAGTAATTGGTTTTGTATTCAAAACCTATACCGCCGAACGAGCTTTAACGAAATTTTTGTGCTTTTGTATTAATTTAATAGTTTAGCAATCAGCGATCGCACTATCAATTTTATTCCTTTTCCCACTCACTCGCTTCCCCAGGATAAAAGGAATCTTCTAGAATTTGAGATAAACTGTAGGGACATTCTACTGGAAAAGTACGACGAGATATTTCTGTTTCCTTAACAGCTAATTCAACACCTTTAATATAAGCTTTCTGTAGTGCTTCTTCCAGGTAAGGTTTTAAACTGGGATTACCTTCTAGTAATTCAGAAACATCCAAACGTTGAATGCGAATTGTTGCTAACCAACTGCGACTGCGACGTTCTGATTGATATTCCCATTTTAGCAAATGTCCAATTAGCAAGCTTAAACGATTTCGCAATTCTTGGCGTTGCTGTTTCCCCAAAGATTCTATCTCCTCAATTAAATTTAGCAAGTCAATCTGACTCCATTGTTGATTGCGGAGTAAAGAAGCTTGTTCCTGCGTCCATGAGTAGAAATCTGTTTCGTAAAGATTTGGTACAGGTATTGTTGTTTCTGGGTTAGTTTTCGGGAGATACATCAATATTTTCCACCTTAATCTAACAAACTGATGTTTCTAGTATACCTTTTGAATGCTCGGCGAAAGCTGTTATCCCAAATTAGTGTCATTCTTCACTCAATAAATCTGCTTTAATATCTGCTATTGTTCCACGTTTAGCTGTTCCTGATTTTAGGGCTACTAAAGTTTGATTAGCATTTTCAGCAATCTCTGCTCGTCGCTTTTCTATGCGCCGGTTTTGGATGAGTTCAATTAATAAATCTTGGTCTTCGGAGGAGAGTTCTTCAACATATTCAATCAGTGTTTGAAAGGTGATAGAGTTACTCATTTGTGAAATATCCAAACGCCAAGGCTACAAGCTGATAACTACTACTAGAATAGCGCGATCGCAACTTACTTTAAACTCTAATTCTGAAAATCTTTCCAACTCTTACCATCCAATAACTTTGCTAATTCGTGAGAATTTTTGCAATCGATCGCCATATCCCAAAAGTATTTCTTTGACCCCAACATTCCACCTGGAGTTTTCTTTTCAAAACAGGTGGGTTCGCCATTAGCTAACAAAAATACCTGCAACTGTACAGTTTTATTTTCATTACTCCTAAATTCCGATCGGCGAATTATTTCCCTTGCGTCTTCAATTAAAACTTGTTCCGGTTCCCCACTATTATTCCACTTAACATTCCCTTCGCCTAGTTCGTGCTGAATAGAAACAACCGCTCTCACTTCAAATATTTTCGTAACTCTCTTATTTGAATATGGGCCTAAATATTTAGCCCGTCTGTGGCTATAGGAACCGCCTGTATCTGGGCAAATATAGACATTTGCTTCTATTTCCTGGTAGATAGAACCTGCACAGTTAACAACATCCAGCAGATATTTCCATTTTGGCAAAACATTCTTTGCATCCAAATATATCTCAAATTCATCTATTATTTTCTTAAATGATTCTGAAGAACGAACACCCTTTAATTGTTTCAGTAACTCTTCAAATGAAATCGGTTGTAAAATAACTCGATCCTCTGACCATGCTCTTTTAATTTGCTCCGTAAACAGTTTTTCTGGTTCATCGGATTCAAAATTAGATAGCAGGAACAGAATTTTATCTTGAGTTTCTTGTTGAAATCCTTTTATATGCTCGTAGGTTTGCTTTTCATAAAACCAGTTAGTCAGCTTTGTTTCAAAAAATACAGTAAACGACCTTTGGGTTATAGCTAAATCTGGAATACTTTTCTTTTGCTTTGTCTGTTGCAAAAAGTTTACGCCTACGGTCAAATTAGTATTTGATGGCAACAAAGATCCTAATACTTCTTCAAAGCTTTTAGGATTCTCTTCGTAGAGGATTTTAAAAATTAGTCCGCAATAATTGGTAAGTGAGTTTTCGCCACTGCGATAATCAGAAAAAAGAGATATAGATCTACTCATTGATTTGCTTCCTTATCCTATAATTAAAGCATTTTTAACTGGTTCATGGTAAGTATCTTTTGCTGGCATAATCAAAAGTATCGCCATTCACGCGCATCAATAAATTGCGACAAATGCCCCACATTTGTTGTAGCAATTACAACTTCATTTCCTTCACCCATCACTGACATTGCTTGAGCCGCTAAAATCACATCTCCATCAAGTGCTTTGGGATCGGCTGTTAGTCTTCCGGTACGTCGCGCTTGCGCCCATAATTCAGCAGCTTTGAGCATAACTGATGTGGTGATGGGAAGGTATGTAAGAATAGCTTTAAGTTCGTCAAGTCCTTGAATACCTGTTAGCTTATTTGCCAGAATTAATTCACGTCGCACTTCGTAATCGGCAATTTCAGGTAAGATGACTGTGTAACCATTTCCCTCTAGAGAATTGAACCAAATTTTGCACTCCTGATATATAGGAGATGTAGCTTTAGGAGTCGTCACCATTCCTAAAGGGCCAGAATCTAACAATACTATTTTGCTCATAAAATGTTTTAGATGGATATGGTGTTTTCTTCTAATGCCTTGCGGAGAATTTCGGCTGTTTCTGTTTGTTCCTGTTCATCTCCTTCTTCTTCCCATTTCCTGAGTAGTTCGCTTAAAGCTTTTTGCCGCGCCACTTGTTTTTCTGGATCGGGATTGTTAATTTCATCCATAGCTTTTTTCCAAGCATCTGATGATGTAGGCTTTATCGTCACAGTTTCCCGAAACAGTCGAATCATCTGAAGTAAATTCGGCCAGTATTCTTCTGGTGTTTGTTGAATCTCTCGCAATAAATCTGCGATCGGTTCGCTTAGGGGATGTTTATTAATTAAATTCGGCTCTGTCATAATTACCTCTTTAACAATCATTAAATGGATTGATAAGGTGGGCAAAAGCCCACCTTACCATCATTCTACTTCAACGCACCCGCCGGAATACCCAAAATATCCTCAATTTTCGGCATATCTTCCAACGCAATCACCCGTCCTTCATCCTCAAAACCAGTAATTCGATCGAAATTCAAATACCGATACAAATCATCAGCAAAAGGATGTATTTTCTTCGCCACAATATCCAGATATTCCTGCACAGTAGGAATCCGTCCTAACAGCGCACAAACTGCTGCTAATTCCGCCGAACCTAGATAAACTCGCGCATCTTTACCCATGCGATTATTGAAGTTTCTGGTAGAAGTTGAAAACACGGTCGTAGCATCAGCAACTCGCGCTTGATTACCCATACAAAGACTGCAACCAGGCATTTCAGTTCTCGCACCAGCAGCACCGAAAATGCTGTAGTAACCTTCTTCTTTTAGTTGCTGTTCATCCATCCGAGTTGGCGGACAAATCCACAACCGAGTTTTCACCGCGCCTTCCCCTTCCAAAACTTTCGCAGTGGCGCGATAATGACCAATATTTGTCATGCAAGAACCAACAAAAACTTCCTGCACCGGGTCATTAGCAACTTCGGACAATAACTTAATATTATCCGGGTCATTGGGTGCAGCTACAATCGGTTCTTTGATATCGTTAAGATCGATTTCAATTATTTCCGCATATTCTGCATCAGCGTCAGCTTCCAATAATAGTGGATTTGCCAACCATTGCTCCATTTTAGCAACGCGGCGCATGATAGTGCGAGCATCTTCATAACCACGCGCTACCATATTTGTCAATAGGGCAATATTAGAACGTAGATACTCAGAAATTGTCTCCACACTCAGTTTAATTGTACAACCAGCACAAGAACGTTCGGCAGTTGCATCTGTCAATTCAAAAGCTTGCTCAACTTTCAAATCTGGCAAACCTTCAATCTCCATAATTCGCCCGGAGAAGACATTTTTCTTATTCTTCTTCTCCACAGTTAGCAAACCTTTTTGCATCGCTACGTAAGGAATCGCATTGACGATATCCCGCAGCGTTACACCAGGTTGCAATTCACCTTTGAATCGTACTAAAACAGATTCCGGCATATCCAAAGGCATCACGCCCAAAGCAGCAGCAAATGCTACCAAACCGGAACCTGCGGGGAAGGAAATTCCTAATGGGAAACGAGTGTGAGAATCGCCACCAGTTCCTACCGTATCTGGTAACAACATCCGGTTTAACCAAGAGTGAATAATCCCATCACCGGGACGTAATGAAACACCGCCCCGTTCTGCCATAAAATCGGGTAATTCGTGATGAGTTTTCACGTCAACTGGTTTGGGATAAGCTGCTGTATGACAGAAACTTTGCATTACTAAATCTGCGCTGAATCCCAAACAAGCGAGTTCTTTTAACTCATCTCTGGTCATCGGGCCTGTGGTATCCTGGGAACCAACAGTTGTCATAATTGGTTCGCAAGATGTACCGGGACGAACGCCTGGGAGTCCGCAAGCTTTCCCGACCATTTTCTGTGCTAAAGTGTAACCTTTGCCTGTATCTGCTGGTTGTTTTGGACGGGTGAAAACGGTACTTGGTTCTAATCCTAATGCAGCGCGAGTTTTATCAGTAAGAGTGCGTCCTATTAGTAGAGGAATGCGTCCGCCTGCTCTTACTTCGTCGAGAATTGTATCTGGTTTGAGGGTAAAATTGGAAATAATTTCGCCAGCTTCGTTGACAATTTCACCTTTGTAAGGAAAGATGGTAATTACCATCCCGGTTTCCATCTTACTGACATCGCACTCGATGGGCAATGCACCGGAATCTTCAGCGGTGTTAAAGAAGATGGGTGCGATCGCACTTCCTAAAATATATCCCCCATTTCGCTTATTGGGAACATGAGGAATATCGTCCCCAATATACCACAACACCGAATTTATCGCCGATTTGCGCGAAGAACCAGTCCCGACAACATCCCCCACATAAGCAACAGGATGCCCTTTCTGCTTCAATTCTGCAATAGTTTGCAACGCCAAGGGCATCCGCGATTCCAACATGACGGTAGCGTGCAGCGGAATATCCGGGCGAGTGGTAGCATGAGGTGCAGGCGACAAATCATCAGTATTCGTCTCGCCAGCAACCTTAAACACCGTCACCGTAATGCTTTCCGGCAGTTTGGGACGACCAATAAACCAAGCAGCATTTGACCAAGCATCAACCACCTGCTTAGCATAAGGATTGACTTCAGACAACTTCAGGACATCGTTGAAAGCATCAAACACCAACAATATCTTACTTAAGGCAGTTGCCGCCGCCCCTGCGATCATGCTGTCATGAGATTTGAGCAAATCCACCAAAGATTGCACATTGTACCCACCCAGCATCGTACCCAGCAAGTAAACCGCCGCTTGGCGAGTAATCAGGGGACAAGTAATCTCCCCCTTCGCAACACCAGTGAGAAACCCAGCTTTCACGTAAGCAGCTTGATCTACCCCAGGGGGGATGCGGTTAGTTAACAAATCCAATAAGGTTTCCGCTTCACCCGCCGGAGGATTTTTCAGCAGTTCGCATAATTCCGAAGTCTGCACTGCATTTAGAGGTAGTGGCGGGATTCCCAATTTTGCCCGTTCTTCAACCTGTTGACGGTAAGCTGACAACAT
>CASBRD010000417.1 GCA_949128025.1 Oscillatoriales cyanobacterium PMM_0008 | reverse complement strand
CAGAGGGGCAGAGGGGCAGAGGGGCAGAGGGGCAGAGGAGAATGCTCTTTTACACCTCGATTATGACCTTATCTACGTGGGTGGAGCCTTGGGAGTCATCCATGCAGCGGTGATGGCGCAATTGGGCTATCGGGTGCTGTTGGTGGAGCGGTTGCCTTTTGGAAGGATGAATCGGGAGTGGAATATTTCTCGCAATGAATTCCAAAGCTTAATCGATTTGGGTTTATTTACTCAAGCTGAATTTGAAAGCGTGATTGCGCGAGAGTACGCAGACGGTTTTAGCAAATTCTTTGATGCAAATAATCCTCCTCACCTGAAAGCGTCAGTATTACACACGCCCACAGTGCTAAATGTGGGATTAGATGCGGAGAAACTGCTGCGAGTATGTGGGGAAAAACTAAGAGCAGCTGGGGGTGAAATTTGGGATGAGACAGAGTTTATCAGGGCGGATATCGGAGATGAGCGAGTCGATGTGCAAACGAAACACCAGCCGACAGGGACATACAGACAGGCGAGCGGGCGTCTGCTGGTGGATGCGATGGGAACCGCGTCACCCATAGCTTGGCAGCTGAACAAAGGTCGCGCTTTTGACAGTGTTTGTCCCACGGTAGGAGCGGTACTGAGCGGATTTGAGCCAGGAGTTTGGGATTCTCAGTACGGCGATGTTCTTTATAGTCACGGGGATATTTCGCGAGGGCGTCAGCTAATTTGGGAACTATTCCCGGCCCAAGGGGATGATATCACCATTTATTTGTTTCATTACCATGAGGTGAATTCAGAGAATCCCGGTTCGTTGCTGGAGATGTACGAAGACTTTTTCACGATTCTGCCGGAGTATCGCCGTTGCGATATGGATAAGCTGGTGTGGAAAAAGCCGACGTTTGGTTATATTCCAGGTCATTTTAGCGTAGGAAGTAGCGATCGCACAGTTGCGTTCGATCGACTCATCGCTATTGGCGACGCCGCCTCCCTCCAATCTCCCCTCGTCTTCACCGGCTTTGGTTCCCTGGTTCGCAATCTTGGGCGTTTAACCCATCTTTTGGATACAGCCCTCAAACACGACCTTTTAAGTGCAAAGCATTTGAACCAAATTAGCGCCTATCAAAGCAATATCTCAGTCACTTGGTTATTTTCCAAAGGCATGATGGTTCCCACCGGGCGTTACTTCCCACCCCAAAGAATTAACTCCATGCTGAATACCTTTTTTGGGATTTTGGCTAGCGAACCTCCAAATGTGGCAGAAACTTTCATTAAAGACAGAATAGACTGGCTGACTTTTAATCGGCTAGCACTCAAAGCCGCCCGAATAAACCCAGCTTTACTGGTGTGGATATGGGAACTGGCGGGTGCTAGAGATATGGTGCGTTGGTTGGGAAGTTATCTCGACTTCACCATCAGTACTTTAATCGGCTGGTTGCTGGGCGATTGGTTCACCAGTTGGCTTGCGCGTCAACAGCCTTGGTTAGAACGTCGCTATCCTCAACTGTGGCTGTGGCTGCTTGCCCAAAGTTATGCTTACAGACCGGGAATGAGGAGTCGGAAATGGCCTAATTTTCACATTTCTGGATATCAAAGTTCGCGACGAGGTGAAGAATTGAAAGTTTAAAATTAAAAGTAAAAGCACCACAGAAAATTTACATCTACATCTGTGTTCAGGACTTCCTATGAGTAGCAATGACATCCCCCGAACTCTAACTAATATCTCCCTTAAGGAATCTCTGGTGCGATTGTCTGTTTCTCCAGTCAAAGCAGATAGAGATGCGATCGCACGCCTTGAGCGAGAAACTGGAAAAGCTATTCAGACGATTATCGCCGATCTTGACAGCACCGATATTACCTTAAAAGCTCTAGAGGAAAAACCCGCACCGAAGTACAGGGAGTTGATTGAGCGTATCAAAAGAGGGTTATTTTTTGGAGCTATGCTGGGGTTGCTGGCGCTTTTTATGCTGCCTGAGAATCGTTTTGCGATTGCGATCGTTTTAGGTGTTCTCCTTGGTTTGTCTGCCCCACTAGGGCGTCGGTAAATTAGAAGAACCTCACCCCCCCAGCCCCCCTCTCCGTACACGGAGAGGGGGGAGTAGAATTGTAGAGAGGCGGGAGTTAACGAAACCCAACAGAAGCTATATCGACGTTGATTTACTCCGGAAAAAGCTATAATTTTAATTGCTTAGGTTCTCTCAGGAAAAACTATAGTAGAATAAAATTCATGACTCAATCATCAGATAACAATCGGCTAGACCGCCTTGAAGCAATAGTCGAAGATTTAGTAGAGTCAATAGCTGAATTGCGTGATAGCCAGCGTAACAGCGAAACAAAAATCGAAAATTTAGCTGAGTCAATAGCTGAATTGCGCGATAATCAGCGCGATCTACAACAACAACAGCGTCAGAGCGAAACGAGATTCCAAAATGTAGTAGAATCAATAGCTCGGTTGCGCGATAGCCAGATCGAAGTACAACAAGAACACTTACAAGTGCTGCGTATAGTCGCGCAACAGCAAAATGATATTGTCAGGATAAACAATGAAATTGCGGGGCTACGAACTGAGAGTCTTCGCATTCTAGAACATTTATTTGGCTCCCAACAAGGTGGTTAAACCCCACCCCCAGACCCTCCCCGTCCACGGGGAGGGGTGCAAGACAATGGGCTAGTGTGTACTGAGCGCGTTCAGCCCGGTAAGTAGGTAGGCGTAAATAGAAACCGGGTTTCTTTGGGCTTGGCAGCTTTGTAGGTTGGGTTTCGCTTCACTCAACCCAACCTACAAAGAAATGGCTGAACTCCTGCGAAACCCGGTAACTCCTGCGAAACCCGGTTTCTTTGGGCCTGGCAGTTTTACGTTTAATTATGCTCACCTACTTAATGAGGGGTGAGGTGATATAAGATTTTAAAATTGAATTAATCTTTAGTAAAGGAGATTTATCGCAATTCGGTGTATCTTCTAACAAACAACGTATTTTTAAGGATTGTATGGCTTTTAATACCTCTGTGGGAGGATGAGATATTAACTGTAATACCTGCATCAAAGTAACCGCATCTTCTTGTTTTGCTAAATAATTCATCACCTGTTTTTCTGTATCGGTTAATCTTATCCATAAACGATTAAGTTGAGATGTGATTTCATTGCTTAATATCAAGGAAGGATAAGTTAAAAATTCGGTGACTTTGCCAGCAAATAATTCGTGAATCATAGTTGCTGTCATTTCTAACCATAATGGATGACCTTGATATTTTTCAATTAAATCATCCCAATGTTCTTCATCTAATAATTCTTTATCCTTTAAAATTTCGGTGGCGGACTCTCCCAATCCTGACAGTTTTAACAACTGGACAAATTTAGAGCGATCGCTAGTTAAACATTCTGGTTGTTCGCTACTTATTAAAAATAAACAACTGGGATGAGAGGATTCGGCAATTTGTTTAAATAAGAGATAATATCCTTCAAATTCTGCTTGATATTGACCGGCAAATTGTCCTGGTTGAAACAGCATTTGCAGATCGTCTAGGATAATTAAACAGCGATACTGACGTAAAATTTTAAGGAATTGAGTAATTTTTTGGTCAAGGGTGTTAGGGAGAGTCGAAAAGGCGAACGAAGTTTGTAGTAAGTCGGTTAAAAAAGTGTCGATGTTGGGACAAAAACGGAGACTGCGATAAATAATATATTGAAATTGGTCGGGGATTTCTTCGATTAGTTTTATAGCCAGCGTCGTTTTACCAATTCCGGGGATACCGAGTAAAGTAATAATGCGGGTATGAGGTTCAATAATCCAGGTTTTTAATTTATTGATTTCCTCAGTACGTCCGTAAAATGTGGTAATTATTGGAGCAGTATCTAGGTCTAAATTATGTTTAGTTTCAGTTTGTTTAGAGAAGGGAGAAGATTTAGGCGATCGCCTTCGTTCCGAACAAATACTTACTTTATTGCCATTTACCAAATATCCAATTGAACCACTGTTAGAGATAATAATTTTTTCTAAAATATT
>CASBRD010000416.1 GCA_949128025.1 Oscillatoriales cyanobacterium PMM_0008 | reverse complement strand
CTCCCCCACTCTCCCGCTCCCCCACTCCAGAGCGAGTTTCTTAGGAGAATTTCTGTAAATCTTATGCAGCACCAGTCCACTTAGCCCAATCTTGGGGCTTTAAGAAAATTTCATATAACTGGGCTTCTGGTGTATTGGGTTCCGGTTGATACCCATATTCCCAGCGCACCAAGGGCGGTAAAGACATCAGAATCGACTCGGTACGTCCGTTTGTCTGGAGTCCAAAGATTGTACCCCGATCGTAAACGAGGTTAAATTCCACATAACGACCACGGCGATAGAGTTGGAAATTGCGTTCGCGATCGCCATAATCTATCCCTTGGCGTCGCTCCACAATCGGCACGTAAGCCGGTAAAAATGCGCGACCGCAATCGTTGATAAACCCAAACAAATCTTCCCAGCTGCGCGGCTCTACATTGCTGAGAGCGGCACTGTAAGCTGCTGCTGGCCCATTGGCATCCGGCCCCCGATACAATTGGCCTTGCCCATCTTGGTAATCAAAAAATAGTCCGCCGACGCCCCGCGTTTCCTGCCGGTGTTTTAGATAGAAATACTCATCGCACCAGCGTTTAAACGTAGGATAGTACTCCGGATGGTGGGCATCGCAGGCTTGCTTGAAAGTTTTGTGGAAATGGGCAGCATCCTCTGCAAATGGGTAGTAAGGCGTCAAGTCAGCGCCCCCGCCAAACCACCAAACTGGCCCAGCTTCAAAGTAGCGATAGTTAAGGTGTACCGTTGGCACATAAGGATTGCGGGGATGCAACACCATCGAAGTGCCGGTAGCATAGAAGCGGTGTCCAGCCGCTTCTGGGCGTTGCGCCAGAATTGAGGGCGGCAGATGGTCACCCCAAACCTCCGAGAAGTTGACGCCCCCCTGCTCAAACACAGCCCCGTCGCGCATCACGCGAGAACGACCGCCGCCCCCTTCTTCTCGTGACCAGGAGTCTTCTGTGAAAGTAGCAATGCCATCCAGCCGTTGCAGAGCTTGACAAATTTCGTCTTGCAACTGCTGCATAAACTGGGTGACTCTAGCCTTTGAGTCAGATGGAGGCATAGTTTGGCGGGTTGTTGCCTCGGAAGTGGAAAAAGCCGTCATAATCTCAAAAACGCAATTTAATTTAGTTGAACCAAACAGTGGTTTAATTGTCCGAGAGTCTTTAGAGTGAAGTACCCACCCCTACTTCGGAATTAGCCTTTATGTTCCATACAGTCAGGCGGGTCATTGACCACTTATATATTACTGGATTGACTGACTACCGAATTCAGAAAGTGGGAATTTGGCACTTCGTGCCGCTTCGCTAGAGCAGTATCTAAAGGCTGCCTTGGAAACTAGCTGCGGGAGGAGCGTAATAATGCCCAATTTTTCCTCCAAATCCACCGATCGTCCTCAAAGGCGTTGGTGGCTCTTTTCTCTAGCCCTTACATATCAAGCTCTGAGTTCGGCCTCGGTGGATGCCCTATGGCAAAAGGTGACAGATTTAGCTGATGTTTCCTGGCATCCCCTACTGGCAAGCACGAATGTTCCCAAGGGGTTAGTTGCCAAACCAGGTTTGATTTATCAGGCTGTGACTCGATCGATCCCTATCCCGATTCGCATTTTCGTTGAGCAAGTAAGGCCCAGGGAATTGTTGACGGTGCGAATTCTTACTTTACCGGGGCTGGAGGAAAGAGTGACTTACAAAGTTCAGTCTACCGTCTGCGGAACTCAGATTTCCTATTCCATTACGCTGCGGGGGTGGTTGTCGCCCCTAATCTGGTCGCTGATCCGACCGAGTGCGGCGCGGGTTGCGGCCCAATTAGCTCACGCAGCCGAACAAAACCCTTTGTAAATAGGTGGGGTCAAAAATAGATTACAGCGGTTTTCTCTGATCAGTGAGGAATGGCATGAAGCTTCTTGGGCTTTTAGCCAAAAATTGTATAATTACCCTCGACGGCAAAAAGAGGGACTTCCCTCACAGCTAGGGGGAAAATACAATGTCTGACATTCTCGATGCCAGCTCGGTTTTAGAAGTATTGCGCCCAGTGCAAGACCCCGAACTCCGCAAGAGCTTGGTGGAGTTGAACATGATTCGCCACGTCAAGATTGAGGACGGCAATGTCAGTTTTACTTTGGTGCTGACAACGCCCGCCTGTCCTTTACGCGAGTTTATCGTCGAGGATTGCCAGAAGGCAGTCCGCCAGCTGCCTGGGGTGAAAGATGTGGCGATCGCAGTCACCGCAGAAACACCTCAGCAAAAAGGAGTGGCCGATCGCACCGGAATTCCCGGCGTTAAAAATATTTTGGCTGTTTCCAGCGGTAAAGGCGGCGTGGGAAAAAGCACTGTTGCTGTTAATGTTGCAGTGGCTTTGGCTCAATCGGGTGCTAAAGTCGGCCTGATCGATGCGGATATCTATGGCCCGAACGCACCGATGATGCTGGGACTGGCAGATGCCAAGGTGATAGTGCAACAAACTGCCCAAGGAGAACTTTTAGAGCCAGCTTTTAATCACGGTGTAAAGTTGGTTTCAATGGGATTTTTGATTGGCAAAGACCAACCCGTGATCTGGCGCGGCCCAATGCTCAATGGCATTATCCGCCAGTTTTTGTATCAGGTGCGGTGGGGGGAACTGGATTACATGATTGTGGATATGCCTCCCGGTACTGGGGATGCTCAGTTAACCTTGATTCAAGCTGTGCCGATGGCGGGTGCGGTGATCGTGACGACGCCCCAAAATGTGGCTCTGCTCGATTCTCGTAAGGGCTTAAAAATGTTCCAGCAGTTGGGAGTGCCGGTTTTGGGAATTGTGGAAAATATGAGCTATTTCATTCCACCAGATCTGCCCGATCGGCAATACGATATTTTTGGGTCTGGCGGGGGCGAGAAAACGGCTGCTGAGTTAGGTGTGCCGTTGCTGGGATGCGTGCCTCTGGAAATATCCTTACGCCAAGGAGGCGATCGCGGTTTACCAATTGTAGTCGCCGAACCGGATTGTGCCTCAGCGAAAGCCCTAACAGCGATCGCCCAGCGGATCGCCGGTAAAGTTTCTGTAGCTGCTTTAGCCTGATAGCTAATCGGTAATTGAGGAATTTCAAATCGCAGATTGCAGATTGAATTTAGATCTAAAATCTAAAATCTAAAATCTAAAATTATCCAATCCCCATTACCTAACCTATGTTGAATTTTCTGAACCCCCTGCGCTGGAAATCTCGGTTTATACCCTGGCAACAAGTAGACTGGTGGCTTTTTGCTTTGTCAGTAGGACTGAGCTTTTTTGGCGGTCTGATGATCCGCAGTGCAGAATTGAATCTGCCAGTGACTGATTGGTGGCAGCACTGGCTTGTTGGTGGTCTCGGCCTCGGATTGGCCCTTTTACTGGCCCGCTGCCGTTACGAAAACTTGATCCAGTGGCACTGGATCATCTATGGTTTGACTAATTTTTTGTTAATTGCGGTAATGGCGATCGGCTATAGCGCCAAAGGGGCGATGCGATGGATTAGTATCGGTGGCTTCAATTTTCAACCCTCTGAATTTGCCAAGTTAGGATTGATTATTACTCTGGCAGCACTATTACACTCTAAGGGAGCTTCGACAATTCCCTCTTTCGCTAGAGCCTTGGCAGTTACGGCAGTTCCCTGGCTCTTAGTATTTATACAGCCTGATTTGGGTACGTCTTTGGTTTTTGGTGCTATTACGCTAGGGATGCTCTACTGGGCTAATACAAATCCAGGCTGGTTGATCCTGTTGGTTTCTCCAGTTGTGGCCGCAATTCTGTTTAACTTGTATTTACCGGCGTGGTTCGCTTGGACAGCAGTTATGTGCGTCATTGGTTTTACCACTCTGCCTTGGCGCTGGTGGGGTGCGGCGGGTGCGATCGCAATCAACCTTGTCGGAGGAGAAATAGGACATATCTTTTGGGGAATATTGAAGGAATATCAAAAAAACCGACTGATTTTGTTCCTAAACCCAGAGAAAGACCCATTGGGAGGAGGATACCACCTGATCCAATCTCGGATCGCGATCGGTGCCGGACAGATGTGGGGAAAAGGTCTTAATCAAGGAACTCAAACTCAGCTGCACTTTATTCCAGAACAGCACACGGACTTCATTTTCTCAGCTATTGGCGAAGAACTGGGCTTTGTGGGCTGTATTGTGGTGATGATCGCCTTCTGGTTAGTCTGTCTGCGCTTAATAATGATTGCTGAGAATGCCAAAGACAATTTTGGTTCCTTATTGGCGATCGGCGTCCTAGCCATGATCGTATTTCAGGTAATTGTTAACATAGGCATGACCATTGGCTTAGCACCAGTAACGGGGATTCCCCTACCTTGGATAAGTTACGGGCGTTCCGCAATGCTCACCAATTTTATTTCTTTAGGACTGGTGGAATCTGTGGCAAATTATCGACAGTTACGCAGGTTTTAATAGTTTTGGGTTTCAGTTGCAATTAACGCAGCTATTAAAATCAACGCTTAATAGTAATAAAAGCGGATAGTCGCCAATAGGCTAGTAAGCTTACAAGCAGATCGAGAGAGGAGAAAATCATGATTTTGCCAGGTTCAGCAGTTCGAGTGAAGAATATAGGCGATACTTACTACGGTTATCAAGGGCTAGTTCAACGAGTTAGCGATGGTAAAGCTGGTGTCCTTTTTGAAGGCGGAAATTGGGATAAATTGGTAACTTTCCGCCTGTCAGAAATCGAATTGGTAGATGCTACGGCTGGACGCAAAAAAAAGTAAGTGATATCGTTTCCGGTTGTGTCTGAATCATTATGGCCGCGACCGGGGCAACCCCACCCCCAGCCCCTCCCCGTCCCACGGGGAGGGGAGAAGGAGAGAGGGGCAGAGGGTAAAAACGAACAATTCCGACGCAGACAGATTTGATATGAAAAGGTAATTGGTAAGTTTAGATTTCAAATTTTAGATTTTAGATTTAAAATAGAAGTATTTTAAATTTGCTATCTAAAATTTAAAATTTGAAATTCCCCACAATTATGCGTCTTCCTCTCCCACAATTTGCAGCCAGTCAGCGCCACCCCAACCACTTTGCTGAAGTAATAGAAACGGCAACAACAGAGTTTTTAGCACAATGTCTAGAGCCAGATACTCTCAGCTTTCCAGCCATGCCGCCTTTTGGCAGTTGGGTAAGGTCGGTGGATGAAGAATCGAGCAATCAAATCTACGCTGTGGTTTATCATGCCACTACTATGCCGATCGACTCCATCCATCGAGCGCGAGCTTTAGGCATGACATTAGACGAGTTGCGAGAGGAACAACCTCAGATTTTTGCCATGCTCAAAACTGAGTTTCGGTCTGCAATTGTGGGGTATAAATCACCATCGCGGGGAACGCCAGTCATTTACCAGCACCTACCGCCGCGTCCTCCTCAGATTCACCAAAGCGTTTACAGATGCGAACCGCAAGAAATAATTAATTTTAGCGAACAGTTAGATTTTATGCGGACGCTGTTGCAGGTGATGGGAGCGCCAGTAGATGCCCTATGTGCAGCTGCGATCAGGGAGATTTATCAACTCAGAAAAGCCGATCGCACTTGGTTAGTTAACGCCGGACGAAATTTAAGCGTGTTGCTCAAAGATGACTACGATCGCTTAAGAGTAATTTTAAGTCAAATCCACCCTTAGAGAGTGTTCAATTTTGAGGAATGAGTTTTGAGTTAATAAAGTTGCCTTAATTCAAAGTCAACTTTCAATACTCATAAATTTCTCCCTGCTGCTAGCTATGGAATCAGCCTTACAAACTCTCCACGAGCCGATAGTTCCCTTCGCTATTCTGCTGGTGGTCATTTTAACCGTACCCGCCCTTTTCGAGCGACTGCAATTGCCAGGATTAGTGGGTTTGCTGGTAGCGGGAGTGGTACTCGGCCCCAACGGGTTGAATGTACTTCAGAATAAAATGCCGACGATGGAACTGTTATCAGATATTGGATTAGTTTATCTGATGTTTGTGGCAGGGCTAGAAATTGATATGGCATTATTCCGCAAAACCAAGCATCGATCGGCAGGTTTTGGCACTTTTACTTTTCTAGTGCCTTTGATTGTAGGAACGATCGTGGGGCGTATGTTTGGCTTTGGCTGGAACGCTTCGATTTTGATTGGCTCTTTGTTTGCCTCCCATACCCTCTTGGCTTATCCTATAGTCAGTCGTTTGGGGGTGGTGGGAAACGAAGCTGTCACCGTCACTATTGGCGCGACAATTTTTACCGATATTGGCTCTTTACTCGTTTTAGCAGTTTGTATCGGCATTAATAAGGGGAACTTTACCATTGTCAGCTTCATTACCCTGTTGGGTTCGTTGATTGTCTACTCTGCGATCGTTTTGTTTGGCTTTGATTGGGCGGGAAGACAATTTTTTCGCCGCACAGGGGATGATGAGGGCAATCAGTTCTTGTTCGTACTCCTGGCGGTTTTTCTGGCGGCGTTGGGAGCTCAGCTGATCGGAGTGGAAAAAATTGTCGGTGCTTTCTTGGCAGGTTTGGCAGTCAATGATGCCGTGGGCGAAGGGCCGGTAAAAGAAAAAGTTATTTTTGTTGGTAGTGTCCTGTTCATTCCCATCTTTTTTGTGGATATGGGATTGCTGATAGATATCCCAAGTTTTATTAAGAGCCTGGGATCGATTTGGCTGACAGTGGCGATAGTGGTGGGTTTGATTGGCAGTAAATTTTTGGCGGCTTTGTTTGCCAAACTGGTTTATCGCTACAACTGGCAGGAAATGCTGACGATGTGGTCCCTGTCGCTGCCGCAGGTGGCGGCAACTTTGGCGGCGACGTTGGTGGGTTATAAGGCTGGGTTACTGACTGAAGCGGTATTGAATAGCGTTCTTGTCTTGATGGTGGTGACGGCAACTCTGGGGCCATTGATTACCAGTCGGGTTGCTGTGGGGCTAACTGTACCGGAAACCAATTTGGATATTGGGGCAAACACTCTTGATGAAGTATCTGTAACCGCTGCGGCGTCGCGTTTTACTGTAGTGGTTCCGGTTTACAATCCTCAGACCCAGCGATATTTAATTGAAATGGCGGCGTTGTTGGCACGGCATGAGGGCGGTAGGATTGTACCGTTGGCGATCGCTCAGGCTCACGCTCACATGGATGCCCCAGAACTAGAATTAGCTCAGCAGCGGGGTGATATGTTGCTGGACAAGGCAGCGCAACTGAGTCTAGAACTGGGTTTGGAGGCAGAACCGTTACTGCGAATTGACGATAGCGTCGCCCAAGGAATTAGCCGTGCGAGTCGCGAACAAAATGCCAGTCTGATTGTGATGGGTTGGGGTAAAAGAACTGGGTTTCGGGCTCGCTTGTTTGGCAATATGATTGATAGCGTGCTTTGGGCGGCTCACTGTCCGGTGGCGGTAATGCGCCTGCTCGATTCGCCGAGCCAAATAGGGCGCATTTTGGTTCCTATTGAAAATTTAACAGATCAGGCGGTGCTACCTGTGCGGTTTGCACAAATTCTCGCTTCGGCGAATCAGGCACAAGTGACGCTGTTACATATATGCGATCGCAGAATCACAGCCAGCCGACGCGCTTGGAACCAATCCCAACTGACTCTACTCGCCTCAAAATGGGTGCCTCAAAATAACTTTGAAATTCAAATCACTCCCCACGATGATGTGGTAAAAGCAATACTGAATACTGCGAAATCCTCCGATCTAGTTATACTGCGTTCAAAACGACAGCGAACAGCTGGTGGATTGGTCATTAGTGATGTGACGACTCAGCTGGTACAGCAACTAACTTGCTCTTTGGTGATGCTGGGAGAACCTCAACGGACACTGACTGGCATTTCTTCCCCAGAATCGCCCAGTACAAATGCGCCTGGTATTTCAAGTTAGTTTTTAGTCATTGGTCAACGGATTTTGGATTGCGCCCCAAAAGAGAGGATTTTATCAATTTAGAGTAATTATGCGGTTTCTCGATCGTTAAATCAAAGCAGCGATAGCGGCAGGAGTGGGGTTATAGTTCGCCCCCTTCTGACAGGGTTTCAATTACTGCAAAACAAATGTAAGAACCCGCCAGTAACAGAAATGCTGAAACCAAGTAGGCAACGGCCAGCATCTGAAGTCCAGCTCCAAAGGAAATGTAGGTAGTCATGAATCGGCCTCCTTAGCCTTGTTCTCTCTCTATTATTCCCTCATCGCTGCGATCTTTATCTACTGATTTAAAGTGATTTTTAATCCGCCAATAGGCGGAGATTACAGTTTCACATCACATTTTGGTATCAAACCCGTACATTTTCCTGTCAATAAGAAGGAATTGGTGACTTTTGACTTTTCTAGCCCCTTTTATACTGAATAAGCTCTGGGGCACGGGTTCTGTAGCAGCGTGCCATCTGCATTTATACTAAAGTCTTTCCCTGGGATAAAACCCTTGGCAATTAACCGTTTGTAAGTATTTAGTGACATTATTCTTCGGATTTCGTGTTTAATATCCACGGGAAGGAGAGTTTCTACAGCCCATAAAAATAATTCTCCGTCAAACCAGATCAAACGCTCAAGACTCACGATTAATACACCAGCTACTTCCTCAAGCGTTATTTGGCTGCTGAGATTGGCGATTATATCTAAAGCAATCTGGCTATTACGGGTCATTATGCCCATTGTCACTTTTGCGATTTCTCGTTCTAACTCTAATTGGTTCATCCTTGCCACCTCTATTTGTTGCTGAGTGCGATCGATCGGCTTTTCGGAAACCGAAAGGCTGTTTTGCCAAGTATACCCAAAGGTGGATACTAATATATCTTTGGAGAGATGCAAAATAGGTATTTTTTGTGGGTCGCGGCAATGCCAGTGCTTCTTTAGGCGTAACCTCTTGATTTCAAGCGTAATAAAAATAAATGTAAAATACCATAAAAAACTAATTTTGTCAAATTACAGTAAAAGGGTCAGGCTTGAACTTACAATCTTTTGGGCTTGACAAAATTGTTACAGCGGTTTTCAGTTGCATAAAGTACATAAGAGAAACCGGGTTTCGCGTACCTACTCACCTGACAAGGGCTGTAATCGCGCCGCAAGCCCATTCCATGACGGGGTGCGAGTGTCAATCCGTATTAGAATAGACCAAACAGTTGCTGGATTAGTTGAGGAGCAACAAAAATGAAAGCGTTACCTGTGTTCGATCGAGTTGTTAAAGATTTACAAGACCATGAAAACTCAACGCGCATTAAAAAGCTGATCTTTGGTGCGTGCCACAATACTTGGGAAAATGACATAAATAAGTTGCAAACTTTTAATTTACCAGATTTGTTGCGACAGTTAATTGAATCGAACCCAACTATAGATCACATGAAACTAACTTTAAATAAAGTTGTACAAACTCTTAATAAACCAGGAGAATATGGTTTGATAGCCAATGTTATTGTTAGTAACGTTAGTAAGCTATACCCAGCCATTCAGGAATCGACACAAGTAGTATCCAGCGGTTCTGCTTCGATCGTAACGCCCGTAAAATCAACAGCCGAACAGCCACCGATCTCTCAACAAAAATCGCAGGCAAATCCATTAAATCCACCTTACGATCCGTTTGCCCTGCGGATAGAAATTATCAAGTATACAAACCCGTTGAGAGCGAAGGTACTTATATTTTCTACGCTTTATCAACAGATGAGTTTCAGCGAACAAGATTTAATAACGCTTAGGGCACATGAATTTGACGATTTGCTCCGAAAACTGTATGTGTACTGCGATACAGTTATCGAACTTGATGCTAGGCTAAGTAGTACTGCTAGATGTCTGTTTGAGCAAGAAGAAAATTCTCAAGCTGCAAGTGCAATTATCCAGGCAATGAAACCGTATTATGCCAATCGCCAACCGGGAATGTATAAACGTCAGACATCTGATGGCAATCCGGCAGAACAAACGGACGTGGTGAGCGCAAGGGATCGCGCGATCGCAGAAAATCCCAATAATTTAAGCGATGGAGATGATAGTACGCACCAAGTACACGGTTTAAAATAGAAAATTAGGATAATTAATCGGTAAACTATATGGATGCTAATGAACTTAAAAAGCGATACGCCGCCGGGGAAACAAATTTTAGCGGTGTAAACTTAACTGGAGTACATCTACTTGGTGCAGATTTAATTGGTATATCTCTACCTAAAGCAGACCTGCATGGCGCTACCCTAATTTTTGCATATTTAAATCGGGCAAACCTGATTAAAGCAAATTTAGTTGGTACAAAGTTGTGCGGTGCTAACTTAAACCAGGCTAACCTCAATTCGGCAAATTTACACAATGCAGACTTGCACGGCGCGACTTTACAAAACGCAGATTTGCGCGGTACAGATCTGACCTTAGCATATCTGCTAGATGCTAATTTAATTAGTGCGGATTTGCGGGGTGCAAATCTGAGTGGTGCTAATCTCACTGGTGCTTGCTTGCGGGGTGCCAATCTGCGTGAAGAAGCGAGAGTTTACACTGCGAGTATGCGGGGTGCAATTCTGCGTAAAGCTGACTTGCGGGGTGCCAATCTCACTGGTGTAGATTTGGCTAAAGTTAACTTGAGTGGTGCTAATTTGAGCGAGACAACTTTGCGGGAAGCAGATTTAAGGGGTGCTGATTTGTCTTATGCCAATCTTAGCGGTGCTTTCCTGAGTGAGGCGAATCTGTGTGAAGCTAATTTGCGCGGTGCTAATATGACTAATGTCAAGTTGGAACGGGCAAAATTAATTGAAGCGGACATGACAGGTGTAAATTTGCGCGGTTCTTTGTTAGCTGATGCTAAGTTGAATAAGGCGCAAATGAGTCGGGCGAATCTTAGTGGATCGAGGTTGGTTAGGGCTGATTTAAGTCGGGCCAATTTGACTGAAGCTAACTTGAGCGATTCGGATTTGATTGAGGCATATTTAGCTAGAACAAATTTTACTAATGCAAATTTGAGTAATGCCAATTTTACTAGGGCAGAATTGAGTAGTGCATATCTGGCTGGTGCAAATTTGAGCGGTGCAACTATGCCTGATGGAACTATTAACAGTTAGTTTCCATTTCTGATTCTTCAAGCCTCCCTACTCGCTAGGGAAATTAGTTGAATGGAAACATGATTGCAAAGAACATTGCTTACAGCGGTTCCCGCTGTAATGAAGTACATTTTAAGTAGGGGCGAAGCATTCCGGTAGATGATTTATTGGTAATCAGCAAAGATGAATTACCGGAATGCTTCGCCCTTCCCCTTCGCATACTGTACCTCT
>CASBRD010000415.1 GCA_949128025.1 Oscillatoriales cyanobacterium PMM_0008 | reverse complement strand
TCGTAGAACCTTACCGCTTTCAGTGGCTAGCCAAGGATTTCATGCCAGTTTGTACTTCCCTAAATTAAATACTTGACAAACTACGATAACTATCTGTTACTATAATTAAGGAGAAAGCAATGGGGTGTCGCCAAGTGGTAAGGCAGCTGGTTTTGGTCCAGCCATTCCGAGGTTCGAATCCTTGCACCCCAGTTGATCGATATCATGTCTATAATTAATCCCAACATTCTAGCCCTTGACTTTGATGGTGTGATCTGTGACGGGCTGATTGAGTATTTTGAGACAGCTTGGCGCTGCTACTGTCAAGTCTGGTCGCCTACGAGTTTGACGCCGCCGGAGGATTTAGCACCCAGGTTCTATCGGCTGCGACCAGTGATTGAGGTAGGCTGGGAGATGCCTGTGCTGCTACGTGCGTTGCTGGTGGGGATTGCTGAGGAAAAGATTTGGCCCGACTGGGTGGCGATCGCAAAGCAAATCCTCAAGGAAGAAGGTCTTGTGGCGGCAGATATTGGTAAAAAGCTAGATAATATTAGGGATGAATGGATTGCTAGGGATTTAGCTGAATGGCTGAGTCTGCATCGCTTCTATCCCGGCATTGTCGAACGATTGCAACAGCTAATCGCCAGTCCCGTACAACTGAGGATTATCACTACCAAAGAGGGACGATTTGTTTGGCAGTTATTGCAGCAACAAAATATCGAGATGGCGGAAGGCTCGATATTTGGTAAAGAGTCGCAGCGTCAGAAGTCTGAGATTTTACGAGAATCGATCGCAGCCTCAGCAGAACCACCAGTCATCTGGTTTGTGGAAGATCGGCTAAAAACTTTGCGATCGGTACAAAAGCAACCAGACTTGGACGCTGTGAGACTCTATCTCGCTGATTGGGGATATAACACGCCAGCACAGCACGAATCTGTTCGCCAAGATACACGGATTAAGCTGTTATCCCTCTCCCAGTTTGCTGAGGATTTCTCGGTTTGGCCTTAAAATTGAGCGATCTGCGATCGACTTTACTTGATATCCTCAAATTCTCTATTGTTATGGTTGGTTAATTTTTTACCTCAGATGAATAGTGATGTAGGCGCAGCCTTCCCGCCGGGTACGCAGATAAATGCAGATATGAGAAGCCGAATTTTTAGGCCAGAAAAAAATCTAAAATCGGCAATTCTTTAATAAGTTCTTGCCAAATTTAAAGATATATCATTAAATCCATCTGTGTTCATCCCTCTTCATCCCTCTTCATCTGTGGTAAAAAAATCCTAGATTTCGTACTTTTGCAATAAGTCCAATCTAAAATTGGTCAAAATGGTGTGTTAGGGCGTAAAAATTTATATAAAAATTAAACACTATGCTTGACTTAACAAAATTAGCGCGACAAATGCAAGGTTTGAGCCAACACCTGACCTTAGAGGCGGCGGCGGGTCGCCAACGGTTGGAAGTGGCTCAGAAATTGCTGGAAGAGGCTCATGGCAGACAGGCAGAATTGGAGAATAAAATAGAGCAATGGCGCGATCGCTTCATATTTTCCCCTCCCGTACCAGTTGAGCCATTAGATACCTGCATTGACATTCCAGTTCCTCCAAAAGCTCATACTGTCATCGCCACCGATGGTTCCCAAATTGCTCCCAGTCACCACGAAATAGCCTACTGCTATCTGATCAATATAGGTCGGGTGGTGTTGCACTACGGACAGGGGCGTCATCCTTTATTGGATAGTCTACCAGAAGTTTTCTATCGCCCCGAAGATCTGTATGTTTCTCGCCAATGGGGTATTCGCACTGAGGAATGGATGGGTTATCGGCGCACTGTTTCTGAAGCAGTAGCTTTAGCAGAGTTGTCTATAAGTTGGGCAAAAAGTCAAGTAGATAATCAGGAGTTAGAAAACCAGAAACAAGATTATCCCAAATCCGAACTTTCCAATCCAAAATCCAAAATCCTCTCTTGCGAAGGTGGGCATCGTGACGGGAACCGCCAAGACGCCCACTTCGCGCAAAATCCAAAATTGGCAGCCCCTACTTTGGCAATGGTGGATGGTTCCTTACTCTACTGGTTTTTAGATCAGCTACCATCTGATGCGTGCGATCGCCTCATACCTCCAATTATGGAAGCTTGGTCACAAATGCGCTTAGCTGGCATTCCCCTGCTAGGCTACCTCAGCGCCTCTCGCAGCAGCGAATCCCTCAACTTTCTGCGCTTACAAGCTTGTACTTATTCTACCCCTAACTGCGTTGTTCATTGCGACAACTTAGAGAAAGCGCCGTGCCAAGTTTTCGATCCTTTACGCGATACAGCTCTTTGGGCATCTCGTTTGAAACCGGGACAACGCAGTACTCTGTGGCGCAGTACTAATAAAATTCTAAATTTCTACGACGATGCCCACAAAATCTATTTTTGCTATGTCCACGTTGGCAGCGAAATTGCCCGAATTGAAGTTCCGGCATGGGTGGCAGAAAATTCGGCATTGCTGGATCTATCCCTTGGTTTGATGTTAGCGCAAATTCACAAAGGTTATGGTTATCCAGTAGTTCTTGCTGAAGCACACAATCAGGCGGTTGTAAAAGGGGCCGATCGCGCTCGTTTCTTTGCCCTTCTCGAACAACAAATGATTAGAGCAGGGTTAAGAAATGTGGGAACATCTTACAAGGAAACCCGCAAGCGTGGTAGTATCGCTTAACCTATGTAAAAAGGCTATCTGTGAAATGGAAGCGATCGAAGCCAAATCGCTCTTTCAACATTCTTCAAAAAGATTCTGGCTCATCCACCAGCGTTTCAATCAACAAATCAACTTGTTGCCGTCTCTGTTGCAAAAAAGTTTCGCATTGGCGCAAGTATTGAACAGCAGCCGAAAATTCCTCAAAAACTTCAGCCAGTTCTAACTTACCCGATTCAATTTGGGCAACTATCTTTTCTATTTTGGCGACATTCTCTTCGTAATTCCAATCATTCTGAAATGAAATATCTGTAGAATTAATCATCAATCATCCTTCTTTAATCTTCTTCGTGTCTTTCGCGTCTTGGTGGTTAAAATATTATCCAAAATCTCAATAACTTTTACTTGAACCTGACCGTCAGCCAGCTGAAGCGACAATTGCTGCCCTAATTTTAAACTAGCAGCAGAACGAGCAATACTTCCATCTTCTTGTCGGACTACTGCATAACCGCGTTGCAGCACAGCTTTTGGGTCGAGAGTTTCCAACTTTTGCGATAATAGCTGACAGTGCCGATCGGCTTGCTCAAATCGCTGGGTTGTTGTTTGCACCAAACGTTGACGCAACCAACTAAGCGACTGAGTTTCTTGCTGAACTTGCCTATCTAACCGCAGTCGCCGTAAGCGATTTCGCAGCTGTTCCATTTTATCTTGAGCTATTTCTAATTGCCGATTTACAACTTCATGCAATGTAGCAATTCGCTCTTGATGTTCAACAATTAGATTAGTGAGTTCGGGCACAACTTCCTGAGCCGCAAATGTAGGAGTATGAGCGCAGAAATCAGCTACCAAATCAGCTAAAGATTCATCTCGCTGATGACCGATTCCAGTCATAACCGGAATGGAACACTGAGCGATCGCTCTCACCACCCTTTCATCATTAAAGCAGCCCAAGTCCTCAACTGCACCACCTCCCCGCGACAAAATTAGTACTTCCGCCCGACCATCCCGCTCTACCCGCTCGATCGCTGCCACAATAGAAGCTGGTGCCCCATCGCCCTGCACTTGAGCCGGTGAAAACAGTACGTGCAATCCCGGATATCGAAATTTCAGTGTTTTCCGTATATCCCCCCAAGCGGCGGCAGAAGGTGAGGTGACGACGGCGATCGTTTGGGGATGAGAAGGAAGCGATCGCTTTCTTTCCTCAGCAAATAAACCTTCGGCTTCTAGACGCTTGAGCAGTTGGCGATAACGCAACGCTTGCAACCCCTCCCCCGCCGGGAAAGCCTGCCAAACAGTCAGCTGATACTCTCCCCGCTGACGATAGACACGAATATTGCCCAAAATAATCAGCTGTTCCCCGCGCACTGGCATCTGTACCAGTTTGCCGAGTTGGTTAGTCCACACCACGCAGCGAATCGTCGCTTTCCCGTCTGAGTCTTGCAGCGTAAAAAACAACCCACTAGAATGTCGGTTGGCACTGGAGACTTCTCCAAACACCCATACCTGCCGCAGGTGGTCATCCTCTTCTAACAGACTCTGGATATAGTCTGTCAACCCACCCACTGATAAAGCTGTCTCTGGAATTATAGTATCGGAAAGGTACGAAGTCATCACAAGTGCGATCGAGGAAATCTGATTCCTAATTGCTATTTTTTACGATAAAATTGGACATTACGCCAAAAGACCGACAATGCTCAGATCCTTAATATAGATTAAACAACCTGGGACATTCCAGTACGGTTGGGAAAGTCTAAACTAGAATAGTATATCTGTTCTAGTCTTAACTCCCAGACTACCAAATTTTAAACCTCCTATCCTAGAGGCACAAATGGCTATTGCAACAAATGATACAGCTGGCAAAGAAAAAGCTCTAAACCTGGTACTCAAGCAAATTGAGCAACAATTTGGTAAAGGAGCCATAGTGCGCTTGGGAGATGCGACCCGGATGAGGGTAGAAACCATCCCTAGCGGCGCACTAACTTTAGATTTAGCCCTGGGTGGTGGCTTACCGAAGGGACGGGTAATTGAAATTTACGGCCCAGAAAGTTCAGGTAAGACGACAGTGGCGCTGCACGCGATCGCGGAAGTGCAAAGATCTGGTGGCATTGCCGCCTTTGTCGATGCCGAACACGCCCTCGATCCCACCTACGCCGCAGCCCTGGGCGTCGATATTGAAAATCTGCTCGTTTCGCAACCGGACAATGGCGAATCAGCTTTAGAAATAGTCGATCAGCTAGTTCGTTCTGCGGCAGTTGATGTCGTAGTGATTGACTCCGTAGCGGCGCTGGTGCCTCGCGCTGAAATTGAAGGCGATATGGGTGATTCCCACATGGGTTTACAGGCTCGCTTGATGAGCCAAGCCCTGCGTAAGATCACAGGCAACATCGGTAAATCCGGCTGTACCGTAATTTTCCTCAACCAACTGCGCCAAAAAATCGGCGTCACCTACGGTAACCCAGAAACCACCACTGGGGGTAACGCGCTCAAGTTCTACGCCTCAGTGCGACTGGACATTCGCCGCATTCAAACTTTGAAAAAAGGCGCAGAAGAATTTGGTATCCGCGTCAAAGTCAAAGTTGCCAAAAATAAAGTCGCTCCCCCCTTCCGCATTGGCGAGTTTGACATTATCTTCGGCAAAGGCATTTCCACTATGGGCTGTATTGTGGACATTGCCGAAGAGATCGGCGTGATTATCCGTAAAGGAGCTTGGTACAGCTACAACGCTGAAAATATCGCCCAAGGTCGGGACAACGCCATCAAGTATTTAGATGAGAATGCCCCAGTGGCCAAAGCAATTCAGCAGCAGATCCGCGAAAAACTAGAAAAGGGAGCCGTAGTCTCTGCCAACTCTGTCGCGCATCCAAGCGATATAGCCGAGGAAGAAGAGATGCTAGAGGACGTAGAATAACCCCAAAGACCGGCTCTTCCGTACTTACTATGCTATTTGAGTAGAGGGGGAGAGTGGGAGAGTGGGAGAGGAGAAAATCAATAAAAATGTTCTTAAATGAACAAAAGCATAGCAACTCCGAAAGAGCCGCTTTCTTCCACTCTCTTGTTTGGTCTTTGGGTTTGGTCGCCCCCGGATTCATCCTTGGAGTCAATCCAAAATCCTAGAATCCAAAATCCAAAATCTAAAATCCAAAATTGATTGACTCAATTTTTATCCACAGGGGTCTGGCGACTGCTGAGAAAACGGTCTAAAATCTCCGATCGCTCAGCTGCGCTCAAGTGCGGCAAAGAAGATGGTGAGGTTGGATTTTCGGAAGCGGCTTCCTGTCTGTGGATCGTAAATGTATTTTTTGGGGCTTTGGCAAGGAATGGCTCCTCCTCTAAAATCGATGTGAACATGGGATCTGCTATTGGTGCTGGGTGAGGCTGTGTAATTCCGTTGATTTGAGTCAGTAGCTCTGGGGATACTGCCTCCACTGTTTGACAAGTCTGACCGAAGAAAAAAGAAATGGCTAAACTCCCCAAGCGTATTCGATCGCCATCTTGGAGCAGTATGCGCTTTAAAACTGGTTCGCCGTTGACAAAGGAACCATTGGTGCTGTTTAGGTCAAGTAAGTAAAAACCTTCGTTGTGGACGTACTGAATGGCAGCGTGGCGACGAGACATCCATTGATCCCGAACTGGTAAGGCAATACGACGATCGCGGCCAATCACCCAGACTCTCTGAGGCTGAAATAGCCGCTGCGTTTTCCCGTCAACCAAATTGGTGTTTATATAAGCTTGCTGCCCCTGCACCACTCCTTGTACGTAAGCTGGTGTAAAGCCGCTCAGAGATGGAGAGGATGCGTTTTCTAACTGGAGAATTTCATCCAGTAAACCGCGATTATGCTCGTAAATCTTTAAAAATACCTGGTATAAACCGAGGCGTTTTTCCAGTTCCATCTTTGATGCGTCAAGGGGACTCCCGTTATACCCGCTAGGGTTAGCGGGAGGGGAATTGCCGCCAACATATAAATTGCTTGGGTAGGCATCCTTGTTTTCAGAATTGGTATTCATAGCCGTCAGTTAAGTGGTGCTTTTGCCTGAGCTAAGATTCGCTTGAGAACTTCAACCTTAGTCTGGTCAAGTTAGAGCTTTTTACAAGTTCCCGTCTACCCGCTCTTGGTTAACGGCGAGTTCTTGACACCTTCAGACGACTCCAGGAGCGCCGTTTCCCTACTTTTTAAGTTATGATATTTAAGCTTCTGTGAGTCCCGCACAATTACTGAATTTTTTTTAAATTTTCCTAATTTTTATTAAGCGAACTACCGCACACCCATCTAAATCAAAAAACTTACTGCCAAAAATTACGCCCACCAACGGGATTACTGCCGACGCCGGATTTCTCGCAATTACAAGTTATATATACCGTTCCTAAAAATCCTCACAAATCATGACATCGGTCACAAACGTTAGCCGAATATCCATGCTATGGATTATACCCCAAAAAAATTGACTGTGGCTTTAGCCAAAGGGCTTTTGCCACGCCTAAAGGAAGTGGGAAAGGGGCGAATCTGTCAACGTTTGAAATCTGCTTTGGCGCTGACAACACAAGGCTCAGAGGCTTCAAATTGGTATTTAACCAAATTAGCCAGTTCCTGTAGCTGAGAGATGGCCTCTGCACCTTCTAGCTTCATTAATTCCCGATCGTCTCGCATCTCTGTCCAAGTGATGCCGTAATCCGATACTAAAAATCGAATCAAATGACCGTCACCCAAGCTAACCATAAAGGAGGCGCTCGTCATTTGGCCGCCGCAGGTATAGCAAGAAGCAAGGTATCCTCTACGCTCTAGGACGACCGCCAGCGCTTGAAGATTCATCACTAGATCTTGAACAAATTGGCGGTGTTGCTCTGCAAGTCTGATAAACACGGTTATCCTCCAACCACCACACCTAATTGTAGACTGGTTTTACATTTTCTTAATAATTCAGACATTCTGGGTTTGGTCAAAAGGGCTACAAGTCTTTTGAACGGGACGACTAACTGCTTCGTTCTAGCTTAACCGATCGATCGCATTGGCAACGTATCAAGAGTGACATTACGATCGACACCACTGCATCTTAGACGCCAAAAAGATAAATCCAGTTCCTTCTTGGGAAGGTGTTTGGCAGCAGGCAAGGCAGAAAAATACAGATTTTCTTAAGTCTCCTGCGCCCAGATGTCTAAATTTTCTATCTTTGGCAAGATTTAATTAACTTGCCACAAACCCAGGGCTGGGCCAATGAATCGAACACTAACCCAGGCAACAACCAGTAGGACAATACCAATCCAAGCGCCACGAGTTGTCCACTGGACAAAGGCTTCTGCTTGAGATTTAGTAACTGGTAACCATCGGCTCAGGGTGGATTCTTCGCCGTATTTTTCTCCGAGTGTGGCTTTACGCCGCTTTGCTTCGCCCATGACTCTAAAGTAATAAAATCTAACTTTGGCTTGATGATAGCCTTTATGTTCCAGTGATGACCAGCTTTTTGGCAAGAGTACAATTATAGACAAAATTTTTTAGCAGTCAATCGATTATGGAAATTAGCGATCGGAACTCAAAAGGTTGAGGTCTAAATAGTTGATTCTGGCGAAGGGACCCAGAGCCGCCAGTACCTGCTGACCGTAACTGCGGTGGATGACACGGCTGTCTAGGAGGGCTAGAGCGCCTTGGGTTTCTCGCACGGGTGCGATCGCTCGTTGCAGAGAGGTAAGAGCTTCTGGCAACAGATACAGGCGAAACCAATCCTGACGCTGCTGCTTGTAGTAGGCAACTCGACCCGCCACCAGGGGATTTTC
>CASBRD010000414.1 GCA_949128025.1 Oscillatoriales cyanobacterium PMM_0008 | reverse complement strand
GGAATGGGAACAATTGGATCGCTGGGAGGAATGGGAACAATTGGATCGCTGGGAGGAATGGGAACAATTGGATCGCTGGGAGGAATGGGAACAATTGGATCGCTGGGAGGAACAGGCAGATCTTGAGAACCTTTAAAAAACCACCAGATCAATCCGCCCAAAATAGGAATGCCCAACAATAACAGCAGGAGTAACCACCAAGGTAATCTTTCATCATACACAATAGGTTCTGGTTCAGGAGTGGGTTTGGGTGTAGCTGTAGGTTGAACGGGCGGTTTGGGTTCGACAACAGGCGGCGGCGCGGCAAACATACCTGGTTTGTAGGCATAGCCACGCGGTTGAGAGTAGGGATACCTGGGATCGGTGGGCAGGGTATTGTGCATTCTCACGATCCGAACGTTTTTCAAGTTCACTGCTTGATCGACGATCGCATAACTAATCCCATCCTTGCCTAGTTTTTGGATAACTGCGGCTGTATCGTCTTGCGGTAGCTGAGTCGCATTCGCTCCTGTTTTAAATGGCGCTTTCTTAAACACCGCGTAGGTGCTTAAGGCTTGTCTTGTATCGCTATAACCTGGGCGATCGATGAAGCGAATTTTCCCTGGTGGGCCTCCTACCTGCGACCAGTTAGTAATCTGCCCGTGAAACATTTTAGCAAACTGCTCAAAGGTTAAATCTTTTTTGAAAGGATTGGCAGCAGCAACAATGATGGCAATTTTATCTCTTTTAACGGGAACAAAAACTAATTTCTTCGCTTTTTCTTGGTTTGTTAAAGGTCGTCCTATGGCAGCTAGATCGATTTTCCCACTTAAGAGTGCCTGCATTGCTTTATCTGTGGTAGTTGTTACCAGTTGCACCTGAGTGCCGGGATATTTTTGTAGCAAGCGTTTTTTGAGAGCCTGATTGGGAACTGCCATGCTGCTGGAACCATAAACTTTCAGTGTTTTGCCCTTGGGTAGTGATTTTGGTAGCACTGACTCAGGCAGTGGCAAATTGTTAGTATTATTACTAGATTGGGCAAAAGCAGGCCCGATCGACGCAGATACTGTTGGAAGTGCCGAAACAGTAGTTAAGGTAAGCAGTAGCCCTGAAATCTGAACGGGGAGCTTCTTGAAATCAAACATAGTATTTGTGCTTGTCCTTCTCATTTGTGAGGGCATGGCTGTTTTTGCGCCCCTTATTTACCAATGAATTGGGAAGCCTACACTGTACCGTCAGGTCAGTGTAGGTAGTTCACTTATGTTGAATACCATGCTTTAACCGTTAGGTCAAGCATGGCTTCGAGTTTTCTAGGGAGTTGCCGCTACTGAGGCACATATAGCAAAGTGCTGAGTACACACACGATTACTGTACTCGTTGCAGTTTGGCAATTTTTGGATCGATTATTTTTCGCCCAACGCCGGGAAAATGAACAGCTACAGTCATTTTTTCTCCGGAACCTAAAATGTGGGTGATTTCGCCAATACCGAAAGATTTGTGAAGAATGCGATCGCCTATTTTCCAATCTTGGCTCTGACTTGCAGAAACGCCAACACTTTCATCTTGAGATTTCTGTCGCTGCGACTTTCCAGCTACACCCGCGCCACCGCTGCGAATCGTCGCGCCTACCTTGCTACTCACTAAATCTTGAGGCAATTCTTCGAGAAACTGCGATTTAATAGCCGCTTCGCGAGAACCCCACAAACGTCGTTCCAGCGCATGAGAAAGATACAATCTCTCCTGGGCGCGAGTGATGCCAACATAACACAAACGCCGCTCCTCTTCCAATGTAACTGGATCGGACAAACTGCGAATGTGAGGTAACAATCCCTGCTCCATCCCCACCAAAAATACTACCGGAAACTCAAGTCCTTTGGCGGCGTGCAACGTCAGCAAGGAAACTGCTTTTTGTCCTTCTTTCAAGTTATCCAAATCTGAAGATAAAGAAGCATTTGCCAAGAAAGTTCCCAAACTTGCTTCATCATTTTCTTCTTCAAATTGCACAACGGCATTAAATAATTCAAATACGTTTTGCAGTCGATCCTGCGCTTCATCAGTTCCTTGCTTTTTAAAATCATCAATGTAACCAGAATCTTCCATAATTCCCCGAACAATTTGAGACGCCGGGAGTGGATCGACTTGTTGCTGCCATTTACCAATCAGCTGCACAAAGCTGTTAATTGATTTGGCTGCACGTCCTGCCAATGTATTTACTGATGTCTCATCGCTCAGTATTTCCCACAAGGGGACGCCCAATTGTTGGGCCGCATTGATCAGGGAATCTACCGTAGCTTTACCTATACCGCGTCGGGGGGTATTAATTACTCGCACCAAACTAACTGTATCGGATGGGTTGACAAGTAACCGCAGATATGCAAGCGAATCTTTAATTTCTTTGCGATCGTAGAACTTTAAACCGCCAACCATTGTGTAGGGAATACCCCAGCGCAGCAAGGCGTCTTCAAACGGTCGAGATTGAGCATTTGTGCGGTAAAGAATCGCAAAACTACCCAAATCAAATTCTTTTTCTTGGCGTTCCAGTTGGCGAATTTGCTGCACTGCAAAGTCAGCTTCATCGAGTTCGTTATCAGCACGATGGAGGTAAATCGGTTCTCCTTCTCCCCTTGTAGCACGCAGTATTTTATCAATGCGTTGGGTGTTATGTTCAATTAGGTGATTTGCCGCTTGCAGAATGTTTTCTCTAGAACGATAATTTTCCTCAAGCTTCACCATCGTCCGGGTGTCGTCATCTGCCAAACCGTCGCCAAAGTCCTCCTGAAATTCCAGCAAAATCCTGTAATCTGCCATGCGGAAGGAGTAAATTGCTTGGTCAACATCGCCAACGACAAATACAGAGCGATTTTGCCAATTATCAAATCTTTTTGGACTTTCACCGTTAGTTGCTAAGAGCCGAATTAGATCGTATTGAATGCGGTTGGTGTCCTGATATTCATCTACTAAAATATGTTGAAATCGCCGATGCCAATAGCCCAAAACAGATTCGTTTTGTTCCAAAAGTTGTACTGGAACTAAGATGAGATCGTCGAAATCGAGGCCGTTATTTTCTGCTAGTTTATCCTGGTAAATGCTATAAACTTGTGCTATTACTTTACCGCGAAAGTTGGGCTGCTCTCTCTCAAATTCTTGAGGCGATAAGCCTTGGTTTTTGGCGTTGCTGATGGCATAGCGGACGGAACTGGGGTCAAATTTCTTATCGTCCAGGTTTAGCTGTTTGGTGACAATTTGTTTAATCAGGCTTTTGACATCGGATTCGTCAAAGATGGAAAAGTTACGATTCCACTTGCGTCCTTTTTCGTCTTGATATTTCTCGATATCATATCTGAGGATACGAGCGCAAAGGCTGTGAAAAGTGCCAACCCACAAGGGTTTGATGCGAGTTTTGTAAACTTGCGATCGCAACCGGATCTGCTCCTCACCCGACAGCGACTCAAACGACTTCCCAGTCTCCTTTTGCGCCATCTGAGCCGCAAATAGCTTTTCGATCCGCTCCTTCATCTCCCGCGCCGCCTTATTGGTAAAAGTGACAGCTAGGATATTTTCTGGATCGACTTTGTGCTTGAGAATAAGATTGGCGACTCGATAAGTCAGCGCCCGTGTTTTACCGGAACCCGCCCCAGCAACAACAAGCAAAGGGCCGCAAAAATGTTCGACAGCGCGGCGTTGGCTGGCGTTGAGATGGCTGAGAAAGTCCGTGGTTGCTGTAGTCATGGTTTGGATGAGTTCTAGGCGAGTGCGTCTGTGCAGGAGAGAGGCGCTATTAGCAAGGCTATCACGTTACGCATTTTATTTTGCACCAACTACGGATTGTAGGGGCAATTCATGAATTGCCCCTACATCTAGGGTGAAAAGCGCCAACAATCATGGTAAGTCCTGTTTAACTCATTCCTCAAAACTCAGACTGGTAGGCGGACAGTAAAAGTCGTCCCCAGTCCAACCTTACTCTCTAGAAAAATCTCACCGCCCATCATCTGGCAGAAGTGGCGGCTAATTGCCAACCCCAGTCCCGTACCGCCATACTTTTTAGTAGTCGAAACATCCCCTTGCGTAAATGGTTGAAATAACTGCTGCTGTTGCTCGTAGGATATGCCAATGCCTGTGTCTTGGACGCGAAAGCAAATGCACTCAGACGATTTTGGATTTGGGTTTTTAGATTTTGGATTATTAACTGAGAATTGGGAATTGGCGGTAGGGGAAAACAAGAAAGAAGAATTCTCCTTGTCGTCTTCTTTTGCATTCTCCATTGCAAAATTATTTGACTCGCGGGTAATCGCCAGTGTCACTTTACCGTGTGTCGTAAACTTGGCAGCGTTGCTGAGCAGATTGAACAGTATCTGCTGCACTTTAGTTCGATCGGCATAAATGGTACCAAGCTGTTCGTCGCAATTCACCTCTAAAACGTTTACATTCTTATGCACCAATGGCTTCGCTATAGTCACAACGTTATTAATCAGTGTCGCGATATCAAACGTCTCCGGGTAGAGAGTCATTTTACCCGCTTCAATCTTTGATAAGTCGAGGATGTCATTGATCAGTGCCAACAGATGTTTGCCAGAAGCGTTGATTGTCTGGAGGTCGTCGATAAATTCCTCCTCCCCTAAATTTAGATCTTGGGCGTCTTCTTGGAGAAGTTGACTCAAACCAATGATGGCATTTAACGGTGTACGCAGTTCGTGGCTCATATTCGCCACAAACTGGCTCTTAGCATTGCTAGAAGCTTCAGCTAATTCTTTGGCTTGTTCCAGTTCTTTGGTACGCTCCGATACTCGCTGGATGAGATGATTGAGAGATGTAGCTAATGACCCAATTTCATCTTGTGTGGTCACAGGAACCCGCAAATCGAAATTAGACTCCCTCGCCACCTGCTCGGCTACCTGAGTTAAACTTACGACAGGCTTAGCGATCGCACGACTTCTACGGACGGCCACAATTGAAGCGATCGTCACCGACAGCAACATACTCAAAATAATAATTTGTTTCTCCAGTCCCTGTGCATCCTCCATCGCCACTTCCCCTTGTCGCTCCTGATTGCGAGCGGTTTGAAGGATGTTGGTCAATTCCCCACCGAGGCGCTCCAAGCTCGTCGCTTCCTTACCAACAACGATCGTTTGTAGCTGCTGCTGTGCTGACTTAACCGCCTCCGATCGCAATTGTAATAAATCGGTTTGCTGCCAAATTGACTCAGTAGTTTGTGCGTAGGATTCTAAATTAGTCGCATAAGCTTGCAACAAAGCCTTGAGAGTAGTGGGATTTGCTGCTAACCACGCGGGTTTGCTCTCTATATAGCGTTCAATCTCAAGCCGCAGCTTCTTAGCCTTAGCAATACTGTCGTGAAAACGGGCTTTTTCTGTTTGCAGCCGTCTCGAATCTTCCATTACATAAGCTATCCGCGAAGCCTGCAATTGCGCCGTTACTACCGCCTCCTTGAAATCGCTCAAAAGTTGCGCTTGTACGTGAGCATCGGCTAATTGCTGTACGCCTTCTCCCTGGTAATAGTCCGCAATTACCAGTCCAGTAAATGAACCAAAAAAGGCAATGCCAATTGCCACGAAATAGCCGTAGCCAATTTTTTGACGGATGCGCCAGCTACCGACTTTCGATTTCCAAGTTGAAGGAAATTTTAGAGTTGGTAACTCTATAGAGGGATGAGAAATTAAATTTTTTTTTCTATCCGCACTGCCGTCAGAAGCGGTTAGCTCTTGAGGTTGCGCCAGCATAAACTTCTACCCTCCCCCTATCGGTGCGATCGCGTCACCCTAGCCAATAAAATCACATTAAGTGCTAATTAAAATCTAACCCCAAGCCTTTGTTCTTCACAGCACCTAAAGATTAATATTTTACGATCGGGCCTTGAATGTGAATCCCCCTACGGGGTGATTAGGGCAATTAAACTCGAACCTGCTCGTGAAGCCCACAGTGCTGGTTACTTCGCCTGTACCAACGGAATATCGATCGCAAACTCTGTCCCTTGACCAGCTCTCAATTGTTGGGAAGTTGACTGCAACACTGCATTCGCTCTTTGCAGAGACTCTCGATCCTTTGCCCGTTCGATGCCAACCCCCAGAATACGACAGGCGGCTAGGAGTAAATCCTGTTTGAGAGCGTCTTCAATTCGTTGTAAATTACGCGATTCCAAAGTCATTACACCTATCACCGTACCATCTGTGGCTGGAATCGGAAAAATACAAATCTGACCTATTCCCGGATGACGCAATGCTGATACGGAATTGGGATGATTAGCATAATCTTTAATTAACGCCGGTTGACCAGTTTCCACCACTTGCCATAACACTCCTTGACCTTTGGGTATGCCTCTTTGCAAAACTGTCTCGATTTCAGCAACGGCACTTTCACCATAAACTGCGACAAATTCGCCAGAGATGTAGTTGGTGAGAGTAAAAGCTTGAGACGTTTCATCAGTGCCTTTAATCACCTTGACATCCCCAAAAGCACAGTTTGTCGCACTAACAAGGTAATTGAGCGCAAACTCGGCAATTTCTGTTAAGTCACTGGAGCTTTGTAAACGCTCAGTTAAACCAAGCAAAAAAGAAAGCCGTTCCACTTCCGCATTCAACTGCTGATGACTTGTTACATCTACTAGCAACCCATTCCAGAAAATATTTCCGTTCGCCTGTAACGAAGGCTGAGCATCCCACTGAATCCATTTTATTTGTTTTGAGGGTAAGATGAAGCGCCCTGCCCACCTCCACGATTGCAACATCCCGGCGGCTTCGGCGATAGAGTTGAAGAAGTCTTCCCGGTCATCTGGATGAATCATAGAAATGAGGGATTCAGTATCCATTTCCATCTCTGGGGATTCCACTTCAAAAAATTCCTGAAAAGTAGGACTCAGGAAGAGGAAACTCAGGGAACCGTCTTTACGAAGCAAGAATTGATAACTGAGTCCCGGTATGTTAGCTAACAGATGCCGAGATTTCTTCTGACTCTGCCACAAGGCGGCTTGTTTTGAAGATTTCTGTTTTTGTGATGTCTGATTGCACCCTGAAATTGGAATTGTCAAGTGTTGAGCAGTCATATATTTGCTTTGCTGTCTACGCTAAAAGGCTGTACTTTCTCGAACAATTAATTTCTTGAATGCAAATTTACGAGCTTTCAAATGTCTTTAAAATCAGTTTGTAAAAGTTATTTAATTAAAGGCTGAAGTAAAGTAAAAAGCATTTATTTCAGATAATTTATCTGAATTCTGGCTATGGCTATGATGTTTAAAAACTCCTAGCATTCATTAACAAGGTTTTATCAAAACCGATATTTCTTCACAATTAACCTCAACACCAGGAATAAATACTTATATACATAATTAAACTACAGTATTTTTACTCTCATTTTGTTCTACCTATTGGTTGATTTATTAATCAGAACTACTTACTCCTTTGGACGGTGTGCGCTGAGCTAGGAATTCGGTAGAAATCTTAGCAATCCTCAATTCTTAATCTTGGCTAGAGGGAATTAGGCTGCACGCAAACTGCCAAGTTTTTAACCAAATCTTAAACTGTATCCTAAGTTACTAAAGCCAATAAGATTGATTAGCAGTATTCATAGTTACCTGCTATACAAGAAACCTTTCTACTTCCAAAGATAGATGTGACTCTACCCGCTAAAAGGTAATACTCGAATCCAGCCAAATTAAATATAGAGATACTCATGAATAAGATTGATAAAGGTTTAGGATGCACTCGTTGCGAAACTCTACCTACCAAAATTGAGGGCAAGGGAACACTCTACATCTGGTTTCCGGTGGTACATACACTGAACAAGCTTATTTCCGCCTT
>CASBRD010000413.1 GCA_949128025.1 Oscillatoriales cyanobacterium PMM_0008 | reverse complement strand
GCCAAGCTTACCGCCAACCACCGTCGCCAATTAGCAATAATAATATCAAAAATTCTCATCATTATTTTATATACAATAAATTGCCAACTTTACTGCGATCGTAACCAACCCAGGAAGTCTTGCGTGCGGCTGAAATAATCCTCCACGCCAACATCCCGTAAAGCCTGTTGAACTACCAATGTACCAAAATCTCTAGTATTGCCGCTCAGAAACACTTTAACTTGAGTAGGGTGCGATCGTGCGTGTCCCAAGATGCAGTGTAAAATCAAGTTATCTGTACCGTCTTGAATCAGACCTGGCAGCAAACTTTCCCGAAGCATATCGGCAGTTAATGGAAACAACTCTGCTTTTGTTGCCAAGTTGTCAAGAGCTTGAAGCAGACGCGCTTTTACCTCCTTTGCTAGCTCCATATATTGAGGGAGCGCTTGTTCTAAGTGGAAAGCGACAGAGCGAGCGTAGGACGAGGAAAGATTTCGCTGCGCCTCGTTGATCTGAATTTTTAGATCTTGCTCGAAACGTTTGCGGTACTTTTGCTCCTCCTGCAACACTGAGACTGCTTCCAGGCAGCAAATGCTTGGTATGGCTATATTTACTGATGAGGGTAGATTCAGCAACAACCTCTCTGCTTCGGGATCTTGTCCTTTAGCAATACTCAGCGGAAAGTTAGTTTCAACGTACAGAATCATACTACTTAAAGTAAAGTATCACGCGGATAATAATATCTCAAAACTATGTATCTCAACTTGGGATCGATTCTAATTTCTACTTCAAATTGTTCTTTTCCATCTTTAAGCAATGGTAATAAACCGATGGCTGCTATCTGTTCTTCTGCTGGGGGTTTGTCTGACTTCCAGTGGGAAACTAAATCTCTCAACCACGACTCTGCTAAGGCACTTAAGTAATCTCCTGATATATATTCATCAGAGACTTTAAGGCCATAATGACCAAGCACTTCGGCTGTATTAAGAGTGCAAACAGGTTCGGATAAATTGTCACTGTCCCACTTGAAAATCTTAATGTTTTCCAATTCAATAAACATGACAAAAGGAATGGCTCCATTCCCAGCTTTTAGCCACGAAATGACTTCATAAATATCGCGATATAGTTCTCTTTTCACTTTGCCTTGAGCTAACAAAACTATTCGTTCCTCGCTGTCCAGTATGGTGATGTCAGGAACGATATGCTTTATAACTGACAATTCTTCGGTGTTCATATTACTGCTAAACTCCGTAGAAGGTAGGAAGGACGAAAGTCCTTACCACAAACATATCATTCAGCAGCTACCAGCAAGGCTACGGCATAAGCTGCAATTCCTTCTTCCCTTCCTTCTGGGCCTAATTTTTCGTTTGTGGTGGCTTTGATGCCAATTTGGTCAGGTTCTAATTCTAGAATACTGGCGATGCGCGATCGCATATTGGTAATATGCGGCTTCAATTTCGGACGTTCCGCCACTACTACCGAGTCAATATTCCCCACCCGCCAGCCTTTATCTAACACCAATTTGTTCACCTGACTCAACAAAACCAGACTATCTGCACCAGCCCATTTCTCATCGGTCGGCGGAAAATAATGACCGATATCTCCCAGACTTAACGCCCCCAGCATCGCATCCATAATCGCATGAGTTAGCACATCCGCATCGCTATGCCCCAGCAAACCCAATTCGTGCGGAATCTCTACCCCTCCCAAAATCAAACGCCGTCCAGTAACCAGTCGGTGAATATCGTAACCATTTCCAATCCGAATGTTCATTTTTTTGTCTTTTGTCATTAGTCATTTTTTACAATAACCGATTACTGATGACTATTATCAAACAATTTGCATCAAATTTGCGTACTCACTCAACAACTCATCATAGGTGAGGCTTTCTGTTTCCGACTGGGGAGTCCAAAGCAACTCAAATACGGTCAGATATTCGGACGCTGTGCCACCAATTCGCTCAAGGGCTGCCTTTAAATCTGCTGATGAATAAACATTTACAAACAGCGGACGGTCATCTTCTGTGCCAATTAGCAACGTTACCACAATGTATGAGCCAGGTTCTGTATTCTGGTTAGGATTTACATCTTTTTGGCGAACTTTGCCTTCTACGTTTGTGAGAGTTTCGGAGCTAAATTTGCTGCGTTCTTCAATGGAAAACTTATTAAAAATTGTCTCCGCTTCTTCTCTGGTGCGAACAGTTTGGGAAGTTGCCGATACGTGCGTCCAATTTTCGGGCGATCGCAATAACGCCAAAACTGATTCTTGCACCAATTCCGACAGTCCATCCGGCGTACCAGTATCTATACTGAGACTTAATTCTGATAGTTCTTTTTGAATTGCACGCGCTTGCGCCAGCAGTCCTACCTGAATTTTGCTGATGGTGACAATGTTGTTGTCTAGTTCTTTGTTGCCAGTTGTGGGCAAATCATTGGTAGTTTGAGCAGAATTCCTGGTGCTGTTCTGAATGGAGTAGATAATGAACAGCACCATTATTAACATCATTAACCCAAACAAAGATGGAAAAACAAATCCCCATCCAGAATAGAAATAAACTCCACCTGACCTGTAACCACCACCATAGACGGGAGTGGAATTGTTGTAATAACTACCGCCAGACGAACCACGATTATTGTTACTTCTGGAGGGAGAAGAAGAACCGCTATTCGATCTTGAAGGGCGACTGAAAGAACCGCCGCCACTGCGTCCGCCACTTTTTTTGGCGTAAGCTTCTTGCTGAATATTTAGATTCGCGATCAAGTGACGATCGGACCGGGGAATTTCAACAACGGTGTTTAATAAAAGAAACGCAGTTGCTGTAGTCCAGAGTAAGCGAGATTTAAGAAGCCGCATGATTTGTCTACCTTTCTGGAAAGTCTGCCCCAGTTATTTGTGCGATCGATCTTCAGTCTGCTCCTCATTTATCTTAGATGATTGTTCTTTGAGGCCAAAACTGGTAATCTCAGTTTGGGAACCTTTACTTTGTGACCACCTTGCAAATAAATCGGGACGGCGATCGCGCGTTCTGATTATCTGCTGCTCTTGACGCCACTTTTCAATCTTACCATGATCGCCAGATAGCAAGACTTCTGGGACTTTAAGCCCCCGAAAGTCAGCTGGACGAGTCCACTGGGGATAGTCTAACAACCCAGCCTCAAAACTCTCTGCTTTCAAAGACTCTTCCTTACCCACTGTTCCAGGTAGCAACCGCACTATACCATTAATAAGGGCCAGTGCGGGAATTTCCCCACAAGTCAGCACAAAATCTCCCAAGGACACCTCGCGGGTAACTAAATGCAGCACCCGTTCATCGACACCCTCGTAATGTCCGCAGATCGCAACCAGTTGGTCGTAATTGGTAGCCAATTCTCGCAACAGCGGCTGATTCAGTGTTTGACCTTGTGGTGTCATTAAAATTACATCGCGTCTCGGTAAAACTGGCAGTGACTCGACAGCGGCAAAGATCGGTTCTGGCTTCATCAGCATCCCGACACCGCCGCCGTAAGTTTCGTCATCCACCCGGTGATGCTTATCCGTGGTAAAATCTCTGGGATTGACTAGATGGACTTGGGCAATCTGTTTGGCGAGGGCTTTACCCAGCAGCCCCGAACTCAGCCCAGAGGTGAAAAAATCTGGAAACAGGGTAACAATGTCAAATCGCACTTTGATTCGCTCAACAGGCAGGTCATATCCATCGTAGGTACACTGACTCACAACATCCAGGGTACATAGATAGTATTCTGTATAAAAGCGGTCACATTTCTCAATTATTGTTTAATAATCTGTTTAATAATCTGGCATTATGCGTTAATGGTTAAGCTCCAGAGCCAGAACCAGAAGAGTCCTGAGCAATGACTTACAGGGGTAACTGGAGTAAAAGTAGGGCGTAGTTTCGACGCCCGCCCCACCGCACGAGAAGAGTAACACGATGCTGCAATTAGAATATCAAACCTTGGAACCCAGGAAACCCCAACTGACTAAAAGCGCAATCATGGTGATTGGCGGCGCAGAAGACAAAGTTCACGGACGCGAGATCCTACAGACTTTTTTTAGTCGTGCTGGGTCAGCTGATGCCCAAATCGCCATAGTACCATCGGCTTCGAGAGAACCAGCGATCATCGGCGAACGATATCGCGCTATCTTCACGGAAATGGGTGCCAAGAGGATAGAGTTGCTAGACATTCGCGATCGCCAGCAGTGTGAAGACCCCGCCATCAACGAGTATCTGGAAGTATGTACGGGCGTATTTCTGACGGGTGGCGACCAATTGCGGCTGTGTGGGTTGCTAGCCGATACACCTTTGATGGAAAAATTACGCCTAGCCGCGTGGCAGGGTAAGATAACGCTAGCTGGCACCAGTGCTGGGGCGGCAGTGATGGGTCATCATATGATTGCTGGTGGCGGTAGCGGCGAATGTCCCAATCGTTCTTTAGTGGATATGGCGACAGGGCTGGCTATTATACCAGAAGTGATTGTAGATCAACACTTTCACAACCGCAATCGCATGGCTCGCCTGATGAGTGCGATCGCAGCTCATCCAGACCGGCTGGGAATCGGAATAGATGAAGATACCTGCGCCCTCTTTGAGAGAGATGGTATCATTCAGGTGTTGGGTAAAGGCACCGTGACGATTATCGATCCAGGAGAGATCACCTATAGCAACCATAGCCAAGTGGGAGCCACCGACCCGCTCGGTATTTTCAATATGCGCCTCCACATTCTTAGTTACGGCGATCGCTATGATATGCGCCAGCGGCAAATCATTCCAGTTACCATCAATGGTTAGTAATCTTGGGGAGCAGGGGAGCAGAGGAGCAGAGGAGCAGAGGAGCAGAGGAGCAGAGGAGCAGAGGAGCAAGAGAATTTGTTAACTCAACACTCAAAACTCTCATATGTCCAATTCCCAATTCCCAATTCCCCATTCCCTATGCCCATATCTGCTGCTTATTGCTGAGCTACTGTAGTATTTTTAACATTGGCCGCCAAACCTCTTCATTAGGATGGATGAGAGGCCAGTAATAGAGAGATAAAAATGTTCGTGACGAACAGTTTAATAACGCTTACCAATAGGAAACTAGATAGTTGCTTTCATTGCTTTCATTGCTCGCTAGCTGCCATAATGACCCTCGGATACTGCCATGAAAATTCTTAAAATCCAGACGTTACGCGGTCCCAATTACTGGAGCATTAGACGGCACAAACTGGTCGTGATGCGTCTCGATTTAGAGGAGCTTTCCGAACGACCGTCAAATCTGATTCCTGGCTTCTACGAGGGATTGGTACAAGTGCTACCGACGATCGAAGAACACTTCTGTTCTCCTGGGTGTAGAGGCGGGTTCCTGAGCCGAGTTCGAGAGGGCACGATGATGGGACACATTATCGAACACGTCGCCCTGGAACTCCAAGAACTGGCAGGTATGAAGGTAGGTTTCGGTCGCACCCGCGAAACCAACACCCCCGGCATTTACCAAGTAGTAATTGAATATAAAGATGAAGAAGCGGGTCGCTATGCTGCAAGAGCGGCAGTGCGGCTGTGTCAGAGCATTATAGAAACAGGCACATATCCTGAAGAGGAATTAGCACAAGACCTCCAAGACCTGCGGGAAATGTCCTCAGATGCGTCTTTGGGGCCTTCTACAGAAACGATCGTCAAAGAAGCAGAGGCGCGGGGAATACCCTGGATGTCTTTGAGCGCTCGCGCCTTAGTGCAATTCGGCTATGGGATAAACCTCAAGCGGTTGCAGGCGACTCTGAGCGGCAACACCAGTATTTTAGGTGTAGAACTAGCGTCAGATAAAGAAAGCACCAAACAGATTCTGCGGGAAGCGGGAGTTCCTGTGCCTCGCGGCACTGTGATCAATTATCTCAACGATTTAGAAGACGCCATCAAAGATCTTGGCGGCTACCCAATTGTGATTAAACCCCTAGATGGCAATCACGGTCGGGGAATTACGATCGACATCAACACTTGGGAACAAGCCGAAGCAGGCTACGATGCCGCCAAAGAAGTATCCAAATCCGTGATCGTGGAACGCTACTATCAAGGGCGCGACCACCGGGTATTGGTGGTCAACGGCAAAGTAGTCGCCGTCTCCGAACGAGTGCCAGCCCATGTGGTAGGAGATGGTAAATCTACGATCGCAGAATTGATCGAAGAAACCAATCAAGACCCGAATCGCGGCGAAGGACACGACAACATTCTCACCAAAATTACCCTAGACCGCACCAGCTGGCAATTGTTGGAGCGGCAAGGTTACACCCTGGAAACAGTGGTGGATGCAGGTCAAATATGTTACCTGCGGGCGACGGCCAATCTCAGTACAGGGGGGATAGCAGTCGATCGCACCGACGACATCCATCCCGAAAATATCTGGCTGGCACAGCGAGTAGCCAAGATCATCGGTTTGGATATCGCCGGAATCGATGTGGTCACCCCCGATATCACCAGGCCATTAAGAGAAATGGATGGCGTAATCGTGGAAGTCAACGCCGCACCGGGATTTCGGATGCACGTTGCCCCCAGCCAGGGAATTGCTCGGAATGTAGCTGCACCAGTCCTGGATATGCTCTTTCCCCCCGGCACACCCTCCCGCATCCCCATCGTGGCAATCACAGGCACCAACGGTAAGACAACCACGACTCGACTGCTAGCTCATATTTACAAAAGTACTGGTGTGACTGTCGGCTACACAACCACCGACGCCACCTACATCGGCGATTACCTCGTCCAAAAAGGCGACAATACCGGGCCCCAAAGCGCCCAGTTGATTCTGCAAGACCCGACAGTGGAAGTGGCCATCCTGGAAAGTGCTAGGGGCGGGATTTTGCGATCGGGCCTGGGCTTTGACGCTTCGGATGTCGGCGTAGTGCTGAATGTGGCAGCGGATCACCTGGGCATAGGCGATATCGACACAGTAGAACAATTAGCCGACCTCAAAGGTGTAGTCGCAGAAGCAGTTCTGCCCAAAGGTTATGCTGTGTTGAATGCAGATGACCCCCTAGTGGCGGGGATCGCAAAGCGGGTCAAGGCTCAGATTGCTTACTTCACCATGAATCCAGAAAACCCCCTCGTGAAGGAACACACCAACAAGGGAGGCGTGGCAGCAGTCTATGAAAACGGCTATTTGTCGATTTTAAAGGGAGATTGGACGCTGCGAATTGAGCAGGCGGTGAATGTGCCTCTGACAATGGCAGCGCGGGCTCCATTTATGATTGCCAATGCCCTGGCGGCTAGTTTGGCGGCATTTGTGCAGGGAGTCGAGATGGAAGTAATTCGCACGGCGCTCAAGACTTTCCGGGCTTCCGTAGATCAAACGCCGGGACGGATGAATATCTTCAACTTGGGCAAATATCACGCTTTAGTAGATTATGCCCACAATCCCCACAGCTACGAAGCCCTGAGCGGTTTTGTCCGCAACTGGCCCGGTGAGCGCATTGGTGTGGTGGGAGGCCCAGGCGATCGCCGCGATGAAGATTTCGTTATGCTGGGCAAACTAGCAGCAGAAATGTTCGATCGCATAATTGTCAAAGAAGACGACGATACGCGGGGACGCACTCGCGGAGACGCCGCGACCTTAATTGTCAAAGGCATCCAGCAAACTAAGCCAGAAATCCGTTATGAAGCAATTCTGGATGAGACAACAGCCATCAACACCGCTTTAGATGGCGCTTCCGCCAACAGCTTAGTGGTGATATTACCCGAAAGTGTCACTCGTGCGATCGGTCTGATCGAGATCCGCAATCCATTACCCGATCGCGAACAGCAACCAGCTGCGGTAGACTCGCCAAATACCATCAAACCTTCTGTAGCCAATCAAGTTTCTGGCATCTAAACGCCAAAAGTGTTATCCAAGAAACCCGGTTTCTCCAAGAAACCGGGTTTCTGGGTGTTCAGCGCTTTGTAGCTTTGTAGGTTGGGTTGAGGCACGAAACCCAACAAATGCGTTGAGTTTCTCAACCCTATAAAAACATTTTTATTTCTTTTCTCCTCCCCCCCTCTCCGCCTCAGACTCTGGTGAATCTGAATCTTCTTCAGGCTTTTTAAACTCATCCTTAAAACCGCGCAAAGTCTTAGCCAAAGCAGTACCAACTTCAGGAATTTTCTTAGGGCCAAAAATCAGAATAGCAACTAAAGCAACGATCCCCAATTCAGGCAATCCTAAACCAAACATATATTTCTCCTACATATATTCAGGAATTTTCTTACCAAAGCAATGATACCCTGTCCGAACGATCGCCCATAATAAAACTTTCCTGGTACGTAGTTGCGGCTTCAGCGCTCTTTAAGATAGGCGCTCATTAACCAGAATATCGCGCATCGGCAGCGAAATCGCAAACTCAGCCCCCTCACCAGGCGCACTAATACAGCTGATTTGTCCACCGTGTTTATCCACAACAATCTGGTAACTAATAGATAACCCTAAACCTGTGCCAGACCCAACAGGCTTTGTCGTGAAGAAGGGGTCAAATATTTTAGAGCGGACAGCCTCCGTCATCCCTTGGCCATTGTCAGCAATCCGAATGATGACATTCTGCGACTCCCTAACTTCAGTGCGAATCGTAATCGTCGGCAATCGGGCCTCATTGTCCCTTACCGCCGACAAAGCATCAATTGCATTACTCAAAATATTCATAAACACTTGATTTAGTTCCGAAGCATAACAGGTAACTTTCGGCAGCTGACCGTATTCTTTAATCACCTCAATGCCTCTTCGCTGGCCCTCTTCTTTGAGGCGAGACTGAAACAGCATTAACGTACTATCAATCCCCTCATGGATATTCACAGGCTTCTTGGAAGATTCATCCAACCGCGAGAAGTTCCGCAACGATAGAACAATCTGGCGGATGCGTTCAGCCCCAACTTGCATCGATTCTAGTATTTTAGACAAATCTTCTCTGAGAAAATCAAGTTCAATAGCGTCAGATTCAGCTTCAATTTCAGGAGTCGAATGAGGATAAGTTTGCTGATAAAGCTCAATCAACCCGATCATTTGTTTTGTATACGCCTGGGCGTAGGAGAGATTCCCGTAGATAAAGTTAATCGGGTTGTTGATTTCGTGAGCAACACCCGCGACTAACTGACCGAGGCTGGACATTTTTTCGGTTTGAATCAGTTGACTTTGGGTTTGTTGCAATTCGCGCAAAGTTTTTTGTAACTGATTTGCTTGTTCTCGCAATTGCGCTTCCGATTGTTGCAGCGCCCCTTCCGCTAATTTGCGTTCCGTGATATCCTGCACTGTGCCAAAAAGCTTAATTACTTTACCAGCAGCATCCAAAATCGCTTGTCCCTTGATATAAACATATCTGACCGAACCGTCGGGGCGTAAAATCCGAAAGTCAAACTGATAAGTTTCTCCAGACTCCATCGCCTGCTCAATTGTTGTTTGCCAAAACACAAAATCATCAGGATGAATTTGTCGTTCGTGTTCCGAGAAAGTCGGTACTCCTTGGCTGGGATCAAGACCGAAGATGCGGAAGCTTTCATCTGACCAAGACATTTCTTTTGTACTGATATCGAATTCCCAGCTACCGAGGTGAGCTATCCTTTGCGCTTCGGCGAGTCGGGTTTCTTTGGTTTGTAATTCCAGGGTTCGCTCTTGTACTTTTAACTCCAGCGTTTGGGTGTAATCTTCTAATTGTTCGTTGGCTTGTTTGAGTTTTTCGGTGGTATCTGATAAGTCGGCAACTAAACGAGCATTTTCTATGGAAATTGCGGCTTGGGAAGAGAGCATTTTTAAAACTTCCAGTCTCTCCTCAGTAAAAGCCCCTTTAGTTAAGTTATTTTCTAAGTAAAGGAAGGCTATCGCTTTTCCTTGATTGATAATTGGAGTACATAGGACGGATAAAGGTTTGTTGGCGATGATATAAGGATCGGTAGTAAATATTCCTTCGTTCTGGGCATCGTTTAAAAGTACGCTTGATTTGGTTCTCTGGACATAATTGATCGTCGTCACTGGGACTACTTGACCGATTTGCACGGCGGGAGATATCTGCACGTTCACTTCGCCAGAATTCACTTCGCCAAAAGCTTCTACTACTAGAGAGCCAGACTGATTCAGAATCAGAAATCCTTTTTGGGCTCCAGCATTTTCTATGGCAATTTTCATCAATTTGTTTAGCAGTTTATTTAGAACGATTTCGCTGGAAATGGCTTGATTGGCTTTCATAAAGGTAGCCAAATCCAGCAATTCCGCTCTACCGTTCGTGGTCAATGTGGTAGTTTGATTGACTGTAATAGCTGGAGGTTTTCTGGTAATGATTCTTTCAAGGAACTGGGGATACCTGGACTCTAAATCTGTTACCTTTGCTTTGGCTCCCCAGCGAATGTAACCGTAGTAAGCTTCTGTTAAATAGAATTGGGCAATCTTTTGATTTCCGCGTGCTAGATGAAATTCGGCAGCTAGTTCGTTGGCTAGTGCTTCTTCTTGGATATATCCTTGTTCGCCTGCGCCAGTTATTGCTCTGTCGTACAAGGAGATGGCTTCGGCAAGTTGTCCCAAAACTCGCGCTTTTTCTGCTTCGATGAGGTCGTATTTGTGCTGGAAGTTGCAGGGAGCATGGTATGCCCACAGTTTCATTTTTTCTTGATTCGATGCTACTTGGTGAAGGTATTCGGTTTGTTGCTGTTCTTCTACGTTGGCATAATGGGCGAGGAGGGCTAGAGAATAGTAGAAATTGTGTTGGGCGACGGTGATTGCTCCAGCGGCGGCGACGGTGTATTGTTCAGCTTTCTTGGCATTTTCAACAGCCATGCCTGGTTCTTTTAAAATATAAAGAAGTAGAGTTTTTGCCAGATAAATAAAGAATAGCGATGTGGCATTATTAGACTCAATAAAGATTGGCAAACTTTCGGCTTCATTAAAAGCTTCGCCAATTAACAAAGATAATTCTGCTGGTTTGCATATTAAATTCAAGATCATCTGCCGAAATATCCTGAGAACATACCAAATAGATTCCTGCTTAAATTTAAGCATTGAATTTATATATTGAACAAAATAATTTTCGACTATTTCTAGATGTTCCCCTGCAAAAAAAATGTATTGGCAATAAGTGTTAACAGAATAACCGCTACCTTCTATATCTCCGGTTTCAAGTCCAATTTGAATAGCCTCTTGCAAAGGTTCTATTGTTGTCCTAGTATGTTCTTTCCAGTGTCTCACTTGACAGTTAAATACACCTAATACTCTTGATTCGAGTTCTCTGGCGTCTAATTTATCTAACACCCTCAAAGCCACTTGCCCGTAGCGATATCCAGAATCAATTTCTCCCAGAGGCCCACACATAAGCAAGCCATATACAGCATACCCATAAGAGGCTGGCGAAGAATTACCATATTTAATAGATAGATGTATCATTGTAAATATAAGCAGTGGTAATAAGCCCGGATTCGCCACATAAGCAGGAGGCATAATCTTCATCAATATCTGCATAGCTGCAAGCTTATAGAGATCGGTCATTTTGGGAAGATAGATTAACTCCTCAATAATCACATCTTTTGGCAGTTCTTGCTCCAAGGTAACACCGAGCATTTCCAGTACTTCCAGCCCTGTATCGATTGCTGACTGCATCTGAAGTTGAGCCATATACATCTGAATTTGAGCTTCATACACCTTCACCTTATCGAGCAGATTTGTAGCTTTTTGCAGCACGATTTCAGCATAGGCGTTTGCTTGTTCAAAATTGGTGTTTAAATATTCTGCTGCTACCGCTTCCACATAGAGGTTAAGCGTCAACTTATAATTACTCTCCCAACTAGAAGCTGCCAGCAATCCTATCCCCACATTTAAATAATTAACAGCAGCTTCATAAGCCGTCGCAGCCAAAGCCTTTTGACCGGCGATAAGATTGAGTTCAGCCAACTCATCCTTTTCTGACTTTGCGGTAATCAGGTCGGTGCCAAAATTTAGCTGATTGACCAGAGCAAAGATATTTTCTTTGCGCGATTCAGGCGTAGTATTTGCCAGCAGCAGTTGACCGATTTTGAGGTGAGTTGCCTTCTTTTCAGATTCGGGAATCAGAGAATAAGCCGCTTGCTGCACGCGGTCGTGCAAAAATTTATAGTCAATCTTCACATCCCCAAGTTTCAAAGCTGCCGCTTCTGACTGTCCGAACACCAAGGGAATTTTGTAAGTATCGCTCAGAGGCAGAATCAAACCAGCCTGAAGTGCATCCCATAACGCTTGTGCCGTGACTGTCTGAAATTCCTCATTCACAATCGCCAAAACCTCTAAGTTAAACTGGTTGCCAATACAAGCCGCCAGTTTTAAAACCTTCACCGTCTCGTCGGGAAATTTTTGAATATTTTTAGCAATCAGTTCGACAATATTATTATCGGTAATTCCAATCGCTTGAATAGATTCGATACTCCACTCCCACTTACCACTGCTTACCTCATAAACGAGCAGTTTCTCCGCGTACAAAGTTTTCAGCAGTGTAGTCAAGAAAAAAGGATTGCCTTGAGTTTTATTGAAAAGTAACTCAGAAAGCGGCGTTGTAGAGGACTGGGGACTGGGGATTTGGG
>CASBRD010000412.1 GCA_949128025.1 Oscillatoriales cyanobacterium PMM_0008 | reverse complement strand
CCCCAGCCCAAATGAAACTTGTGTGGAAGTCGCATCTGGGCTGGTGCCAAATTCAGATGAGATTTCGCCTCATCTGACAAATGGCTATTCGGGTTATCAGTCTCGCCCGCAACTGCCAAGTCTAGAATTCAGTGACTTTTCTAACTGGAATTTGGGTTATCGCCCGATCGATCGATTTATCCCAGATAGCCCATCCTCCGACTTCTACACCAAGCTCAAGGCGTTCGCCTACCCCGTAGAGGAGGGAAAATGATTGGTAAAGTTTTCAAATTTTAGATTTTTGATTGGCTTCGCCCACTCCCATGCGAATTTCCGAGCAAAAAGACGCCATACTGAAGCCACCAAATCGTTTCAGTATGCTAGTTCGCAGTCGCAAATTAGGACTGGCAAACCAGATGCGCTCTTCTGAATACATAGTCTCGTACTCAGTAATCAGCGTCATAGCATCGTCGCTACCAATAATGTAGCGACCTGCAACCTCTGCCTTCTCGGCATAGCCAACATCCCGCAACAACTTGCCTTCGTTCGGGTTATTCAGGTCGGGAATTGGCACTAGCACTGAGGAACCAGCGTGTTTTTCTTCATCCCACTCCATTGTGCCGTCCCAAGTGACGCGAGCCCCACCCCAGGTACTCTCCAGGGCAATATCGTATTGCTGGCACAGCTTAATCACTTCGGGATCGTCTGCTGGGAGCATATCAATCTTGAGGTCTGACTTGCCACTTTCTGATTGCTTGAAAGCCAGATGGTGACTGGTACGTTGTGAAAACCATTTGCCAGCGCTTAGCTGGAAAAACTCTTTAACATCCATGAAGTAAATTGTCTCGTGCCAAAAATTTTGTTATCCCAATTTTACAAGGGCTAGGGGCTAGCAAAGTCAAAAGTCACTCATTCAAAAGTCAAAAGTCATGTCTAAGATTAATTTCCTCAAATGCTTACTGGATGGGACATTTTCTATGCCCAATGCCAAAAAAAACCGGGTTTGACGCCACAAGTACGAGAACGCTATTAAGCGGTTGCCTCTTCCAAACGGCCTAGAGAAATTCTAGCGGCTTGAGAAACTTGGGAATGACTGTCTTTTTCGAGGTATTTGAGGGCAGAAAGACTTTTAGGGCTGGGAAGATAGCCTAAAGCTTCCGCTAGGCGTTGCCTCACTAACCAATCTTCTGACTGGGCAAAGTCGAGGATACGATCGACTGCTTCGATCGCTTTGATTTCACCCAACGCTGCGATCGCTGCCTGTTGCAGCACGACTTCATCCGTATCTAAAGCCCGAATCAATACTTCATAAGCTCGTGGATCTTTGAGATTTCCCAGCGAGACTGCCGCACTAAAACGCACCAACCAATCGGTATCTTCGTAGAAAGCCCGCACTAAAGGCTCAAATGCACGATTATCTTCAAGATAACCCAAGGCACCAGCAGCGTCAGCGCGAATTCCATAATCGGGATCGGTTTCTAGCAACTTTACTAAAATTGGATAGCACTCTGGAGTCTGCTTAATACCCAAGGCAAATACAGCCATTGAGCGAATTTGGAGGTTTTCGTCCTCCAAAACTTTTTTGATTAAAGGCACTGCCTCAAACGCTGGCACATCCCGCAACGAGGCGAGGGCAATCATGCGATCGCGCGAAGACACACTTTCTAGCTGGGCCGAAATTTGTTCTATCTTGGAATCATTCATTTGCTTAGTTTAACCTTTAGCTATATTTATTTACAAATCTTAACATATTGACAACAGCTTGACGCCAAAGCAACCTAAATGGTAAAGCCAGTCACCCCACTCAGCACTCAGCACTCAGCACTACTGTCTACCCCCTTACCCATGAGAAAAAATATGTATCTATGGACGCACGCTCAGAAAGAGTTTAAATTGCTAGTATTAGCCGGTCTAGCCTGATTCTATAAAGATCGTCGTAGCAAAGAGTCAGAACCAGGGGACGAATAATTGAGTATGGAACTTGAAGGGCTCAATAGTCTGCGTCAATTTTGCCTGGATGAGGTGGCCTCAAGACCGCGCTCACGTATTCTAGTGGCAGGGGAAACTCAGGCGCAGGCAGATAAGCAAATGCGTTCTGGGGCATCGCTTTTAGATCGGATCGCTCATGCCGTCATTGCCACGGATACAGAAAAGAAGATAACCTATTGGAACCGCTACGCCGAAACTCTCTATCAATGGCAAGCAGCAGAAGTCATAGGTAAAAATATCTATGAGATTACGGTGCCTCAAATTAGCCGCCAGCGGGTAGAAGAAATTTTCGACAACGTAGTCCAGCAAGGTGAGTGGAGAGGCGAAATTTTCTTGCAGCGCAAAGACGGCAGCGAGTTTTGGGCTGATGTAACTAGATCGGCTATCAAAGACGCTAATGGGAACATAATAGGTTTTGTAGAAGTTTCTGTAAATGGCGATACCGTACAGGCAAAAGAGCGATCGCAACAAAACGAAAGGACAACCCAAATTTTGTTGAACGTCATACCGGATGCTATATTTCGCACCTATAAAGATGGTACTTTTTTGGACTGTCAAGTTCCAAAAGACTTCACTTTACAATTGCCTCCCAGTGAGTTGTTGGGGAAAAAAATATCCGATACATTACCAAAGAAACTAGCCGATCGGGCAATGCAGCACATAGAACAAGCCCTCTCGAACGGAAAAACAGAAATTTTTGAATATCAGCTGTTAAATAATGGCAAATTGCGCGACTTTGAAGCTCGGATTATTCCTAACGGCAGTGAAGAAGTTGTGGTGATTGTGCGGGACACAAGCGAACGCAAACAAACAGAAAGACAGCTGGTAAAAAGTGAAGAGCGCTATCGGATCGTTTCAGAACTAACATCCGACTTCGCCTATGGCGCTAGGATCGACTCCAACGGCTTGTTTGTGACAGACTGGATTACAGGTGCCTTTAGCCGTATTTCCGGCTTCAGTTCTGAAGAAGTAGAAGCACTCGGCGGCTGGCAAAATCTCATTCATCACGATGATAAGCCAATTTTTAAAGAGCGCCTGCAAACCATTCTGTGTTGGCTCTCAGATGTAAGCGAATACCGGATCTTCACCAAAAATGGGGAAATCCGCTGGCTGCGCGATTATAGCCAGCCGGTTTATTGCGATGATAAAAATCGCTTACTTCTGATATACGGTGCCGTGCAAGATATCACCGATCGCAAACAAGCAGAAGAAGCCCTGCGCCAGCAAACTGAGCGAGAGCGGCTGCTGGGAATGATGCAAGAGCGCATCCGCCAGTCACTAAACATAGATGAAATCCTCAACCAAGCGGTAGCAGAAGTACGCAGCTTTCTGCAAGTAGAACGGGTAGCAATTTATCAGATCGAGCGCTACAATTTTGGTAAATTTGTTGTCGAATCCATTGCACCGAATTGTTCGTCAATCTTGGGTGTCGTTTGCGAAGATCCTTGTTTTAACACAAAATTTATTCACAAGTACGAGCAGGGTCATGTCTGTGCTATTGATGATATTTACCAAGCAAATCTCGCAAGTTGTCACATAGAGTTACTCGATCGAATAAAGATTAGAGCTAATTTGGTTGTGCCGATTGTATTTAACAATCAAGTGTGGGGACTGCTTTGCGCCCATCAGTGTTCTGGAGTACGGCATTGGCAACAGTTTGAAATCGATTTTCTGCAACATCTGGCAACAACGGTAGCACTCGCAATCCAGCAAGCTTCTCTTTTTAAACAAATACAAAAACTCAATACTGAGCTGGAGCAACAAGTGCAAGAACGCACCGCCCAGTTGCAAAAGGCGCTTGACTTTGAAGCAATGCTCAAACGCATAACTGAAAAAGTTCGCGACAGCCTTGATGAAAATCATATTTTTGAAACAGCCGTGCGAGAAGTAGCCATCGGGCTAAACATCAGTTCCTGTAATGCGGCTATATACGATTTAGAAAATGGTACTTCCACTGTTTGTCAGGACTACGCAGTCAAGATTCCCGCCAAAGAGGGTCGCTTAGCTCATATGGCAAACTTCCCGGAACTCTATACTCAACTGTTAGAAAAAAAATATTTCCAGTTTTGTTCGATCTTTCCCAATCCAGTATATGGAAGAGTGGCGATGCTGGCTTGTCCTATTTTTGATAATCAAGGAGTTTTGGGGGACTTGTGGTTAATAAATAACCAGGATTATGCTTTTAGCGATTTGGAAATACGATTGGTACAGCAGGTAGCGAATCATTGCGCGATCGGGATTCGTCAAGCTAGACTTTATCAAGCAGCCCAAACACAAGTGGCGGAACTGGAAAAACTCAATCTGCTCAAAGATGACTTTTTGAGTACGGTTTCTCACGAATTGCGGACGCCTATGGCTAATATGAAAATGGCGATCCAAATGCTCAAACTGGTTCCCAGCGGAGAACGACACCAGCGCTATTTAGAGATTCTCAAAGCAGAGTGCGATCGCGAAACCGAACTGATTAACGACCTTCTGGATTTGCAACGACTAGAAGCATCCTCTTATCCCCTCTCCCTCGCCGAATCCGTAAACCTGCAAGAGTGGTTACCCAAAATAGTCGAACCATTTTACAGCCGTACTCTCGAACGTGAACAAAACCTCCAAGTAGAACTGTCACCCGACGTACCCCCGCTAATTACCGATCGCGCTGGATTGGGCCGAATCCTGGCAGAACTGCTCAACAATGCCTGCAAATATACGCACCCTAACGGGGGGATAGTTTTGCGAGTTTACCACCATTCAGGCAACAGTATAGAGTTAGAAGAATATCCCTCACGGTTGCAGGCTACTTCCTCATCTTCTGTGCCGATGACTATCTTTACTGTCAGTAATGAAGTGGAAATTCCCCCTTCCGAGTTAGCTCATCTTTTTAAGAAGTTTTATCGAGTTCTACAGGCAGATCTTTGGAAACAAGGCGGTACTGGTTTGGGGCTTGCTTTAGTACAGAAACTGGTAGAGCAGATGGGGGGAAATATTAACGTAAAAAGCGAGGGCGGCTGGACGACATTCTGCATCGAATTACCGCTACGTCAGTGAAGTGATTGGGGATTAGGGATTGGGG
>CASBRD010000411.1 GCA_949128025.1 Oscillatoriales cyanobacterium PMM_0008 | reverse complement strand
TGCCCATCGGTACTAATTAGTTCTATTCCCCTATCTTAACATATTTAGCGGCATTGCATCTGCCACTAAATATAAAGCCGTGCTAGAAGCACGGGGTTTTAAACCCAACTTTCTGATAACGGCAGTCAATAAACAAGGTCAGGCTTGCTGTTGGTTAATCTGAGTTAACCCTCCGGGCGTCGCCAAGCTCCTGACCGTTGAGCGAGAATCAACAAGACATAAATGGCTAGTAAATAACCAGTCGCTATAAAGGGAATCATCAGGGGCATATCGCGGTAAATCATAATGCACTTAGGAGTAGAGTGGGAAAACGTAAAATTTGATACCAATAACTTTTTGTCAGCAAGTACGAGCAAACCAGTCGCTCTGACGGCTGTTATAGAAATATAAAGCTTGGAGGCGGTAATGTCTCCAAATATACGCACTGGTTTAATAAAATTTTATACCAGAGCTTGTTCATCGCTCATTGTTAATTGCAATGAACCATGAACTTTAGAAGTTAAAAATGTCAATCTCTGGCCGCGCAAAACATAGCAACTTTGGGTTGCTTTGGAGCTATGATGTCAGCTACTGACTACTTACCGCTAGAAAGGATGCAGTCGTGATTTGTATTCACCCTCAGCCTCAAGTCCGAATCCTTTTGAGGAAATGGCTTCAGCTATGCGCTACGCGCAGGCTATACATAACCCATCTCTTAGTCAGATTGGGCTGACAATCTGACAATACCACCCAAGCGTGGCTTTATCCACTTCCCAGACGGAAGCGTTAAGAGTCCGTATCGCGGACAAGACCCGCTCCACATCCGACTGCGAATCTGTTTGCGAACACTGTCTTTCCTTGTCAAGCAAGGTTTTCGCTTCCAGGATCTGTCGTTATACTCTTTTTTGGCATTTTTCGCCCATATAGCTTGAGGCTATGGTGGAAGAATATTGCCGCGTTTTGTTGAATTTTTTTAAATCCTTATTATATAGACTATCACAATGTTCCTGGCTTTTAGAGCCTATTTGGAAAAATGCTTAAAAATTCTACACAATTTTCAAAGACCTTGTTCATCAGCGATCGAGTAGATCGGTGAAGTTGCTCATCCACCTGCTTGATACGCCTACTGCCCCTACTAGCCAATCTTGTGGAAGCGGAAACTGGCCAATTGTACCTAGTCTTATTCCATCTGCGAGAGGCTTCGCTTAAAATGGGGACAGAATATGTTAAATTTCTTGACAATCCACCGCTAAAAATGGGTAAGACTTTTGGCAAAAGTACGCAAACCTACATCGCATCTGTATCCAACTGGTGCATATGTCCATATCGTGTGTAGGCAGGGTACAGTGCATGAATCCATCCCACAGTATAGATTGCGTGGATTTTCTTGCTAGATTTCTGTAACTATCACGCCTAAACCGGCAGATCCATGACCTCAACTACCTCACTCTTTTCGCCTGTTGAAACAGACCTGCGTTTGCTGTCGGAGAACTTGAAACAGCTAGTTGGTAAGCGTCACCCTATCCTGTCTGCCGCAGCAGAACACCTGTTTGGAGCTGGGGGAAAGCGGCTTCGACCTGCAATTGTCCTCCTGATTTCGCGGGCGACAATGCTAGATGGGGAGATAACTCCCCGTCATCGGCGGTTGGCGGAGATTACGGAAATGATACATACTGCTAGCCTGGTGCATGATGATGTGGTGGACGAATCAGAGGTGCGGCGTGGGGTGCCCACGGTGCATAGCTTGTTTGGCAACCGCATCGCCGTGTTAGCAGGGGATTTTCTGTTTGCTCAATCTTCTTGGTACTTAGCCAACCTGGATAACTTGGAAGTGGTCAAACTCCTATCCGAGGTAATTATGGATTTGGCAGCAGGGGAGATTCAGCAAGGGCTGAATCGCTTCGAGACAAGTTTATCTATCGAGGCTTATCTGCAAAAAAGTTACTACAAAACCGCCTCGCTGATGGCCAACAGTGCTAAGGCTGCTGGTTGCTTAAGTGGGGTTTCTGCTGAAATGGCGGAAAATTTATATCGCTATGGGCGTCATATCGGTCTGGCGTTCCAAGTTGTGGATGATATTTTGGACTTTACTGGTTCTACGGAAGTTTTGGGCAAACCGGCTGGTTCGGATCTCAAAAGTGGCAATCTGACTGCGCCAGTGATATTTGCCCTAGAAGAAAAACGCTTTTTGGAGGTGCTGATCGAGCGGGAGTTCTCTAAAGCTGGGGATTTGGAGCAAGCGATCGCATTGATCGATGAAGGCATGGGCATTGAGCAGGCCCGTGAATTGGCTACGCGAGAAGCGAGAAGTGCCGTTGAATATCTTGCCGATCTACCACCCTCAGAGTGCCGCCAAGCCTTAATCGACATGGCTGACTACGTTTTGAGTCGGCTGTATTAGAATTTTAGATTTTAGATTAAAGATTAAAGATTAACTATAAATCTAAAATCTAAAATCCAAAATCGATTCAGGCTATATCGGGAGGCAGATGACTCTTGATATTTCGAGGTGGTTTGTAATTTTGCTGCAATTGGGCCCCGATTAAATTTTGTAAATCTTCCCGACGCAATTCTGTACCCGATGAAAGATTTCCTGGTGTGTCAAAAAAAACAGTACTATAAACCCCGTTCATAGCCAGCATTTGAAACAAAATATGGGTGACAGGAATGGGCAGGGCTAACACCTGGGGAGCTTTAAGGGAATTGGGATCGGCTGTGACATCTTGGAGAGTTGAAAAAGCGTAAATAACTTGCTTTTCAACACCGGGGTTAGCGCGATTGCTTAAAGTAGTCAAGACCCAATCCCGCTCCAAGGTTTGCAGAATATAGTACTGGGAATGGCGCAATTGCTGAGCCAGGAGCTTGAGCGCTGGGCCGATCGCTTGGATCGCCTGGGTTGTATGCCCATCTTGAGGTGCATTGTCAATTAAAGCCTGTATTTGTCGATCTAAATTCATAAAGGTTAGTTGACATGGAACGTTGAAAAGCTCCGATCGTCTACTTTTGAGTCTAGCCGCCGATCGGACCTAAGCAGTTGGGTGTGCTAGCGTCGAGGTAAGAGCGAAGCATTGAGAAAAAAATGCGAGCAATCTGGGGGATAACCCAGATCTGGTTTGATTCGATCGCATTTTAGGGAAACACTAAAGTCTGGTTACCGATCGTCCAATCGAATGCAATCTATTTAGAAATGGGTGGTCTAAGGCTTCGCCGTTAAATTAAGTACGGGCTTTCTTAAACGAGCCCAATAACAACGAGCTTGGGAGAGATCTGCTAGCGTGGAGGCTATCTTTGAGCTGCTGTTCAACGAACTTAAGCAGTCTACCCGTGCTTCAGAGCTGAATTGTCGCGAAGTTGCAGCGCGTTTAGCAACAGAAGTAACTCGAATCTGTAATGAAAGTACGCGCATCCAAGCGCTGGGCGCTGTCGAAACTTGGGCGACAAAACTCGCCCGTCATCGTTTACAGCAGTGCCTCAATTATTACAAACTGGGGTCTACAGGTGGACGGGTAGAATTACACAGTACGCTGAGTGCAATTGTCTATCGTTACATTACACCACGTGGAGCGTCATCGATCTATCAAAATCGGTTGACCTTGATTGAAGATTTCCTACAGGGATTTTATGTAGAAGCCTTGAGTGCCTTTCGCCGAGAAGGAGCCATGTGCCCGATCGCACCTACAAGTTCAACTTATCGTCCCCAGACCCTTTTGGAATTGGCGGAATATCTGGCTTTTACAGAGCGTTACGCCAAGCGACGCATTCGCTTTTCCAACAACCGGAGCCAGCAGCTGATCGTTTTGCGGGCACAAGCGTTTGTGCAAAAGCAACCGCCTGAAACATCTGTGGATATGGAACAAGCTGCTGAAGGGGGGGCGTCAGAATCAGAGGCTAGCTGGGATGAGGCGCTGGTGCAGCAGGTACGCCAGGTGATGGGGACTCAAGAAGAAGCACCCAACCAGGAAGATTCACTGCGCCAGTCAGTGATTAACGAGTTGATGGCTTACTTACAAGAGCGTCAGCAGGAGGACTGCGCCAACTACTTCGCCTTACGCTTGCAAGACCTTACCGCCCAAGAAATAGAAGCGATAATGGGTTTGACTCCGCGCCAGCGGGATTATTTGCAACAGCGTTTTAAATATCATTTAGTTCGATTTGCTCTATTGCATCGGTGGGAACTGGTGCATGAGTGGTTAGAAGCAGACCTAGAAAGGAATCTGGGCTTGACTCCCGATCGATGGCAAGCTTTTGTGGCGAGTTTGGAGCCGCAGCAGCTGAGCTTACTGGAGTGGAAACAAAAAAAACTGTCCGATCGAGAAATCGCACGAAATTTAGGTTGGACAGTTACCCAGATTCAGAAGCAGTGGTTTAAGCTTCTAGAAAAAGCCTGGGATCTTCGCAATTAATTCGTGTCCGGATCGGGTGCATGGACTGATGAACAGAGACATAGAAGCCTTCCCTGAACGATTCTTCGCCTGGTTACTGCAAACAGATCTGGTTTTACCAGATCTGGACTGCTGCTCAGATCCCTCGATCGCGAGGGAGAGTTCTAAGAAAAAAACTCATAATGAGGATTTTCCGATCTCAGAGCTAGGCGATTGTGATATAGAAGATTGGGAATTAGATGATTTCGATCTACTGGAGTCAGAAGTATTGAACGCGACACTCGACCGCACCGCTACTCAGGAGGTTTTGCGTCAAACCCCCCAGAAACCGGGCGATATTCCTGCCGTGCGAGACCGTTTCCAGGCGCTCCTTAAGCGTCGGCTAAAAGCGGAGATCCAAAATAACCCACCATTATTTCCCTGGGAAACGGAGATTTCTGAGTACGAACCCGACCTTCCTACCACGGTAGAGCTAGAATCGATACCGGAAAGGCATTTGTGGACGACTCAGCTACAAAAGTTTAAGCTGCCAGTATCCATCCCGCCAGAGATTTCTGCCCAACTGTTAGACCGATGTCAAGCGGTGGTGCAATCTTCACGAACCGAGACGACCAAATTAGTGCGTGCGGTGGAGCCTTTATTTCCGGGTCATTCCCAGATGCTGAACAAGTTTGCTGACAAGGTGTTAACGCCGACCGCTGGTAAAAGTGCGGATACTGTGGACTGTTTCCAAGAAACGCCCAAGTTTCCGCGCAGTTACGAAGCGGCGACCTTGGCCGAACAAATGGTATTGTTGTTGCTGGCGGCTCGTCAGATTAGTGGTTCTCTGACGCTGGCTGTTTCACCAACTCAGCTGGCGGTGGAACAAGAGTGGCTCACTACTGCTGGTTTGCTGACGCTTGAGGTGGAATATCAACTCCAGAAGCAGTCAATTACATCTGTACGGATTTTAGGCCGATTTCCTTGCGGTGGTAGTTTGAAGTTTCGCGGGGGTAAGGCTCTAGCCTCCACCCAGCGTCCCGATCCGGGTTGCTTGAGTGTTGAATTGTTTGACTTGGAATGCGATCGCAGTTACCCCTTAGAGGTCAAGTTTCAGCAACTGGGTCAGAAACCCTTAATTTTTGCTGTTTTGGTCAGCGGTCAATAGTCAGTGGTCAATAGTCAGTGGTCATTGGTCAGTGGTCATTGGTGATGAGATTAATAGATAGTGCATAGTGGGAAATAAGGACGACTAACCACTGACAACTGACAATTAACCACTGACAACTGACAAATGACAACTGACAAACTGCGAAATATACCGCTTTTAGCTAAGTTTCGAGAGCGGTTGAAGAGGATGCCGATGCCTGAAGTGGAAGATTCGCTCTGGCTGCGAGTGCTGGTACAGGCTTTGGTGGTGGTGGGAATTATTGCTACGGATGTGGCGGCCCAAACGCAGATAAGCTTTTGGGCTGTGCCGTTGAGTATTGTGGGTGCGGCGTGGAGTTGGTATAGCCGCCGCAAGCCTAATATCCCGGTGAAGTTTTGTATTGCGATCGGAATGCTGGGCGCGTTGGCGTATTTTCTCTCGAATCTGAGGGATTCTCTCAATGATACGCGGTTTGTCTTGGCTGAATTATTAATTCAACTGCAAGTGTTGCACAGCTTCGATTTGCCCCGCCGCAAGGATTTGGGGTATTCGATGGTAATTGGGCTGATTCTGTTGGGGGTGGCGGCTACCCTGAGTCAGACGATGGCTTTTGCACCGCTGCTGTTGCTGTTTTTAACGATCGCTCTCCCGGTTTTGGTGCTGGACTATCGATCGCGCCTGGGACTCTTAGAAACGGTTAGAAGACGTTCCCCAACCGAAATGGGAGAAGGGGGGAAAAAGCCAAAATTAATTCTGCCTTTTCCTTTACGACGGTTGAGTGTTTTGTTGCTGGTAGTTGTGGGGCTGGGGCTGACTATTTTTGCGTTTTTGCCGAGAGTACCGGGTTATCAACTGCGGACGTTCCCAGTCAGTTCTCCGATCCAGTTTACAGGCAATTTAGATCCTGCCAACGTTAATAATCCGGGTTATAGAGCCAGGAACGGTAAGGAAGGTAGCGGTACAGGTAGGGGACAAAACAAGGAAGAAGGGGCAGGCGAACTGGATGATACTTTTTATTATGGTTTTAATGAGAAGATTAACCAGAATCTGCGGGGCTTTCTGAAGCCGAAAGTGGTGCTGAGGGTGCGATCGCAAGCGGCGGGATTTTGGCGAGTGCTGGCGTTCGATCGCTACACTGGTCAGGGTTGGGAGATTTCTCGCAACAAACAAGCTTTTAGTATCGATCGCCCCAGCTGGTCTTATAAATTTATCCTACCTTCAGCCTTAAGTGCCAATCGCATCCAGGAGGTAGTTCAGACTTTCACTGTGGTGTCTGAGTTACCGAACTTAATTCCCGCGATGGCAAATGCTAAAGATCTTTACTTTCCAGCGCAGCAGGTGGCGGTGGATGCAGAGGGTAGTATAAGAGGGCCGGGGTTGATCGAAGGGCTGACTTACACGGTGATTTCGGACGTACCTTACCGCGATCGCACGCTTCTGAGTAAAGCTTCCACCAAATATTCCAAAAATATCCAGAAATACTATCTCCAAGTTCCTGCTGGTATTAAGGAGAAAGTGCGACAACGTACTGAAGAAATTTTAGCCAATGCCCAGAAGGTAGCCAAGACAAATAAACCGATCGTCTCTACTTACGAGAAAGCACTCTACATAGCTCAGTACTTGAAACAGAATCCTAATTACAAGCTGGAAAAAGTGCCGCCCTTTTTAAAGGATAAGGAAGATTTGGTGTCAGCTTTCCTGTTTGGCTATCAAAACAGTCCTCCGAATCAGAAGATTACAGGCGGCTACGCCGATCATTTCGCTACTGTCTACACGATCATGCTGCGATCGATCGGCATTCCAGCCAGGGTAGTCGGTGGTTTTGCACCGGGTGAATTTAATCCTTTTACTGGTTTGTATGTTGTTAAGAACACCGATGCTTATTTGATGACAGAAGTGTATTTTCCCAAATACGGTTGGTTTGCTTTCGATCCAATTCCCGGTCATCCTCTGATTCCACCATCTATTGAAGAAAACCAAACTTTTACAGCGATCGAAAAGTTCTGGAAGTGGATTGCGGGTTGGTTGCCTTCACCTGTAAATAATTTCCTCAATAATCTGTTTGGTGGAATTATTGGGTGGATATTTGGTGCGATCGTTTGGTTTTTTGCTCTATTTACTCAAGGATGGACGGGTTTATTTACCGTATTGATATTAGCAATTGGGCTGAGTTTCTTGGGTTGGTTAGCTTGGAATGGTTGGCAATATTGGCGCTATCATCGCTGGCTGAATAAATTGCATCCAATGGAAGGTATTTATCAGCAAATGCTGCGATGGTTGGGAGAAAAAGGTTGGCGAAAACATCCAGCTTCGACGCCATTTGAGTATGCAACAACGTCGCGTCAGCAATATGCTGATGAACGTGGGGAGGCGATTGAAGAAATTTCTCAAGCTTATGTCAGGTGGCGTTATGGTGGTGAGGTTCCTGATTTGAGTTATTTGCGACGGCGATTGGAGGTTTTGAGAAAGTCGGAGTTGAGGAAGATGGGAAGACGGAGAACTTCTTGAGGAGGAGAGATCTAGGAACGCGATCGCACCGGGGATAATCACCTCAGTGCGATCGGATTAAACCAACTAATTTACATTGATACCGCTCTTTTGTCACTCTCAGGGATATAAATTTGCTTCAATCCGAGAAAAACGCCAGAACCAATAAACTTTCCTACTCTTTTGAGCAGTTAATCGGTAACTGGCTCTACTGACTGTATCTCTTAATTAGAGCCTCAGCGGCTAGGCGATGTTTTTCTACTAACTCAGGTGGCGATATTACTTGTGCGTTGTGGCTATAGCGATAAACCCAAAGGCTGAATTCGTTAAGAGAACGGGGGGGTAATGAAATCTCGTAAGTTATATAAGCTGGTTGTCCGGTTAATTTATCTTTTAGTCCCGGAGAAACTTTTTGCTTAGGATGACGACGTTCTCCTTCGAGAATAAAAGGAATTACTGGTGGAAAAAACTTGACTTGTACAGTTTCTAATTTTAATTCTCCTCGCAGTTCGGGTTGTTGTTCTTCGGGTTGTCCTAAATAAAGACCCCAACCATTTTCTAATAGTTTATGTGCTTTGGCTAAACTTTGCTGTTGTGCAGCTAACCCGCGTCCAGTGGGAGTCAGAATTTGGCAGTGATTTTCAAAGCGGTTGACTCTTCCTACTGCTAAATGATTGTTGCTACAATTTTCATAAATTAAATACCAAGCTATATCATAATAAATTAATTGGAGGGGCCAAACTTCCATCAGTCCAATTTGCTTACGTTGGTAAGGGGCGCTGCTGCGAGAAATTTCGATCGCTTGACCTTGACTGATGGCTTCTTCTACTAAATCTAATTGGTGAAATAAATTATTTCGGTTTTCCCGTTTCGCCATCATTTCTTCGGGGTCGGTGTAATTGATGGCGCGGTTGAGATATTGTCTAATGGGATAGAAAAGTTGGCCTTTTAACTCTAAATCTAATCCGCGCAAACGTTGACTGAGTGTTTCATAAATGCGCCTTGTTTGGGGATTGCCTTGATATTTGGCAGCCGAAGCTAATGCTTCAAAAGCTACTTGCAATTCATTTTGGCTCATGGCTCCTGTACCGAGATAATAACCCCACCGATACATTCGCCGATCTAATATACCATAATCTCGCAATTTTTGCAAGTCTTTGTTAATCGTAGGAAGGGAATAATTAGTAAGTTCTATATTAAGTTCCCTAGCGGTTTTTTGCAGATAAGTTTGGACTTCTTGCAATCCATTGCGATGTCCTTCGGTGGGGGTTTCTTCTGACTGGAAAGCGCCGACGCCGGGGTATTTGATTAAGGTGGCAATTAATAACATTAATCGCTCAAATGCGGAAAGGTCGGAGTAAGGGTGAATGGTGGGTTTTTTAGCCATAAAATAAAAACTAAAAAGTATAAGTTGTCTGATTGTAGGGGCGGGTTTAGACGACAATCCTTGATTCCAACGCACAATCTCTCGGCAAAACCCGCCCCTATTATGCAATACCGATACAACTAGACACGATATCACTCGTTGGTGCAGAGTTTACCTGACTTGTCAAGCGAAAGCAAATATCGTTTACAAAACTTTATGATTACTGTAAAAGCTGATGGAATAGGGTTTTTGGAGTTTGGAAGTAGTTAGGGTGAATATGGGGATTTTGTAGTATTTCGGGGATAAGTGCTGTTAAATTAATGACACAATACCGATCGCTAGTGGCTAGAAAATGTTATGCAAAGTAATACTCAAACAGAAATCAATCGGGTGGATGCACTGATTATTACCGTTGGGACGCGCCAGGTGGGGTGGCGTTGTAAGGATGGGGTGGTGCGTTGTTTTGGTGCGGATGGCGATCGCGGTCATCCCCCACATATTAATCAATTATACCAGGAATTGGGGGTAGAGCGGGGCTACTATGAGGATAATCAGCGCTATTCCTGGAGTGTGCGGGATTTGGGTCAGCGCTATGATGAGTATTGTCGGGAATGGTTAGACAACGATTTTAGCGCGGTAGTATTATTGTTGGATGAAAAGATTATTTCCGATTGCGTTGCTAAGGGTTTAAAGCATATCATTTTATGGGCAACTAATCAACCGGAAAGTGTTGCTTGGAATTATCGCCGCGCCGATACTTTGTGGTTGGCGGAGTTGATGAAAGGGAAGATTGAGGCAACTTGGAAAGGGGTAAAAGTTGATGTTTTGCATCCGGTGATAAATGTGAGTTATCGGGAAGCAATTCGAGAGGAATTGGAAGATTTTATTTTACCTTTGGCTTTGGAACCGATGAAATCGATGGCGTCGGATGAGGCGGAACAATTTGTGCTAATTGTGGAAAATAAAGGTGCGGTTCCGGCGATGGCGGAGGGGTTGGAAATTTGCGCGGCGGCGTTGGTGCGCCAATGTCAGGTAATTAATGCTACTCCGATTGAACCGCAGCCGCTTTTTCCGGTTGATGCTGAGGGGAATTATAATGTTTGTACGGCAGAAAAGTATGATTTAATGCCTGTGAGTTCCTATTTTTGGCCTTTGGAGCGATCGCGCATTATTTCAGCTTGGGAACGGGGCGATTTCTTGGAGGCGAAAATTTGGCTACAATCCCATCAAAGTCGTCATAAAGTATTATATCAGTTGGCGGGATATTTGGCAATGTCTGCTAATTGGGAGATTGTTAAATTTCTCAAAGATGCGAATTTCGAGAGGGGTTGGTTATGTTCTAAAGCTGTAGGTAGTTTGGCAAGTAGCGAAGAAATTAATGGTTGGCGCAAGCAATTATTGGAGTTGCGGGAAGATAAGCTAGGACAAGTTTGGGAAAGTAGTTTTTTGATTGAGTTGCAGTTACGCCGGGGAAATTATACGGCAGCTTTCAATCAGTTTTCTCAGACTTTAGAACGGTTGCTTTATGTTCGGAGTCAACAGGAAGATTGGATTGAGAAGGGATTGATTAACGTTCGGGAAGATTTGCGTCATTTGGGTAAAGATTACCAACCGGGTTTTAAGGAATTAACTGATGCTTGGATAACTAGAGAGAAGATTGCTCAAAATGATCAAGTGGTTGCACTTTTAACGGCTATTCGCTTGCAGCGCAATGATATAGTTCACAAAGCGGAACCTGTTACTTTGGTTGATTTGCGAAATATTTGGGCGATGAACGGTTGGGTGGTGAAAGTTGGTTGTGATTATGAAGAGATATATAAGTTGATGATGGATATTTTGCGGTTGGTTTGTCAGCGAAATTGGCAGATACCGGAGAAATGTTTTTTGCGATCGCTTTCTGATTGGGGATTGAAAGTTTTGCAAAATAATTAACTGTAGGGACACGGCATAATTAAAATATGACGATCATCAACATTATTGATGTTGCCGTGTCCCTACAAAAATGTTCATATTCAATAGGTACGTAGTTGCGCTTCAGCGCTCTTATCCTAGTTCTCATAAGAGCAGGTACGTAGTTGCGCTTCAGCGCTCTTATCCTAGTTCTCATAAGAGCGCTAAAGCGCAACAACGTACCTAAGAGTAATTAGGAGATTGTCTCGCTATCAACAATTATTGGATTTTCCCCAACGGTTGGTGGTAGCGCGAGAAATTGTGCAGGCTAAGTTGAAAAATAGTCGAGTTATCTTGCAACGACAACAACGACGCCGAGGTACGGAAACGATTGCTTTTGCGATTCAAAGTTTGGCATATTTGATTGGGAAAGCTGGGGATGCGGAAACTTTGGAACGGTTGATGGGATATGAAGGTGCAGGTGCGGCTACTTATTTTTCGGCTTTTGCGGAATGTTTGGAAAAGGCAGAATTTGTATTTTTAGCGCGTTCTCGTCGTCCCCCAGGAAATCCGGTGAATGCGATGTTGAGTTTTGGTTATCAGGTGTTGTGGAATCACTTATTGGCGTTGATTGAATTGCAGGGACTTGACCCTTATCAAGCTTGTTTGCATCAGGGTACGGAACGCCATGCGGCGCTTGCTTCTGATTTGATTGAGGAGTTTCGGGCTGCGATTGTTGATTCTTTGGTATTGTATTTGGTAAATCGGGGGGTGGTGAATGCAGATGAGGATTTTTTCTATCGCGATGGGGGGTGTTTTTTGAATGATTCGGGACGAAAAAAGTATATTAAGGCTTTTTTGCTACGGATGGAGGAGGAAATTCAAACTGGGTCTGAGGAAAAACAACCGCGTTGGGATTTGTTGACTCAGCAGGTGAAGGCTTTTAAGCTGTTTGTTTATAATCCGGTTGTGGGGTATAAGCCTTATCAAATTCGGTAATTGTCATTTTTTTTTCCACTCCCCACTCCCTACTGCCAATGCTGCTTTATGTTGTGGTTTACGATATTCCTTGTGATAAGCGACGCAAAAAGGTTTCTGATTTGTTGGAAGGGTATGGAGTGCGAGTGCAGTACAGTGTGTTTGAGTGCGTTCTGAATCAGTCTAAGTATGAGGAATTGCGGGAAAGATTGCGAAAAAGGGTGAAGTTGGAGGAGGACAGCGTGCGGTTTTATCCCTTGTCTGGACATACTTTGGGGCAGGTGGAAACTTGGGGAGTCGGGCCATCTGTAACTGATTTACCTGGGTCGGTGGTTATTTAGGTTTTGTATCGTGGCGGCGCGATGGATAGGCAAAATGGCTGGAATGTCGATTAGTTCGTTCGATCCCTCGATATATTGCTGTGTAAGGGCTTGAGCGTTTTGGCGGCTGTGTTTTGGGTGGGGAGAGAGGTTAATTTTTCTATCCGTCGCGATCGGCTTCTGGACTTCAGGCGGGATATGGGTTTTAATGGGGAGGTCTCCCTACTCGCTAGGGAAATTAGTTGAATGGAAACTCCGGCGTTAATACCTTTTTGAAGCTGAATTTGTTCTTCTCCCTACTCGCTAGGGAAATTAGTTGAATGGAAACAGATAGCATCTAGCTGGTACGGTCTAAGCTTTTCTACTCCCTACTCGCTAGGGAAATTAGTTGAATGGAAACCTTTGAAACACAGCTAGATAACAAGCTGTGGGAAGAAAGCAAGGCTCCCTACTCGCTAGGGAAATTAGTTGAATGGAAACTTTGTCAAGAATGAGGACAAAATATTTTAATCCTAACTCCCTACTCGCTAGGGAAATTAGTTGAATGGAAACATCTCCACCGAATTACCAGCGGCTTCTTTCAAATCAGCACTCCCTACTCGCTAGGGAAATTAGTTGAATGGAAACTCGACTTCTTTTACTTGTTCTGGACTTAACTCGTTTCCCAACTCCCTACTCGCTAGGGAAATTAGTTGAATGGAAACTTCGTAGGATTAACTCGGTATCCAAAAGCCGGAATTGCTCCCTACTCGCTAGGGAAATTAGTTGAATGGAAACGACAAGTTTGTCGTTGTCGTCCTCGCCCCTCCCAATACTCCCTACTCGC
>CASBRD010000410.1 GCA_949128025.1 Oscillatoriales cyanobacterium PMM_0008 | reverse complement strand
GTAGGGGCGAAGCATTCGGGTAGTAAATCTTCGGTTTTAACCAATAAATTATATGCCCGAATGCTTCGCCCCTACCCCAGATTTATGGCTTAACCGACGAGAGCGGTTGCTATATATAGTTGAGGCTGGTATTCGGTACGTTGTTGCGCTTTAGCGCTCTTATTACAACTGGGATAAGAGCGCTAAAGCGCAACAACGTACCCAGAACGCAAGTAACTAGCAACTTGAGTTATTATAAAATTATCCTAAGATCCAATAATTTTTACCATTCTCAAAGGGTAAACGCTATGATTCAAGCCATAACGCAATTACTCACCTTCGACGAATTCATCGCCTGGTATCCAGAAACGGCAGGAAGCCGCTACGAACTACACAACGGAGTAATCGTTGAAATGCCAAAACCAACAGGAAAACATTCTAAAGTAGCGGGTTTCACCAGCGCTGAACTTAACTTTGAAATCAGACGTCTTAACCTACCCTACTTCATTCCGAAAGAATGCGTCATCAAATCTAAACGCAACGAATCCGGCTACGAACCAGATGTGATTGTCCTTGATGAACAAACTATTGGAGAAGACCCGCGATGGGAAAGAGAATCTATCATCACTAAAGGCACTTCTGTCCGCTTAATTATCGAAGTTGTCTCAACCAATTGGAGTGATGATTATGGTTTAAAACTAGAAGAATACGAAGCACTGGGAATTCCAGAATATTGGGTTGTAGATTATGTCGGATTAGGAGGAAGACGTTTTATTGGCAACCCAAAACAACCCACCCTCAGCATATATCAACTAAGTGAGGGTGAATATATTGTCAAACAGTTTCGGGAAAATTCGCTCATAGAATCCCTGACATTTGCCGAATTAAACTTAACAGCATGGCAACTTTTTCAAGCGGCAAGATAAAAACTGTTCGAGAGTTGGCTTAACCGAGGTAATTTGCGATCGCACTTAACTCAGTCCACCACAAAAATGCTTTTTTTGACGCAGAGTAATGCAGAGAAAAACTGACTCTCTTCGTCTTCTCTTATTTCTCTGCGTCCTTGGCGTCTGGGCGGTTCGTTAAAAATCTAACTCAAACGCGGACGAATCCCATAATGCCGATAACGCCAATAATCCTGCAAAATGCGATCGTGATCGAAACAGAGATTAGTCGGAACCCGCCAAGACTCAAAAACATCCATACCCTTAGCATCATCCCCAGCCTTCGGTTGACCCGTCGCCGTAGCAATAAACACAACGCTCATCGTATGCTGACGGGGGTCGCGATTCGGGTCAGAATAAACATGGAATTGCTCAATCAACTCCACCTGCAAACCCGTCTCCTCCAGGGCTTCGCGTCGCGCCGCCGTTTCGACAGTTTCCCCGTAGTCCACAAAACCACCAGGAATAGCCCAACCGAGGGGGGGATTCTTACGTTCAATTAGAACTATCGGTCGATGCGATCGATCGATCAATTCAATGATGATATCGACAGTAGGAGTAGGATTTCGGTAAGTCACGAGCCAAAAAAATCTGAAATTTACGATCGGGGCGGGTCTTTCACCCACCCTACGCTCTCAGCATAGCGCCCAGTTACTACCAAATCCACCCACGCGCCAAAGTGTCAGAGCAAAAGCCTCTGTCGAGGCGCGTTTTAACGACCCCTACCGTGATAATGTCGTAACGTCTGCTTCTTATTTTGATTTAGGTTATATATGCCGTTTCCCAGATCGAGTGGCATTTTGCTGCACCCCACCTCTTTTCCGAGTCGCTTTGGCGTTGGAGAGTTGGGCTTAGAAGCCTATCGCTTTGTAGATTTTTTAACAGAAAGCAAACAGCAATTTTGGCAAATATTGCCATTGGGGCCAACGGGGTATGGCAATTCCCCTTATATGTGTTTTTCGGCGATGGCTGGGAACCCGCTGCTGATTAGCCTGGAGAAACTGCGAGATGATGGTTTGTTAAATGAGGAGGATTTTGCCAATCTGCCCGAATTTCCAGCCGATAAGGTAGATTACGAGCTAGCAATCAAAATCAAAATACCTCTGCTCCAGAAAGCCTGCGAGAACTTCAAAACCAGAGCTTCAGAGTTCCTACAAAAAGAATTTGCTGGTTTTTGTCAGAGCAAGGCTTACTGGCTGGATGACTATGCTTTATTTATGACATTTCTGGATACTCATGAAGGTGCCAGCTGGCATACTTGGTCACCGGAACTAGCCAAGCGCGACCCCGGTACTATGGATCAGTTGGGGCGCAGGCTAAACGCTGAGATTATTTTTCATAAATTCGTTCAGTTCCAGTTCTTTCGCCAGTGGTCGGAACTGAAGCGCTACGCCAATATGCGGGGTATCCAAATTATTGGCGATATTCCTATTTATGTGGCTCACAATAGTGCTGATGTTTGGGCTAATCCTCAAATCTTTTGCCTGGATGAAGAAACGGGCCTCCCGGCACTGATGGCAGGTGTTCCCCCAGATTACTTCAGCGAAACTGGTCAATTGTGGGGCAACCCGGTCTATAACTGGGAGGAATTGCAGAAAGATAATTTTCATTGGTGGGTGCAGCGCTTCCAGTCGATGCTGGATTATGTAGATATCATTCGTGTCGATCACTTCCGGGGATTCGAGTCTTTCTGGGCTGTTAAGCAGGGCGAAGAAACGGCTATGAACGGTGAGTGGGTGGACGCGCCTGGGACGGCTTTGTTTGAGGTAGTTAAGGAGAAGTTGGGCAATCTACCTATTGTGGCTGAGGATTTAGGCGTAATTACGCCGGAGGTAGAGGCGCTGCGAGACAGATTTAAGTTCCCAGGCATGAAGATTTTGCAGTTTGCTTTTGGTTCTGACCCTGGTAACCCTTATTTGCCGTTTAATTACGATCGCAACTGCCTAGCTTACACAGGCACTCACGATAACGATACGACGGTGGGATGGTTCCATAAATTGTCGGATGACGAAAAAAATAGCGTCCGGGGTTACTTGGGTTGTACCAGTGCTGACGGAATTCATTGGGATCTAATCCGATTGGTTTTAAGCTCTGTGGCGAATCAGGCGATTACTCCTCTTCAAGATATCTTGGGATTAGGCACCGAAGCTCGGATGAATACACCTGGGATTGGGGAGGGCAACTGGGAGTGGCGCTATCGATGGGATGCTTTGAGGTGGGAAGATCGTGAATTCCTCAAGACTTTGACCGAAATCTATGGCCGCTCTCCCATGCCTGTTTAAGATTGAGGGCTAGCTTTGAAACGCTTTGTTTCCGGCTGACCTAAAACTCCCAGTGGCTCGGCTTGCTTCTCATTCAAAGTAACTAGCACTCCGCCAGCATTGCCAGCTCGGATAATCAGTTCTTCCTTTGCCTCCCAGGTGCGTTGAGTGCCTTCGGGTAAAGTTCCTTCAAACTGGGTTTTCCCATCCGCGACAACGCGAATCCAAGACTCTTCTTTGAGGGTGACGCCCACTCGCAACGGCTTGTCGGATTTAGGGATATTGCTGCTGGAATTCGAGCTGAGGAGGGCTAAGCTGTCTGGCTTGGGTTTATCCGGCTTCGGTGGGAGTGCGATCGCTTTTTTCTCCGTTTCCGGGTTGTTGGCTTGGATAGCGGAGTTTTTCACTAGCTGAGATAAACCGTTCACCGCGCAGATTATCAAAAATATGTAAATCAAGTAAAGGTGAATCTGTTTCAATTGAGCTATTGCGGGCAAACCCCGCCAGGAAGCTTTCAGGAATTGAAAGTTTTCTCCTATGGGGAAGACGCTGGCGAATTCGGCTCCGTCCAAGCCTAGCGCATCTGCATATCGCTTGATAAAACCCTGGATATATATGGGTTCTGGCAGTGGGTCAAGATTACCTTCCTCGATCGCATTCAGCAGACGCGCCTGAACTTTGGTCTTAGCTGCAACTTCCTTTAGGGACAGACTCTGTTCCTCCCGCAAATGGCGCAGGTAACTTCCCATCTCTGCTAGTTTTTCGGCTCGTTGTTTCTCAAGATAAGGAAGTAGATTCTCCTTCTTATTCCTCTTCATACGTTGCGTTCCTTGACATCTGCTGGCACATCTACTGATGAGTGTTAGGGATGGGTTTAACCAAATTATCTGTTATCCGGCTGGCTTGTCTATTAAATCCGACCCTGCACCTTGTAAAAAATCGACTTCATCATCTTTGAGTGAACGATAGTGACCTGGCAATAGTGACTCCTTAGATGTTTGCAGTTGAATGGGGCCAATAGCAGTGCGATGAATGTGAATTACTGGGTATCCCAAAGTTTCGGCCACTCGTCGAATTTGCCGGTTTCTGCCCTCTTTCAAAATTATTTCCAAGAGGGTTTTGTCACCTTCTGGCCGGGTTTTAATTATTTTGACCTGAGCGGGTAAAGTTTTTTTGCCTGCTAGAACAATTCCCTGACGCCAGAGTTGCAGCACCTTTTCGGGAGGCTGACCTTGCACCCATACATGATAAGTCTTAGCAACTTTGTGGCTGGGATGAACCAGCCGGAACGTTAGGTTTCCGTCGTTCGTCAGCAATAATGCCCCGGTAGTTTCGGCATCCAAGCGACCAACGGGGTGTATTCCTGATTTGAGACGGAGTTCGGCGGGCAGCAGATCGAGAACGGTGGGGCGTCCTTGCGGGTCGCTACAGGTGGAAACAACTCCAGGGGGTTTGTGGAGCAGCAGATAAATCAGCTTGGGACGATGGGCTCCTGTGAGAGGTTTGCCATCGACTTCAATGCGATCGCTCTGAGGATCGGCTTTTTGCCCCAGATGAGCGGAGGTGCCATTGATGCTCACGCGCCCAGCGAGAATCATTTGTTCTGCTTGACGGCGGGAGGCAATGCCCCACTGGGATAGTATCTTTTGCAGCCTTTCTTGCATAGAGGGACTGCGCGAACCCACTTGTTAGTCTTTTAGGTTCAAGCTTAATCTTGGTAGAACTACAGGTAAACTATGTACAAATATTACCTGAATAAAGCATTACTCTTGATTTATTTTTATGTCTCATGCTCCCGCGAACGACGGTCACGATCCAGAAAGCTTAAGCCGCCAAGGGCTTAAACAAAGTCGCATTATCACCAAGGTACTGACTCCTGCTGTGCGACTGTGGCTGCGATCGCTCTTGGAGCAAGTGGAAGACCTCCAGATAAACATCCAGGCGGGAGATCGTCTTCTCCTCACCGGCCATATTCCCAAGGTATCCCTCTCGGCTCGCCGCGCCGTCTATCAAGGGTTGTATGTCCGACAAATTCAGTTGGTGGCAGAAACTATCCGGATTAATCTCGGCCAGGTTTTAAAAGGTAAGCCGCTGCGTTTGCTAGAACCTGTTCCGGTTACTGGGGAGCTGCTGGTGGAAGAAGTAGACCTGAATGCTTCCCTCCAGGGGACTTTGCTACCTAATGGTTTGACTGAGTTTTCGATCGCCCTGCTGAAAGCGGGTGGCTGCCAAAACCCCACCGAACTTCTTCAAAATCGGCAAATTACCTGGGACAAGATTGCGATCGACTCTGGAGAAATCAAACTCAGTGGCACTGTCACAGACTCTGGCAAACAAAATGCCATCTCTAGAATAGCGATTCACACTGGTGTAGAGCTAGCTAGCTGCCACGAACTGCGCTTCATCTCTCCCCAGATTGAGGTCGATCTTGATTTAAATTTTCCTTCTTTAGATACTTTCCAGCTGGACTTAGGCCCCGAAGTCGATCTTCAGGAACTATTGTTAAGTCCAGGCCAACTCTTTTGTCGCGGTGGCATTTTGGTCAGAACTGACTGAGGGAATTGGTGATTGGTGATTGGTGATTGGTGATTGGTGATTGGTGATTGGTGATTGGTCATTCTCCCCCACTCCCCCACTCCCTAGCCCTTGATTAACAGCGGTAAGAG
>CASBRD010000409.1 GCA_949128025.1 Oscillatoriales cyanobacterium PMM_0008 | reverse complement strand
TTCTCCTTCTTCGCCAGTCGAAAATCCAAAATCCAAAATCCAAAATCCTTCTTTCCCAGTCGAAAATCCCAAATCCAAAATCGGCATAGTAGTTTATGCCTTAGCAGTGCTGCTGGTGCGGGCGATTTTTGCTAGCCATGTAGAAATTACGCAGATCGGCTTAGCCATAGGGATTTGCGGTTGGCTTCTGGCTTGGTTATCTCAGCAACACCCCATTCCGTTAACCGTATCACCTCCATTTTCCGCATCGAATTGGGAGGTAATAGGTGGTGGCTTGTTATTGTTAGGCTGGCTAGTGGCAGTGGGGGCCGATCCGGCTTGGCAGGCGATCGCAGTTAGTGGATTAGGCTTGTGGTTTTTTTGGAGTCGCTTGCAACGATTTTGGCTGCGAGTCGATTTAGTAGCCATTTTAGCGATCGCTTTGCAAGCAATTTGGTTATTTTTCCGCTTGATTCCACCACAAAATCAGCAGTGGCTGATTAACACGGCAGTCGATCTGAGCAATTCTCAAGAGAATCCTTATGCGCTGCTGAGCGTGGTGTTATTTCCTTATGTTATCTGCATAGTAGTACTTACAGACTGGCTCTATCGCCGCCAAAAGTCAGAACTGGCTGAATTTGGTGAAGCGATCGCGTTTTCGTTTGGATTGATATTCACTTTGATTAGCATAGCCAATCCCCTGTTGCGATCGCTCAATTTGCTCGCTTCCACCGTAATCCTGGGCATTGTCAGTTGGCGAAACCCCAGAACTATCGTGGTATACCTAACCCACATTAGCGCCATCCTGACACTTACCTCTGGCATAAACTACTTCTTGCCAAATCTCAACCGAGAAATCTGGGCGACAATTTTACTAGGCGTGACAGTTGCGGAATGGCTATTTAGCATCGACAAGCAGAGAGGGGGAGAAACCGATCGGCCCGTAAGAACATCAGCTGCCAGAAGCAGTGCTTGGTACATAGGATTAAGCCTAGCTGGACTGAGTTACTTTTTATTTGTTGCCGATCTCAACAGCGATTCCATCTGGAAAATGTTGTGGTTAATGTCACCAGTAACACTCACCTTCGTTGCCAGTCAAACTACAACATCGCGGCGGGAATTAGCCAGTGGATTAAGCGTAGTTGCCTTGGGTATGGTGCAAATCCTAACGCTGCAAATACCCATAGCTAGGTTAGTCGGTTTGGGCATGGCTACCATTCTAATGTTGGTAAATACGCGATATTTGCAGCATCTGGTAGCAGCATTAATTACTGTCGGATTTGGGCTGAGTTTCTTTGGCTTCAGCTTATGGGAGGGCGTACCTGGATTTTTGCGCCTGTCGGTAGCGGGTTGGTTTGTTGCTTTTGCGATCGCGATCAATATTTTATGGTTGCTGCGAAGCTTGCTAATTGAACGTTCTGTAAAAGCAGTCCAAGCAGCAATAGCGGGCGATCGAGAAAAAACGTCTCCTTCTTTGTTTCTCCTTTATACACGAGCAGTCGATATTTGGGCAATCGGGCTGTGCAGTTTGGAACTGCTATTGTTCTCACTTCAATCCTTGGGGGTTTATTGGCAGATTTTCCCAGGGGGAGTTGCCTATTTAACAACTGCTGTTTTGTTGATGGGGGCAAATCTCTATCGCAGTTTCCCAAATCCCAATAACTTATCTGTTTATGCTCTAGCGTGGGCATTTGAGCTATTGGTAGCACAAAGCGTTAAACTGGGCGGCGGTGCTAACCTGGAATTAGCGATCGCCAATATTGCGATCGCACTGATCATCTTAATTGTCGCTGCATTGTGGACAAAACGGCATCCATCTGCTTTAAGCAGTATTCGGATTTTGCCCCTACTTTATGCCTTATTTGGCGTGGCGCTACGAGCAAGTAATTTCAATTATTGGACAGGAGTGCTTGTACTTGGCGCGTCAATAGTTGGGCTTGGTGTAGGGAGGAAACATCCTCAATGGAAGACACTACAGTATTTGTCGCTGGCGGGTGTTTCTCTATCCTTATATGAACTGGTAATTTATCAAATGCTCCAATCGCCGGGAGGTAACCCAGCAGATGGGTTAACTGTGTTGGCGGTAGTCGCTTTTGCGATCGCTTTTGTCTATCGCTTACTAGCTCAATGGTTGGAGCCATATCTACGCCTTACCAGGACGGAAATCGTCTATACCGCTCACATTCACTGGGCGTTGGGTAGTACATTGATGTTCGGTACTGCATCAATGGGAATTGGCACTCAGCCGCGTCTGACAGCAATTGGCATTACTGTGAGTTTGTTGTTAGCCGCCTACGCTATAGTACAAGGACGCTATCAGTCCACGAGATTTAATCCTAGCGATTGGGTGTATCTCGGCTTAATCGAAGTTGCCGGAGTATGTGTATATGCTCGATTAGTTTTGCCGCAACTGAGCGTATTAGATGCTTGGTTGGGTCCGATCGCCTCTGGTATTGCCTTGATTTTCTACATTTTACCTTGGCGAAATTGGGGTTGGCCTGTAAATCCCTGGAAGTATTCAGCAGCGGCATTGCCGGGATTAACTGTATTAGTAATGAGTTTAGTTGTTAACTCAATCAATTTAATAACTGTCGCCGCTTTCTATTTATGGCTGGCTAAAAAAGCAGAAAATGTCCGATTTACCTATCTCAGCTTAATATTAATTGACTGGGCTATTTATCGCTGGTTTTGGCAGGATCTACATCTAACTAAAACCTTGTGGTACGTCATCCCTATCGGTTTGTCTATGCTGTACATTGCTCAAGTCGATCGTACTTTAAAGTTGCCAGAACAGAGAGAGAATCGTCATAACCTACGCCTGCTGGGAATAGGCTTGATTTGTGGCATATCTTTATGGACTGAACAATGGACTGGTTTGGTTTCTGGAATCTTAAGTATTTTTGCGATTTTTGCCGGATTAGGCTTCAGAGTACGAGCTTTCCTCTATATTGGAACGATAACATTTTTAATCAATGCTACCGTCCAGTTAGTCATTCTCAACTATAGCTACTCGTTTTTAAAATGGGCGATCGGTCTGATCGTTGGTATTGCTTTCATTTGGCTTGCTGCCAACTTTGAAACAAGGCGATCGCAGCTCGTCGCCGTGGTGCAGAACTGGATTACTGAATTGCAAAATTGGGAATAAAGAAGAAGGGGCTAGGGACTAGGGGCTAGGGACTAGGGGAAGAGGGAAGAAGATTGTCTCACTCAGCACTCAGCACTCTCCCCCTCTCCCACTCTCCCACTCTCCCCCTCTCCCACTCTCCCAC
>CASBRD010000408.1 GCA_949128025.1 Oscillatoriales cyanobacterium PMM_0008 | reverse complement strand
GGGTAGGGGGTGGGGTTGCCCCTCTGCGGCCATAATGATTCAGACACAACCGGAAACGATATCACTCACCTGACAAGGACTGTACTGCTATTTAAAGAATTTCTGCCGAATACGCAAGACAAAAATATCCACTTCTGGCAACTTCAGCTTGGTAGCAAAAAAAGCGAACAAACATAAACCGACTAATCCAGCTACGCATAGTTGCAGCAACTGTACCAAAAAGCCTTCGCTACCCCAAATTTGTTGCAAGCCGTAATTGGTGACCCAGCTGACGAAACCAGCAATGACACTACCGCCAGCTAAAGCCCCCAACGGCAGCCCCCACTCCCTCAAAGGCAAGCCGTTAAGTCTTCGATCCAGTCGCCACAACAGCATCACCATCGAAGCAAAATTTACACCCATTGTGGCAAAAACCAAACCGGGTGCGCCAAAAGGTTCAATAAAAATATAATCCAGCAGGGCGTTGAGGAAGATATTTACCATGCTGATCCGAAACGGCGTGACGCCATCGCCCAAGCCGTAAAATACCCGCACCAGCACATCCCGCCCCAGGTAGAAAAACATCCCGATGCCGTAAGCAACTAGCAGAGATGCGACTAAACTGGATGCTTCGCGATTAAACGCACCGCGTTCGTATACTACTCGCACGATCGGAACTGATAATGCCACCATGATCGCACCCAGGGGCAACATGGTAAGGGCTGAGAGAATTAATCCCTGGCGAATGCGCTGTTTTAATTCCGGCCAATCTTCTGGGGCGGCGAGTCGGGAAAATATGGGCAATAGGGGTACTAAGAGAACGTTAGAGATAATTCCTAAAGGTGTTTGTACTAAAAGTCCGGCGTAGCTTAGACTGGCGGCAGCTTTTGGGATGTAGGAGGCAAAGAATAAATCGGTGTAAACGTTTATGTGCATCATGCCGGATGAAAAAGTCGCTGGGCCCATGATTTTGAGGGTTTCGCGCACGCCGGGATGCTGGAAGTCAAAGCGCAGGCGTAATGTCCCCAAACCCGATCGCCATTGGGCAACTACTTGCACTAACCACTGCAAGATCGCACCAGTAAGGGTTCCTACGGCTAATACCTGTCCTCCCAGCATGGCATATTCGGGTAGGGTAACTTTGTTGCCCAGCTGCATGGCTAAAACGGTAAGTCCGCCGATGACTGTGATGCTGGAAAATAAAGGGCTGATGGAGGGTAGCCAGTATTGATCGGCGGCGTTGAGGGTGGCGAAGCCAATGCCGATTAGCCCAGCTAGCAATGCCATCGGTGCCATAATCTGAAGTTGTTGGATGGCGATCGTTTTGGTAAGCGGACTAACCCCCGGAGTATCATTTAGCCCCGGTGCCACTATATTTATGAGTGGTTCTGCAAAAATAATCATCGCGATCGTCACCAGCAGCAGTCCTGCACCGACAAGGGTGGTGATTGTCTCTACAATAGGAGCAGTTTCTTTTTTGTCGCGCTTTGCCAGTACGCTGACAACCGCGCTGTGGAATGGCCCATTGATACCGCCCAGCAATACTAACAAAAAACCTGGGAGAATATAGGCGTAGCTATAGGCATTGGCAGCTGCACCGACTCCGAAGGCGGCTGCGATCGCTTGCTGGCGCACCAAACCAAACACTTTACTAATCAAAGTGGCAACTGCGACAATTCCCGCAATTCCAGCCAGAGTTCGAGAGGGTTTCTTGTTTACAGACACAAATTGTTAAAAATGACTAAAGGTAATTCTATTATTCCATCGTGAATTGGCTATGCTTTAGCTGCCAAGGCAATGAAGGAAAAAATGAGTGCAGGGTTTAGCTAATGAGATCTGATTGGATTTACCGTTATTCAACTCTTTATCCTGGCATTTTGCTTAGGCGTTATAAACGCTTTTTTGCAGATATTGAATTGGCTACAGGCGAGGTAATTACGGCACATTGCGCGAATACTGGGCCAATGACCGGGGTTTGCACTCCTGGCAGCTTGGTGCAGGTTTCCCTAAGTAACAATCCTAAACGCAAACTTCCCTACACTTTGGAAATGATTCAGGTTGGCGATAACGAACCGACTTGGGTAGGAATCAATACCGCCTTACCCAATCAGGTTGTGAAGTTAGCTTTGGAAAAACATTTGTTTCCACAACTGGGCAATTATAGCCAGATTAAAGGCGAAGTGGTTTATGGTTTGGATAAAAGCAGTCGGGTGGATTTTTTACTGACGGGAAGCGATACTGAACTACCTATTTACCTGGAAGTAAAAAATACTACTTGGGCGCAAGGGAGGCTAGCGCTATTTCCCGATACGGTAACGACGCGGGGACAAAAGCACCTGCGGGAACTGATGGGGATTTTGCCTGATTCGCGGGCGGTGATGCTTTATCTGATCAATCGTGGCGACTGTACTCAGTTCGCGCCTGGAGATTGTGCCGATCCACTTTATGGCAAAATGTTGCGAGAGGCAGTTGCGATCGGCTTAGAAGTTTTGCCCTGCCGCTTTGACACCAAACCGGAGGGGATCTGCTACTTAGGCTTGGCAGATTTTATCCTTTCTATGTCACCATTAAATATTAATAAGTAGTGACAGACAAGTTTTGAAATGTGGGTATTTAATATGCTTCATACTTCAATGAAATGGTGGAAAAGCCCAGCAATCTGGCAGAAAAACCATCTGAGAGTTAAAAGTGATTTACATTCTCTCAACCAAGTGCTGCAATGGTTCGATCGATTCTGCTTCCAGAATAAGTGTAAGCTTTCCTGGTTGGCAGACGGAAGCGATCGCCTCAACCTAGCCCTCGAAGAACTTAAATTAGCCCTCGACGAAGGCTTTACCAACGCAGTTCGCCACGCCCATAAGAATTTACCACTAGAAACACCCATTGACATTGAGTTAATTCTATGGGATAGCCGTCTGGAAATTCGGATTTGGGACCGAGGCGAACCTTTCGATCCCGATACGTTAAAGGAGTATAAGCCCGGTACGGCCCAGGAAGGCGGTGTTGGCTGGTTCCTGATGCGACGCATAGCAGACGAGGTGCTTTACAATCGATCGCAGGATGGCAGGAATTGTCTCATCCTGATTAAACGTAAGGTTTAAAGGATGAAATCTAGATTTAGTCCCACTTCCCAACCGATTGAATACTTCTATACGCCGAAATGGAGGAGAAAGCATCAGGGTAAATAGTGAAGAGATGGCATATCTCAGCATTTGGATGGTAATTGAAGTTGTAAATATGAGGTTCTGGTAATGCTAGTTAGTGCAGTTTTATCAACGATTCCAGCCGAACTACAAGCAACAGAAAATCTTCCCGAAGATTTACATTCAGTAGAAAAAATACAGTCAGATTTACAGCCAGGAAATCTCATTTCTCTAGAAGATTTTATGCTCCATCCTCCTGAGAGAATGGAGTGGGTTGATGGCAAATTAGTGGAGAAAACAGGAATGACATTCAAGCATGGTGTGGCTCAAGCTGAACTAGCTTATTACTGGAGAGCTTATAAGAACTCCGGCGAACAGGGTGGAGAAGTTGTGATAGAAGCACTTTGTCGAACTAACAAACAAGCTCGCCGTCCTGATGTAGCTTATATTACTGGTGAATTATTACAGCAGTTAGGCGAGTTTACGGTATGTCCCCAAAGTTTCTCGCTAATTGCGGAAGTTGCTTCTCCTGATGACAGTGCTGAGGAGTTATTCGCTAAAGCTAAGGAATATTTGGAGTCAGGTTGTCAGGAAGTCTGGTTGCTGTTTCCAGAAGAAAAGTTAGTCTTGATTAAGACGCTAGAACGTTGGTTTTTGTTGAATACAAATGACGTAGTTAACACTCAAAGTGTTCTCCAAGGTTTTGGCGTGGCGGTGAATGAATTATTAAGCTGATCGAGATTAAAATGCCACTTTTGCTGAGAAGATTAGTAACAACATAAAATGAAAAATTTGTTTATAGTTTTTGAAGGTATCGATGGTTCTGGAACTTCGACGCAATCTAGTCTGCTAAAAGATTATTTTACTGCGAAAGGTCACCAAGCAGTACTTACCTGCGAACCGTCTAATGGGCCGATCGGTAATTTAATCAGACAAGCGCTGAAAAGAAGAGTATTTTTTGTTAATGATAGTCAGAAGTTTGACGAACAGATGGCTTATTTATTTGCTGCTGACAGATACGATCATTTATTTAATGAAGTTGATGGTGTATTTAAGTTAATCAACGATGATTTTACGGTAATTAGTACGAGATACTTTTTTTCTTCCTTGGCGTATCACTGGAATACTCACGAAGATTGGGAATTGGTCAGCAGTTTAAATGATGGATTCCCCAATCCAGATCTGGTAGTTTATATTGATATACCTGTTGAGGTGGCGCTGACAAGGATCAGGGACCGATCGGTCAAAGATATCTACGAAAATCAGGATAAACTGGCTAGAGTCAGCAAGAATTATCAAGATATATTTAGCAAGTACGAAGGTTTGGCGTTGCAGGTGGATGGGAGGGAGGAAAAAGATCTTGTTCACCAGAAGATAGTAAATTTTATTGAAAATACTTTTGCTAAGTAATCTTTTATATGCTATGATATAAGCCTGTGCTAATTAGTGAATCATGGCAATAATGGATCGAGCTATTCAGTTTCAGTATACTCCACGGTACAAACCCAACCAGCTAATTTGTGGGAATGGACAAACGGCGGTGATTACAGGGTGGACAGTAAAGCAGTCGGTTGCAAAACATCTACAACCTGATGAGTATGCTGTGATTGGGCAATTGTATAGCCCTACTCGCGGGATTTCTTTTTTAATCAGAAATTTCCTATGTAATCCTCACGTTCGCTTCTTAGTTATATTAAACGCTACGAAGGAAGATCGTAATGCTGGTGGGTGCGAATGTTTGCTAGACTTTTTCCGCAACGGATGTAAGGAAGGTGTTAGCGATACTGGGCGTCCTTGCTGGGTAATTAATTCTCCTATTGCTGGCTATATTGATTTTGAAATTCCTGCTAATGCTTTAGAACAATTACGACAATCTATCGAGTGGAAAGAAGCCAAATTAATTTCAGAAACTGTATCTTTTGTCAAGTCTTTCGCGGAAAAATATCCTGTAGAAAGTTGGGGAAATTCCTTAGAATTTCCTTTGTCTGAAGTAGCACCAACGGTGTTACCTGGACACCGCTACGGACATCGGATAGAAGGTAAGACCATAGCCGAAACCTGGGTAAAAATTATTCACAGAATTAAGACAACTGGAACTATTAGACCAACTGGTTACGATGGGCAATGGCAAGAGTTAATTGATTTAATGGCGGTGGTGACTGATGAACCGCCAGAGTTTTATTTTCCCGAACCGAACTATTTGCCAATTGACCGTGCTTTTATTGAGGAATATATTGGGCAAATTTTAGATGATTCCCCTGATAGGGAAGGGGTAAAATATACTTATGGGCAAAGGTTACGTTCTTGGTTCGGGAAGGATCAGATTGAGCAAGTTATTCAGAAATTGATAGTTGATATTGATTCAGCTAGAGCAGTAATGTCCCTCTGGGATATTCGAGATAATGAAGCAAACGAAAGCCCTCCCTGCCTTAACCATATTTGGGTGCGAGTTGTTCAGAATGAATTATCTTTAACAGCAACTTTTCGCAGTAATGATATGTTCAGTGCTTGGCCTGCTAATACGATGGGGTTAAAAGCTCTACAACAGCATATTAAAAATGCGATCGCTCAACGTTCTAACCATGACTTGAGAATGGGGCCACTAATTATAATTAGCCAGAGTGCTCATATTTATGACGACTGCTGGGAAAATGCAGATAATGTAATTCAGTCGCAGTACGCTAAGATATGTCAGAGACAAGATTATGCCGATCCTTCAGGCAACTTTGCGATCTGCGTACAGAGTGGTATGATTATGGTGGAACACATGACACCTGGATCGGGAGAGGTGATTAACTGTTACTCAGGAACATCTGCAAAGCAGCTTTATCAGCAAATTGCAGCAAATTGTCCTGGAATTCAAGTTGAACACGCCTTGTACTTGGGTACAGAGTTGCAAAAAGCCGAAATCACTTTGTTAATGAAAAAAGGTTATATTTATGAACAAGACAAACCAATTAAAGAAGATTTACATTAATAATAGTAAAAAATATTTTTATAAATTAAAATCAATGAATTGTAGTATAAAAAATAATTATAAAGATAATTAACCTATTGAGAATCAACCTTATGTCTACTTTAAGTGACGATGATATCAGAAAAGAATTAGGAAAAAATATCTTAATCTACCCTTTTACAGAAGGAAACCTTAAAGGTGCAAGTTACAATTTAGCAGCAAGTAAATTGGCATGGAGTTTAAAAGACAAAAAAAGTATTTATACGGAAATCAGTAATACAATTGCTATTGAAGCAGGGGATACCGCTTTAATAGAAACCAAGGAAACAATTTGGGTGTCTAAAAAAATTTGTGGAACCTATCATTCAAGAGTAACTCAAGTATGTCATGGAACAGGGCATATAGGCACTAATCTCGATCCGAATTATATAGGGCCGTCTCTAATTGCTGTACATAATCATAGTAAAGAAACTTATTCTATTGAGGTAGGGAAACCTTTTATATCTTTAATGTTTCATTATGTCCTTAGTGACTCAACTAGAGAGCAACATGGCAACCCTCATGCTAGGACAGACGTTCGTTCTTGCTGAAGTCGGTATAAAACCCGGTGGCGACCTTGACGAAGCTTACATGAGTAATAAAGAATTGCTAAAATCAAAACTAGAGGAATGCCCAGACTATCAGACTATAAAAACAAAACGTGACGCGGAAGCGAATACAATAAAACAACAGCAAGATAATCGAGATCAAAAGCATTTTTCATATAAATTGTATGGAGTTATAATAGCTGCAATTTTAGTTTTGCTATCATCATCTTGGGTGTTACAAACTAACCAAAAATCACTTAATAACCAAAGTTGGTACCCACCACAAATATTATAAATCAGGTTATCACTATTCTATCTTCTGCGTTGACAGCCTTAATAACTGTTGATATAACACGCAGAATGTAAAATAATTATAAACAATTTATAAAGGTAGCTGAGATAAATGAAATTAAAAATAGCTAAATTGGTTGAATCCGCCATCATTCCTAAATACGAACACCCAAATGATTCTGGTTTGGATTTAATATCTACAGAAGAATCGGAAATTCCATCAGGAGAGAGCAAATTAGTACACACTGGTATTTCCATAGAATTACCTCAAGGAACTGAAGCTCAAATTCGCCCTAGAAGTGGTTTAGCTCTTAAGCACCAAATTACTGTTCTTAATACACCAGGTACAGTAGACGAAGGCTATCGTGGGGAAATTGGAGTAATTTTAATCAATCATGGCAAAAATTCTTTTAAAGTTACAAAAGGAATGAAAATTGCCCAAATGGTTATTACACCAGTAATTCGAGTTGAAGTTGAAGAAGTTGATAGTTTAAGTAAGACATCTAGAGGGAGTGGAGGTTTCGGTTCAACAGGAATTAGTGCGAAAACATCAACCTAGTTAAACACTTGAAATATTTTTTACCGCTTAGACTCTAGCTAGAGTTACAATCTCTGCTTGATCCTGATATTTACCCTGACGAGCTTCATAACTTATAGCACAAGGTTCTCCTTCCAAAAACATCAACTGTACTATCCCTTCATTGGCGTAGATTCGGCAATCAGCGCTAGAAGCGTTGGATAATTCTAAGGTTAAGTAACCCCGCCAGGCTGCTTCAGCTGGAGTGACATTTGCAATTATCCCGCAACGAGCATAAGTACTTTTACCTATGCAAATTACTGTTATATTACTTGGTATTTCTAGCCTTTCTAAAGCAACACCTAAGCCATAAGAGTGAGCAGGAAGGATAAAGTAACTGCCATTGGCATCTGTATAGAGTTTCGTTGGCTGTAAGTTTTCAGGATTAAAGTTCTTTGGATCTACTACAGTGCCTGGAATATGCCTAAAAATGCGGAAATCTACTGGAGATAGCCTTATGTCATAACCATAGCTGCTTAAACCATAAGAAATGACTGGCAATTCCTCAAAGCGACGCAGTAACTGAGGCTCAAAGGGCGAAATCATTCCCTTTTGAGCCATTTGAGCAATCCAAATATCGTTCTTAATCACAGGTTCACAAGTAATCTAAGCGGGAATACTAGGATACCGTAAAACTGAGTCAATTTTTCAGGGTCGATCGCTCCTACGCATCTCTGTAATCTGATCGGCAATATCCAAAATCGCTTCTGGCATTTCTGGCCCGGTCAAAATAATATCTACATGACTGGGGCGTCTTTTGATGACTTCCAAGACTTCTGTTTCTGGGATTAAGCCGAAGTTAATGGCTAAACTCAGTTCATCGAGAACGATGAGAGAATATTTGCCTTCAAATATAGCTTTTTGCGTGTGCTGCCACAACTGTTGTAGCGATCGCATTTCTCCATCGTCCAGATGTGGCGTGTCGATACAGCGGGGTAAGTCGCAGCGAACCCAATCTAAATACTCTCCTAAGCGCATCGGACGATCGTATCCCTGATTAATTCCCCCTTTAAGGAATTGCACCACTAAAACAGGGGTTCCTTGTCCGGCAATTCTCAGGGCTTGCGCCATGACGCTGGTAAAAAAGGTGCGGTGAGAGGAGGTGAAGACTTGCAGCAGTCCTTCAACTGTGGTGAGTTGGCGACGGTCAGTATTAAGAGTGGGAGTTTCTAGCTGGGCAACCATATATCAACCATTGATGGGTAACGAACAATTTGACAGCACGCAAAATGCCGCCTATCCGGTTCGCTTAACAATATCTAGTGCAATTTTAGATTGGTTTACATAGTAAAACACTATATATATAAGTACGTCAATAGCCAAAGGAAGTAAAAATCTCTCTGTTTAGGCCCAATTGGCGCAGATCGATCGCACGGAAAAGAGCGATCGCAGGTTTGATGGTAAGCTTGAGTCGAATCCTTGAATCGACTTGCTCTTGGGGTAGAATGCTGTGAGACTGGTAATTTTGGGAGGCGCAGGTGCAGGTAAGGGAACTCAGGCACAACGACTGTCAATCCATTTAAACGTCCCTTCCATCTCTACTGGGGATATACTGCGGGGTGCGATCGTATCTTACAGAAACTTGAGAGTCGGACTTTTCGCCGATCGTCCCCAGGTTGAGCGATCGTCAATCATTAAAAGTATCTGAGAATTGGGATGTAAAAGCTGAGTGTTCGGGCTATGCTGTAACGTGAATTTCGATTTTGAGGCAAGTGCGATGTCCTGGCAGCGTCCTGATGGCAGACAACCATACCAACTCCGTCCCATTCGTTTTGAGCGAGGCTTTACTCGCTTTGCGATCGCATCTGTCCTTACCCATTGCGGTGACACCCAAGTTCTCTGTAATGTGAGTATCCAAGAGAGCGTGCCGAAATTTCTGGAAGGTACGGGCAAGGGTTGGCTGACTGCTGAGTATCGAATGCTCCCAGGCGCAACTCCTCAACGCCACGAACGGGAATTTCTGAAATTGTCTGGACGCACTCAGGAAATTCAGCGCTTGATCGGACGCAGTTTAAGAGCATCTTTAGATTTGCAGGCGCTGGGAGAACGCACCATTATTGTCGATGCGGATGTTTTGCAGGCGGATGCGGGTACTCGCACGACGGCTATTACTGGCGGGTTTGTCGCACTCGTCGATGCTATGGAAAAGTTGGTTGAGCAGGGAAAGTTGACGCGATCGCCTATCCGTCACCAAGTCGCCGCTGTTTCCGTAGGATTATTGCAGGGTGAGCCTTTTTTAGACCTCAACTATCCTGAAGATGTCGCCGCTGAAGTAGATTTTAATGTCGTGATGGATGAAAATCTCGGCATTATCGAAATCCAAGGAACCGCTGAGGATGGCACTTTTACCCGTTCCCAACTGAACCGACTACTCGATTGTGCCGAAAAAGGTATTCGAGATCTACTGGAATTGCAGCGCGAAACTCTACGCGGTTCCACCATCTAAATCATCCCTGTCCGCCAGTCCTTGTGTAGCAAGCATTCCAGACTATGAAAATTTGATAATATAACAATATAGCTATGGAGTTATATGAGCAGACAGATTCGCATTATGACATTTACATATTAGCATAAAAATCAATTAATAGCAATAGGCAAAAAGATTAAATTTTTAAACCAAATTTTACTCTTAAAAATCGTCTCAATTTCGTTTAAATAAAGCATACTCTTCTGTCAAGACTTCCTCCCAAGAAAGAGCGGATAATTCGCACAGCTTACCCATTTCATCTTCAGCATCTTTCACCGCTCTATAAAAACATTTATCCCAGATAGATTCAATAAAATTACGATTTAAGCTGGGGACTTCTTCTTGAATATCTGCAATTTCTTGACGTGCAGAACGAATGGTGATAATCCAACTGGAACTCCGAAGTTCGGGTTGACATTTCCACTTAATAACATGAGCCATCAATCTAGTTAGCTGGCTTGTCAGTGCCAATTTTTTCGATTTTCCCATTGATTCAATTAGTTCGTACAGGCCAACGCTTGCTTCCATCCACTTTTCCTCCTGCAAGAGTTGCTGGATTGCGATCGCAGTTTGATATTCAGAACCGGCTGCTAACCATTCCCAATCTTGTTTAGTTGGCATGATTTTTTCCTTTTACTTGCTTTCTGGGTATGTTGTTGCGCTTTAGCGCTCTTATCCCAGTTGTAATAAGAGCGCTAAAGCGCAACAACGTACCTAATACCAACCTCAACTATATAACTAGCAACTTGCGTTATTATTGAGGCTGACGGCGAGTTTGACGATTTTGACGCATCTGTTGCATTTGTTGGCGCTGCTCTGGAGTCAAAACAGCTTCCATTCGTTGCTTGGATTCCTCCCTAACTCGTTGCATTTGTGCTTTTTGTTCGGGAGTGAGATTCAGCGAAGACCACATTTCACCGCGTTGGCCGCGTTGACCGCGTTGACCTGGTTGACCTGGTTGACCTGGTTGACCGGCTTGACCTCCTTGCTGCCGACGCGCTCTCATCTGTTCCCTGGCGGCGTTCAATTGATTTTTCTGCTCTTGTGTTAAGATACCTTCGATCTGAGTGCGAGTAGATTCGCGAATCTGTCGCATTTGTGTTTTTTGATCGGAAGTGAGATTCAGAGAAGCCATTCCTCCCTGAGCTAGAACCATTGGCTGACCTGAAGAAGTAGGAACTGGGGTAGCCTGAGTTGAAGCGACCAAACCCGTGGAGATCGCAAGTGCGGCGGTAGTCCCTATCAGCGCAAATAATTTCGATTGCATGAGCAAAACCTAAATGGTTAATAACTGTCCCTTTAGACTGGGGGAGTTGGGAGAAAGTTCAACCATAATTTTGGATTAGGTAGGAAACAACTCAGTTGATTAGCACTGATGGAGAGTAGGACAAATATCTCAGTATAGCCTTGACTTTAGACTTAAAATATGCAGTATATTTGGCGGGAGGGGAGTAACTCAAAACTCAAAACTTTCTCTAGCCCCTAGCTATAAAATGTAGCTCACCTTTAATGTATAAGTTCAGTTGAAAACGCCGTAACTCTGTTGAAGCAAGCAAAAAGCAGGAGAAACAGTATGTTTAGGAACATGAACTTACAAACGAGACTGATTAGTGCCTTTATAATGATGGGCTTGATTGTGTTAGTAGTTGGCTGGGTGGGGTATGACTCCACTTCCCGGTTGAGCGAACACATCAATAATATAGGTCAAAATAACCTAGTGAGTATTGAGGCGTTATGGAAAATCAACGAAGGAAAAACGCAAATTGAGTCCTCACAGCGAGCGATCCTTAATCTTAAGGCAACCCAAGCAGACAGGCAGGCTGAATTAAACAGAATGGATAAAGCTTGGGAACAGATCAACGATGGCTTTAAGCAATACGAACCGATTCCACGCATTCCAGAGGAAGATAAACTATACAAACAAATGCTTCAGGATTGGGATAAATGGAAGCAGAGTCACGAAGAATTTTTACAGATTAATCAAGAATTCAAGAGGCTGGGAATTTTGAATCCCTTCCAGGTACAGCTTCAGCTAATCAGTCAGGGTAAGAGTAATTCGCCAGAAATGACAGCAGCCAAAGCTGCTATGGACGTTTTTAACAAACTTAGTGAGAAAGCAAAAGCTAATCGTGTTCCGTTTGAGATATCATCAGTATCAATAGTCAAAAACGCGGATAACAACCGAGAGCAGGCAAATAATAGTATTAAGGAAGCGAATCAGGATATCAGCCAGACTAAATTTTGGGTGCTTGTGGGGATGACAATTGGCCCGCTCACAGCTATTATTTTGGGTGTCTTCTTAACCAAGCAGATCCTCCAATCGATCAGCGGTGTCGTTAATATAATTTCTACATCTGGTATCGAAATTACCGCCACTGTTGAGCAGCAGGAACGCATTGCCAACCAACAGGCAAGTTCGGTAAATCAAACCACCACGACAATGAATGAGTTGGGAGCTTCCTCATCAGCTACAGCCCAACAAGCTGAAGCGGCCGCGCTCAGTTCGCATCATCTGTTGAATTTAGCAAAAACAGGAAATCAAGCCGTAGCACGAACCATTGAAGGCATGACCCAACTAAAAGAAATGGGTGTCAGCTAGAGGGACAATTTCAGATTTCAGATTTCAGATCGATCCAATTTTTGGATTCCGCTCAGAAATGGTACGCAAAAATTAAGCTTATTCAGTAAAATCTCCATGAATTTAAATTTTTTCAAAAAACTCCAGAATAAAATTCTGGTTATGCTAATTTTAAGTACAATTATTCCAGTCTCAATTATTGGCTGGTATGGCACGTATAATTCAACTCAGGCATTGACTGATTCAGCCTTGAATCAGATTAATTATGTATTGACTTACAATGCTGAAAAAATTCAAGATTTTTTAGATAGTATCGACAAAGATGTTTTGTTTCTCAGCAAAGTGCCACCAGTTCAAAAAATTGCGATCGCTAGGGAAAATAAAATTGACAACAAAGACAATCTCGATTACCAAAATTGGACTAATCAGCTAAACGCCATATTCCTGGAGATGGCTAAGGTTAAACCCTATTATATGCAGTTACGTTATTTGGATGAAAACGGTAACGAAATGGTGCGTGTAGATTCAGATGGAGTCGAGGGTAAAGTGATTCCTACCACCGAACTACAAAACAAAGCTCAGACTGAATATTTTATCAAGACGATGCAGCTAAAAACAGGAGAAGTCTATGTTTCTCCTGTCAACCTCAATCGGGAGAAAGGTAAAATCGAGGTTCCCTACAAGCCAGTTATTCGCTACAGCACTCCGATTTATGGGACAGACGGAAAACAAAGGGGCATTGTTGTTGCTAATGTTTTTGCGAAAGCGTTTATTGAATCCATCAAAAATATTAAGCCTTTTGAGGGTAGCAAGGCATTTTTAGTCAACAGCGATGGATACTATCTTTACCATCCTGATGCCAGCAAAGAATGGGGATTTGAGTTAAATAATCAGGATAAAATAGAACAAAATTATCCAGTCAATGTAGCCAAGCAAATTCTCTCAAACGACAAAGGAAATATTTATGAAGAAATACCTGAAATCATTGGCTTTCGGAAAATATTTGCTGAAAATAAATATCACATGATTGTTATATCTGAATCGCCAAAAAGTGTAGTTTTTGCTTCCATCAATACTTTTAAAAGTATTGCTGGCATGATTATCCTATTCTGCATGGCAGCCATTTTGTCAGTAGAGTTATTGATTGTCAACAATTTAATCAATTTAATGCGGAGAATGATCAATAACATCTCCTCTTTTTCAGCGCAGATGGTTTGTACTGTTGAAGAACAGCAGCAGATTGCGGCACAGCAAGCATCAGCAGTTAATCAAACTAGCACGACAATGGGCGAATTAGGTGCTTCTTCCTCGGCAACAGCACAGCAAGCCGATGCAGCCGCTACTGCTTCCCGTCAGGTACTAAATCTCACAGAACACGGCAATCAAGCGGTACAGCGAAGTATAGAGGGTATGAAGACACTAGAAGATAAAGTAGGGGCGATCGCCAACTCAATTGTCCTATTAAATGAGCAGACTACTCAAATTGGTAACATCTCCAAGGTAGTGACAGATTTAGCCAACCAGACAAATATGCTGGCCCTAAACGCTGCCGTTGAAGCTGTTCGCGCTGGGGAGCAAGGTAAAGGATTTTCCATCGTAGCGGCAGAAATTCGCAAACTGGCAGATCAAAGCAAGAAATCAGCCGAAAAGATCAACATCCTCGTTACCGATATCCAGAAAGCAATCAACTCAACTATAATAGCTACGGATGCAGGGACGCAAACCGTAAAAGATGGGGTCTACATTGCACAGGAGACAGCAGAAGCGTTTAAAGGTGTAGCATCGGCGATTGACCAGGTGGTTGTCAACAACCAACAAATCGCCCTCAACGCCAAACAGCAAGCGATCGCGATCGAACAAGTCATCTCTGCCATGAATGCTATCAACTCCGGTGCCCAACAAACTGCCACTGGCATCACTCAAACCAAAGTTGGCATCCAAAGACTCAATGAAGCGGCCCAAGCTCTGAAGGCAATGGGTGTCAGTTAGTGAAATTTATCCAAAATATATCAAAAAATTAAGAATAATTTCATAAAACAATCTCCTTGTTGTTTTAATGGCAAGCTATATGACTAGGATGGAGCATATTTCAGCGATTTGCTGCCAACTTTAAGTTTCGTAAGTCGTTACTTTCACCGACTGCATCTGGTGCGAAAATCAGAAACGGCTGCAAAAATAACGGATCACTATTACGCTTGCTTTGACTAGCGCAAGGGAGAACAGAATGAAATTAGCTTACTGGATGTATGCAGGCCCCGCTCACATTGGCACTCTTCGGATTGCCACTTCCTTTAAGAACGTCCACGCGATCATGCACGCACCGCTGGGGGATGACTATTTTAACGTAATGCGATCGATGTTAGAGCGGGAGAGGAATTTCACGCCAGTCACAACCAGTATTGTCGATCGGCACGTTCTTGCACGGGGTTCTCAAGAACGAGTGATAGATAATATCACCCGCAAGGATAAGGAAGAACATCCTGACTTAATTGTGCTGACTCCGACTTGCACTTCTAGTATTTTACAAGAAGATTTGGGAAATTTTGTTGAACGGGCGCAATTAGATGCTAAAGGCGATGTGATGTTGGCAGATGTGAATCACTATCGCGTGAATGAATTGCAAGCAGCCGATCGCACTTTACATCAAATTGTTCAATACTACATCGAAAAAGCTCGCAAACAAGGCAATCTGCCAGAAGGGAAAACAGAAAAACCTTCCGTCAACATCATCGGTATTACTACCCTTGGTTTCCACAATCAGCACGACTGCACCGAACTTAAACGCCTCATGGCTGACTTGGGAATTGAAGTTAACCAAGTAATTCCCGAAGGTGCATCTGTTCTCAACCTGAAGAATCTGCCGAAAGCTTGGTTTAACCTAGTTCCTTATCGGGAAATCGGGTTAATGACAGCTAAGTACCTCGAACAAGAATTCGGAACGCCTTGTGTGGATATCACGCCGATGGGTGTGGTGGAAACTGCGCGTTGTATCCGCAAGATTCAGCAGGTAATTAACGAACAAGGCGGTGATGTTGATTACGAAGATTTTATCAACGAGCAAACTTTGCACGTTTCTCAAGCTGCTTGGTTCTCCCGTTCGATTGACTGTCAGAACTTGACTGGTAAAAAAGCAGTTGTGTTTGGCGATAGCACCCACGCCGCCGCGATGACCAAAATTCTGGCGAGGGAAATGGGAATTCACGTAGTTTGGGCGGGAACTTATTGCAAATACGATGCTGATTGGTTCCGGGAACAAGTTGGCGAGTATTGCGATGAAGTGATTGTCAGCGAAGATCACGGTCAGATCGGAGATGCGATCGCGCGCGTCGAACCCTCTGCTATTTTCGGTACGCAAATGGAACGCCACGTCGGTAAGCGTTTGGATATTCCCTGCGGCGTTATCGCCGCACCGATTCACATCCAAAACTTCCCAATTGGTTACAAACCTTTCATGGGTTATGAAGGTACGAATCAGTGCGTCGATCTGGTCTACAATTCCTTCACCTTGGGAATGGAAGATCACCTGCTGGAAATCTTCGGCGGACACGATACCAAGGAAGTCATTACTAAGGGAATTTCTGCTGATTCCGATCTTGGTTGGACTAAGGAAGGACAAGCAGAATTGAATAAGATTCCCGGTTTCGTGCGCGGTAAAGTGAAGCGCAATACCGAGAAGTTTGCGCGGGAAAGGAATATTTCCAAAATTACAGTTGAAGTGATGTACGCCGCTAAGGAATCTGTGGGGGCTTAGGTCATAATAGTAGGGTGGGTATGATGCCCACCTTACTAAAAGCAGGTAAAGCAATGGAATTTTACACAGTGGTACTTAGGCAAAGTGCGGGTTATTGGGTGACTAGTTATTATCGATAATATAAAGAATGGAAATAGATAAAGATGAAAGCATCTGAAACCAGTTTGCGAAACTTACTAGAGGGCGGTAAGCAGTTCCAAATCCCCCTTTTTCAAAGACCCTACTCTTGGAATAAGGAGAACTGGGAGACTCTTTGGGAAGATTTGATGAGTCTTTACAACGGAGAGGTACAAGGTTTTTACTTTCTAGGCCCTATTGTAACCCAATCAGTTCCTTCACAACCGACTGGGATTTCTACGTTTATCGTTATCGACGGACAACAACGCCTCACAACGCTTACAATTCTACTAGCCGCGCTACGAAGTTATGTAAGTAAAATCGACGACTCTAAATCTACTAAATCTACAATGCCAAAGGAAATGGCACAGGAAATGGCACAGGAGTTGCACGAATGTTATTTGATCAATAAGTTTAAAAAAGGTGATGATGTTTATAAGGTACTACCTACCCAGGACGATCGAGAAGCTTACCGAAAAATTGTCGAATTAGATAAAAAATCTTTAAAAAAAGAAGACAAAGACAAAGGCAAAATTTATGAAGCTTATATTTTTTTTGATAGTAAACTTAAAAAACCTTATCAAGATGACGATAACTCATTAGACTTTGCAAAATTTAAGGATATTATACTGGAACGTCTAATATTGGTAAGCATCACATCTGATGATAGCGATAACCCATATCTCATTTTTGAAAGTTTAAACTACAAAGGGGAAGATCTAAGCCAAGCTGACTTAGTACGTAACTATATTTTTATGCAATTGCCTCCCGCTAGACGAGAAGATGTATATACCGATGTATGGTTCCCTCTCCAAAAAGAGTTTAAGGAAAGCATGGGTGAAAAGGAATATGCAGAAGAACTTACCAATGCCTTTTGGTTTTATCTACGTAAAGATGGGGAAGCAGTTAATCAGAAGGAGGTATATAAGGCGTTAAAAGAACGTTTTGAAAAAGCCGCGAAAAAATCTACAATAGGGATAGAAAATGAGTTAAAAGAGTTAGTAAAGTTTGCTAGATACTATCAGCGCCTAAATTTCCACAAAAAAGAACCACAAGAAAGGCTACGCATTTGGGTTGAAATATTAAGCCGCTTGGATTTTAAGACTTGCCATATTTTCCTACTAAATGTTTATGATAAATATGAAGAAGGAAACCTATCAATCAAGCAATTTGAGCAGATTTTGGTTTGTCTAGTATCTTATTTTGTGCGCCGTTGGTTTGCAGGAGTCTCTACAAGATCCTTGGGTAATGTTTTTAACAACTTATCACAACAAGTTAAAGACAAAAATGCTGCTGATTGGGTTGATGGGTTGCGCCAAGTTTTAATGAGCTATGACAGTAAGAGCAATCAAGTTTGGCCTGATGATGATACTTTTCGGAAGGGAATTATTAATGAAAGCGTGTACAGCAATAGTTCGATCGATCGGATAAAACTTGTACTAGAGTGCATGGAGGAATATCTCTGCAAGCAGAGCAAGGAAGTCCTGGCTATTGTTGATACTACAGATAAAAAAATTACTATCGAGCATATTATGCCCCAAAAGTTAGACAAAAAAAATCAATGGGGCTTGATGCTAGGAGCAAATCCTAATAGTGTACATAAGCAATGGTGTCACACTTTGGGTAATCTTACCCTCACTGGCTATAACCCCGATCTATCTAACAAACCCTTCGCTGATAAATTAAATATTTTTGATCAGACCAATTTAAAGCTGAATAAATATTTTAAAGAAAAAGACATAACCGTTTGGAATGAAGATGCAATTAAAGCTCGTGCTGAATATTTAGCTGAGATAGCGATTAAAGTTTGGCCTAGATAAAAGAGAGAGTTTATCTAGAGAAGGTTACTGTAAAAGGAGAGTGCGATCGCACATTTTATCCCACAAATACGATCGCACATACTAGAATTAGAATACCAGCAGATGTTGGAGTAACTCTATGCCACTGCAAGAACTCAAAGAGGAAGTTGGCAAGTTGTCTGTAAGCGATCGCCTAACCCAAACTTGCTCTGACAGATTTCAATTCTCGATCGAGATTCTCCAAGCAAGCGTTTAATGAATTTAGCTGATAACGCTTGCTACTAAGCTCTATTGGCTCGTCAGGCACTTGAAAATTAATGACTTTTGCGGCTTTTTCTTCATATTGCCGCAGCGCTAAAAGAGCTTCACTACTGAAGCGATTCAGATACTCTTTAGCAGCATCAGCATAAATTTGTGCTACCTGATTTTGATAAACTTCTTCTGAAGATTCTTGCTTGTCTTGTTTTACATTCTTATTCAAAAGATAGGCAGCACCACCAACAACTGCTGCTCCTACAGGGCCACCCAAAACCCAACCCAAACCAGTTGCTACACCTACTGAAGCAGTATCGCTTAAACTATCTGAAGCTGCTGGTTGATTTGGTAAAGTTATTTGTGGGTGGGTTGGAAAAGAAATTGATAACTCTTCAGGTTGAGGATGATTGAAAAAGTCACAAGCTTGGATAACCCATTTTACCAGGGCCTGTTGAAGTTGTACAACTTTTGGTTTAAAAAAGTCTCTTTCCCAGGTGCTAAATTGATTGTGCCCAAGTGCTGCTCCGGCTTCGGATTGATAGCGATATACAAGTGTTTGCGCGTTCAACCAGTCTCGCAATTCGGTAACGCTAGCGGCAAAGCCTTGTTTAATTAGTTTCTCGGCTTTTTGTTGGATATCAATTTTAGCTTGGCGCTTGTTTTTAGAGGCTTCTACTTCGGTGGAAATGGCTTGAGCTTTTGCTTGTAAGGATTGTTGAATTTGAGAAGCTAAAGCTACCACACGCGGAAGCCGAACATCGCCCATATTTTCCTGTTTTACTGCCAAAATACTTTGCAGTGCAGATTCAAAACTGGCAAGTCCGCTACTTTGTGCAGCCGCTACATCACCTTTTAATCTCGATCTCAAGGCAGGGAGTGCATCAACGCGGTATAGATTACTGATATTTGGTGGTAAATCTGCCCGAAAACTTTCCGCTACAAATCGCAAACGTTTGTACACTTCTTTCTGGTCTTCTGGTTCCAGTAAATTAACGAAATTAACAACAAAAAGTACTGTTTTAATCTCGCGATCGCTCAACCAATCCCGCAATTTTTCCCGTTCGCCTAAAGTCATCAACTGACGACCATCCAACACCTGAACAATTAAATCTGCGGTCAGGAGTTTGTCGCGGACTAAGTTATCCTGTTCTTCGCGATCGTTCGTTCCCGGTAAATCCAGGAGTTCTACGCCATTTTGCAGGAATGGGTGAGGACAAAAAACCTGCACGGAGGCGACATCATCTCTCATTCGGCGATCGCCATCTAGGATAGCAAACTGCTTGAGGATTTCCGTACCGCTTTCATTAATTTCTCTACCATCCAACATCACGATTTTAGTTCGTAGCTCATTGCCATATTTAACATAAATGGCAGCACCCGTCGTGGGAATAATATCAATTGGTAAGGCACGGTTTCCCAGAATAGCATTGATTAGGGTTGATTTGCCGTAATTAAAAGGGCCAAAAACAGCAATCCGAAAACCGGGATTGGCAAGATGGTTGCAGACAGATGTAACATCTTGATAAAGCTGGGATTTTGGATCGAGTTCCAGCAAACCTAATGCTGACTTGAGGCTATTTTGAAGGTTATGATGAACTTCCTGATGTTGCATAATTCTATCGGCTCCTATTCTGTGAGTTATAGCTAGGGGCTAGGGGCTAGGGAACAGGGAAGAGGGAAGAGGGAAAAGGGTTACGCAGTAAGGGATGGAAGGACCAGAGGTAAGAGTTGCAGTTGTCCTAACCGCCTTGGCGGTTGCTATAACTAATTTATAAAATTGAAAAGTCAAAATTATTGTTACATTTTTAATGTTTCTTAAAGAGGAATATGGTTGTGTAGGGGCACGGCATGATTAATGTTATCCGTCCTGACCAAAATATACTAGACGCCGTGCCCCTACAGGTCGGGGATTGATTTTCGGACGGTATTTGCAGCTACCGATCGCTCTGATTTGCAGCACCCACCGCCATCAAATGATGCCGCACTGTATGTTCAAATTCGTAAAGGTATGCGGCTGCAACTACCCGGATGAGCGTATAAACTGTGAAGAAATTTCTCAGTTCATCCCACCAGCCAAGCATTTCGTATAGTGAGTCATACGAGAAAAAGAACATGAATCGAATCATACCACTTAGGAGCATTGCGAGTGCGATCGTCATCCAGCCATACAAGCCTTCCCACCAACTCATTAAACCGGGGAGTAACCCTTCAGTTTTGCCCAGTTCTGGCGATCGCGTATTGGGAGAATAGCGATCGAGAAATACGTGCAGCCAATGGTGTGCGATCGCAACTACGGGAATAGGCGACAGTAAAAGTGCAAAATATAACAAGATTTGCATCTTGGGTGAAAGATCCATCAGGGAATAGCCCATTTCAAAAATTCTCCCGATCGCAACTGCAATCCCCCCCACGAGCAAAATTAAGAGAACTGCACTCAACCACGAACTAGGTTTAGGAATCCATCCTGGCAAATTGTTCATTTGTAAAACCTCCATTTGTTTGCTAATAGTTTTGACCCCACCCCCAACCCCTC